>DATKZB010000375.1:0-8054 GCA_035528235.1 Phycisphaerae bacterium
ACACGCTACATCCAAACGTGAACTGCTCTAGCCGCGAGCGCAAGCGAGCGGCAGGGCGCGGCGCGCCGGCCGACGTGCGCGACCATCGGCCCGTGCCGGCGGCATGTCGCACACACGCTGGGGCATGGCCCCAGCGCTACGCGAAAAGGCAGACTACGGTAGCCTGTCAAGCCCCCGGTCTCTCAGAGGCCGGGGGCTTTTCGTCTCGGCATTCTGTTGCACTCCCCCTGCGCCTCGGATAGCCTTGCGTGCTCGCCGGGCACGACACGCGAAAGGGGAAGAGCATGCCGCAACCATGGACCGACTCGCCGTGGCTGCTGGTAAAGCGGGCCGACTTGGCTATCGAGCGGCAACAGGCCGCCCAGGAGGGCCGCGACCTGGCGAGCGTCGAGGCCGAGTTCAAACGCCTCGCCCGGCGCGACCTCGACCGCAACCTCGCCGCCTGGCCCCGGGTCCAAACGCTTCTTGAGACGGTCCAGGGGCTGCCGACGCGCCGGGACTACCCGTGGCGCGAGCCGAGCGACCTGGCGGGCATCCGCAAGGCCCGGCCGACGCGGCGTCCGTCGGTCCGGCCGCCGCGGCTCTCGGCCGCCGCCTTCCACGACCGGATGTACGGCGCCTGGCTGGGCCGGTGCTGCGGGTGCCTGGCCGGCAAACCCGTCGAGGGCCGCCGTCGCCGCTCGATGGAACGCATCCTCAAGGCCCAGGGCCGCTGGCCGCTGGCCCACTACTGGTCGATGAAGGTCGGGGCGAAGGTGGCGAAGGAAGAAAACTGGTTCGCCCGCCACGGCCGCAAACCTGCCCCCGGCACCGTCATCGAAGGCATCCGGTGCATGCCCGAGGACGATGACACGAACTACACGGCCACGGGGTACGCCATCCTCGAGCGGTACGGGGCCGACTTCACGCCGGCCGACGTGGCCGGGTTCTGGCTGGGCAACGTCCCCATCGGTCACGTGTGCACGGCCGAGCGCGTGGCGTACCGGAACCTCGTGATGCTCTATCCGCCGCCGGGGCCCGACGGCAAAGTGGCGGGCCGGTTCTCGAGCGCCACCTGGTGCAACCCGTATCGCGAGTGGATCGGCGCCCAGATTCGGGCCGACTTCTTCGGCTACGCCGCCCCCGGCGACCCCCAGCGGGCTGCCGAGTGGGCCTGGCGCGACGCCTGCATCAGCCACACCCGCAACGGCATCTACGGCGAGATGTGGGTGGCCGCCATGCTGGCCGCCGCCTGGACCACCGACGACCTGGCGGCGATCATCCGCGCGGGCCTGGGCCAGATACCCGCCCGCAGCCGCCTGGCCGCCGAGATCGAGAAGGTCCTCGGCTGGAAGGCCCAGGGGTGGACCTTCGAGCAGGCCATCGACCAGGTCCACGCCGATTGGGACGAGGCCGACCCCCATCACTGGTGCCACGCCATCTCCAACGCCGCCATCGTGGCAGTGGGCCTGTTGTGGGGCGACCTCGATTTCGAAAAGAGCGTCTGCCGGGCCGTGACGTGTGCCTTCGACACCGACTGCAACGGCGCCACCGTCGGCAGCATCGTGGGCCTGGTGTTGGGGGCCAAGAGGATGCCGAAGAAGTGGACCCGCCCCATCCGCGACACCCTCCAGACGGGCATCCACGGCCTGCACGAGATCCGCCTGGCCGACATGGCCAAGAAATCCTGCGACCTCGTGGCCCGGCTGTAGCGGCGCCCGGGAGCGGACCCTGGGCCTCGGTTTCCTGACGTGCCACGGCTTGCTTGCAAGCCGTGAACATTGCCGTACGGTGCGCGCTTTGCACGTGCCGTCGTGAGGAGTTGGTATGTGCCGCCCCGTCACCCTCTGCGTGTTGGCCGCGATGCTGCTCGCGGCGGGGTGCGCCCAAGCCGCCGAATCTCGCGCGGTGGCCTTCCCAGGCCACCGCGCCTTGGCGCAGGGCGACCTGACGCGGCGGCCCGCCCAAGGCGGGCAGGCCTCTGGGAAGGCCGCCGCGCACGAAGGCGAGGAACTTGACGAAGCCGTCCTGGAGACCATCCGCGCGCAGCACAACCTGCCGGCGCTGGCCGCCGCCGTCGTCCGCGACGGACGCGTCGTCGCGGTCGGCGCCGTGGGCGTCCGAAAGGCCGGTTCCGACGTCCGGGTCACCGCCGAAGACTGCTTCCACATCGGCTCGTGCACCAAGGCCATGACGGCCACGCTGGTCGAGATGCTGGTTGAGCAGGGCCGGCTCAAGTGGTCGGCGACGCTGGCCGAGGCCTTCCCCGACCTGGCCGACGCCATGCGCCCGGTCTACCGCAAGGTCACCCTGCGCCAGGTGCTGGCGCACCGTGCCGGGCTGCCGGGCGGGGCCGAATCGTGGCCCAAGGGCATGTCGTTCCTCGACGTCCACCGCCTGCCGGGCACGCCGCGCGACCAGCGCCGCGAGTACCTGGGCCGCATTCTCGCCCAGGAACCCGCCGCGACGCCGGGCGAAAAGTTCCTCTACTCCAACGCCGGGTACGCCCTCCTGGGCGCCGCCGCCGAGAAGGCCGCCGACACGCCGTGGGAAACGCTGATGCGGGACCGCGTCTTCAAGCCGCTCGGCATGACCTCGGCCGGTTTCGGCTCCATGGGGACGCCCGGCCGCATCGACCAGCCCTGGCAGCATCGCGTCGAGAACGGCCGGGCGGTGCCGGTCGAACCCGGGCCGCTGTCCGACAACCCGGCGTCCATCGGGCCCGGCGGGACGGTCCACTGCTCGGTCGGCGACTGGGCGAAGTTCGTCGCGGCCCACCTGGCCGGTGCCCGCGGCCGGCCGACGCCGCTGCCCGTCAAGGACTGGTCGCCGCTGCACACGCCCGCCTTCGGCGGCGACTACGCCGGCGGATGGACCGCGACCGACCGTCCCTGGGGCGGCGGCCGCGTCTACACCCACGCCGGCTCGAACACCATGAACTACGCCGTCGTCTGGATGGCGCCCCTCCGCAACTTCGCCGTCGTCGTGGCCACCAACCAGGGCGGCGACGCCGCCCCCAAGGCCTGCGACGAGGTGGCGGCCGCCATGGTCCGAACGTACTGCCCGAACGAAGGGAGCCCGAAATGAGATTCGCCCTACTGGCGCTGTGCCTGGTGGTGGTTGGATGTGCCCCGTCGGCGCCGCCCGCGCCCGTCCCCGCGGTCCCCGCGCCGGCCGCCGTCCCGCCCGAGCCTGCCGTCCCGGCGCCCGCCGAGCCGGCCGCGCCGCCAAAGCCCGCCCCTGCGGCGCCCGCGCCGGCCGAGCCCGCTGCCGCGGCCGCTGAGCCCTGGCAGACCGTGGGTCTGTGCGCCGGCGGGGCCATGTTCAGCCTGGCCGTCTCGCCGCACGACGCCAACCTGGCCACCATCTCGTGCGACATGAGCGGGGCCTACATGACACGCGACGGCGGCCGGACCTGGCGAATGTTCAACCACGCCGACCTCCAGGGCAACACGACGTGCGCCGCCGTGTTCCATCCGGCCGCGCGTGGCAAGATCATCGCGCCCCGCGGCTGGAGCGGCGACCTGTGCGTGAGTCTCGACGACGGCCGCACCTGGAAACCCTACGGCGGCAAACGGGCCTGGCAGGAGCGGCCCACGGTCCTCTACGCCGACGCCGCCGTGCCGCAGCGCCTGCTCGTCGGCACGACCGCCGGCCTCTTTGCCACCGACGACGACGGCGCCACGTGGCGGCGGTGCGAGGGCGTCGCGGGCAAGGTCCTCGGCCTGGCGACCGACCGGTCGAGCCCCGTCGAGGCACGCGTCTACCTCGTCGGCACGGGCGAGGGCGTGTTCCGGTCCGAGGACGGCGCCAAGACCTTTGCCCCGTGGGGCGAGGGCCTGCCCGAAAAGAACCTGCTGGCCTTTGCCGGCGGGTCCGACGGCAAGGTCGTCCGCCTGTACGCCACCATCCCATGCAAGGTCGTCGATGGGAACCTGGCCGGCGGCGTGTACGTCTCCGGCGACGGCGGCCGCTCGTGGCAGCGGGCCATGAAGGCCGACCTCAACGTCCAGACGAAACGCTCGAGCGAGTGGGCCCACGGCGACGTGCCCCGGTACGTCCACGCCCTGACGACCGACTCCCGGCCCGATACCGCTTACGTCTACGACGCCGGCACGAGTTACTTCCCGCCCAATCACAGCACCGTGTACCGGACCGACGATGGCGGCCGAACGTGGCGGGCCATCCTGTTCTCCGACCCGCGGTTCAAGGAGTACAACGTCGAGGACGACTGGGTGACCAAGGGCATCGGCCAGCGGTGGCAGGAGGTGCCGTACGCCATGGCCACGAGCGAGGCCGACCCCGGCGTCGTGATGCTGTGCAGTTCGGCGTTCGTCCTGCGGACCGACGACGGCGGCAAGTCGTGGCGGGTGTGTCACGGACGCTTCGCCCCGGGCGAGCATCCCAAGGGCGAGGCCGCGTGGCTCAACAACGGCCTCGTCGTGACGTCGACGTGGAACTACACCATCGACCCGCACGAGAAGCGGCGGCATTACATCTGCTACACCGACATCGGTTTCGCCCGCAGCCTGGACGGCGGCACGTCGTGGATCTGGCAGGGGCCCACGGTGCCGTGGCGGAACACGATGTACGCACTCGCCTTCGACCCCGACGTGCCGGGACGCCTCTGGGGCGCTTTCTCGGACACGCACGACATCCCGAACTCGAACGTCATCTCGGGCCGGCACCGCGTCATCATGCAGGGCGGTGTGGGCCGGAGCGACGACTTCGGCAAGACCTGGACCAAGTCGGGCCTGCCCGAGGCGCCGTGCCTGTCGGTCGTGGTGGACCCCACCTCGCCGCGCGACGCCCGGCGGCTCTACGCCTCGCTCTTCGAGAAGGGCGTCTACCGGAGCGACGACGGCGGCAAGACCTGGACCCCCAAGAGCCGCGGCCTGGGGCACCCCGCCAACATGCGGTGCTGCAAGATGGCACGCCAGGCCGATGGCACGCTCCTGTGTCTGGTCACGGCCAAGCGGATGAGCGACGGTACGTTTACGCACGACGGCGTGGGCCTGTACCGCTCCGCCGACCAGGGCGAAAACTGGACGAAGATTACCGAGTCGCTGCCGCTGTACTGGCCGAAGGATTTCGCGGTCCATCCGAAGGACCCCAAGACGATCCTCCTGACGGCGGCCAACGTGCGCGGCCAGGAAGAAAGCGGCCTGTACCGCACGACCGACGGCGGCGCCACCTGGGCGAAAGTGGTCACCAAGGGGCCCGAACATTTCAGCGCGGCTTACCATCCGGCCCGGCCCGGATGGATTTACACGACGCTGACCGAGGGCGCCCGCGAATCGGGCCTGTACCTGAGCAAGGACGACGGGGCGACGTGGCAGCCGTTCCTCGCGCTGCCGTTTGCCAACATCCAGCGGGTGCACTTCGACCCCGACGCGCCGGACCAGGTCATCCTGACGACGTTCGGCGGGTCGGTCTTCCGCGGCCCCGCCGAACCGGCGCGGTGACGTGCGGGTGCGCCAAGACTCTCTGGCATGGGTGGCATGCCCAGGCCGTCGTTGCCTGGGCATGCTCCGTGGCCCACGTGGGACATGCCCACGCCAGCAGCGGCGTGGGCATGCCACCCAAGAGTTTGGGGCTTGGCAGAAGATCCCGGTGCCTCCGTCTTCCTGACGCGGCACGATTTCGCTTGACGTTCGGAGTATGTTAGGGTAGTGTCCGGTCGGGCGTCGCCGGGTGCGGGGCACGCGGGAGGTGCCCGGGGCCGCGGCGGCCGACGCAACGGGCGGAGGACCTTCAGGACGTGGACACGCTCGAAAGGCTCAGGCTCCTGGCCGACGCGTCGCGGTACGACCTGTCGTGCGCGTGCGGCACGAAGCGGGCGACCGACCACCGGCAACGCGGCCCGGGCGGCCTGTGGCTGTACCCGGCGTCGGTGCCTCGCGGCGGCACCGAGGTCATGCTCAAGACGCTTCTGTCGAACGCCTGCGCGAACGACTGCCGGTATTGCCCCCTGCGGAGCGACCGCGACACCCCCCGGTGCACCCTCGCCCCGGAGGAAGTGGCCGCCGCGTTCATGGATTACGTGCGGGCCAGGCGGGTGTTCGGCCTGTTCCTGACGTCGGGCGTTATTCGCGACGCCGACACCACGATGGATCGCATGCTGGCCGTGGCCCAGATCCTCCGCCGCCGGCACGCGTATCGCGGGTACCTGCACCTGAAGGTCATTCCCGGGGCGTCGGACGCCGCCATCGAGCAGGCCGTGGACGTTGCCAACGCCGTGTCGCTGAACGTCGAGGTGCCGACGCGCGGGGCCTTCCGGCCGCTGTCGTCGAAGAAGGATTACGACCGCGACATCGTGCGGCCGATGCGGCTCATCAGCCGCCTGACGGCCCGTGGCAGCCGGCGCGCCCGCGTCAAGCACACGACCCAGTTCATCGTGGGCGCCTCCGACGAGACCGACGCCGACATCGTGCAGGCCACCTTCGGCCTGTACCGGCGACTGGGCCTGTCGCGGGTGTACTTCAGCGCGTACCAACGCGGGCTGGGCGATGGGTCGCTGCCGGGCGAACGGGCGGGCGCGGCCGCCGCCGAGGACCTGCTGACGCGCGAGCACCGGCTGTACCAGGCCGACTTCCTCATCCGCAAGTACCGCTGGGACGCCGACGACATCCTGTTCGAGGCCGACGGTAGCCTTCCGCTGGGCACGGACCCGAAACAGCGGTGGGCCGAGCGGCACCCGGAGTTCTACCCCGTGCGGGCGCGGTCGGCCGCCCGAGAGGCGCTGTTGCGGGTGCCGGGCATCGGTCCTATTACGGCGGGACGGATCCTGCGGACCCGCCGCGAGGGCATCCTGCGCAGCCTGGCCGACGTGGGCCTGGGCGGCAAACGCTTGGCAAGGGCCGCGCCGTATGTTGTGATGGACTGACGCCGGCCGCATCGCATCGAGAACAGGCATCCCCATGCAAGATCGCAAGCGCCTCAGCACCGCAATGGGCATCGTCGCGATCCTGTTCTGGAGCGGGACGGTCGCCCTGGCGCGGAGCCTCTCGGAATCGGTCGGCGCCGTCACGGCGGTCGCGTTGGCCTACGGCATCGGCGGCGTGCTCGGCTGCGCGTACCTGGTCGTCACAGGACGCCTCGGCGGTGCCCTGCGGCTGCCGCGGGCGTACCTGGTGGGGTGCGGGTCGCTGTTCGTCGTGTACATCGTGAGCATCTACCTGGCGGTGGGGCTGGCCGCCGGGCGGCAGCAGGCCATCGAGGTGGGCATCATCAACTACCTGTGGCCGGCGTTGACGCTGGTCTTCGGCATCCCCATTCTGCACACGAAGGTCCGGGCCGCGTTCGTGCCGGGCGTCGTGCTGGCGCTGGCGGGGGCGGCGCTGGCGCCGATCGGGCTGGGCGAGTATTCGTTCGACGCGCTGACCGCGAACCTGCGACTGCACCCGGCCCCGTACCTGCTGGCGTTGGTGGCGGCGGTCACCTGGGCGCTCTACTCGAACCTGAGCCGCCGATGGGCCGGCGACGCCCAGGGCCAGGGCGTGCCGCTGTTCGTCCTGGCGACCGGCCTCGTGCTGCTGGGCGTACGGTGGCTGCGGCCGGAGGAGTCGCACTGGACCGGCCGGGCTGCGTGGGAACTCGCCTTCGTGGCCGTGTTTCCGACGCTGCTGGCTTACGCCTTGTGGGACCTGGCCGTCCGGCGGGGGAACCTGCCGCTGGTGGCCTCGCTGTCGTACCTCACGCCCATCCTCTCGACGGCCGTCAGCGCCGCGTACCTGGGCGTGGCGGTGGGCTGGAACCTGTGGGCGGCCTGCGGGCTGGTCGTCGCCGGAGCGTTCCTGTGCAAATGGTCGGTCGTCGAGCCCCCGGGCGACGTTTAACTTGACTTGGCGGCGCGGGCCGGGTATCCTGATGCGCCCATAAGGCGTTTCCTGAAGCGCGGTCCCCGGTATTCGAACGTCAGGCGCACGATGGTCATTTGCGTTATCCCCGCCCGGTATGGGTCCAAGCGATTCCCGGGGAAGCCTCTCGCCGCCGAAACCGGCAAGCCGCTCATCCAGCACGTCTGCGAGGCCGCGCGCGCCGCGGCGCGCGTCGACGCCGTCGTGGTGGCGACC
>DATKZB010000376.1:0-7002 GCA_035528235.1 Phycisphaerae bacterium
CACCACGGCCGCCCCCACGGCCACCCCGCCGCCAATAAACAGCAGGCGCCACGCCATGCTCTTGCCGCGCACCGTCAGGGCCATCACCAGAAAGCCTATGACCACGGCAATGTAAACCGACCGCGTGGCCGTGCGCAGCAGGCCGATGGCCGACAAAACCATCGCCACGATGACGACGGCCTTCACCCAGCCCCGGCTCCGCTTGTACAGGAACGGCACCAGCAGAAGCCCCGGCATGAGGTCCTTGGCGTGCGAATTGGTGCCGACGCCCGGGATGGTCGGGCGCACGAACTCCTCCACGCGCGTATACGCCACCCGCTGCGGAAAGAAGTACACCCCGATGCTGACCAACGCCGCACCCAGGAAAAGCACCCACAAGAACGTCAGGGCCTGCTCCCGCGTCACGCACGTGTTCACGGCCATGAACAGCAGGCCGACCAGCATCATGCGGGTCGAGACGGACACCCAGAACCACTCTGCCGAAGGGGCCGCGAAGATCGTCAGCAGCGAAAACGCCACCATCGCCACCGCAAACCACAACGCGCCCACGTGGAACGTCACCCGCCGCTTCACGATCAGGTGAAAGACCAGCACGATCATCAGGAAGATGCCAAAGGGCTTCAGGAGCGAGAAAAACTCACCGATCTCGCCGAGCGACTCGAACGGAACCGCCAGAACGAACAGGTAGAACCCCACCTCCGGACTGTACGCCACCAGCAAGGCCAGCGGAAGCCCCGCCAGGATGATCGCGAAGTACCGTTCGCCGGGAATCAGCGACGCCCCCACGAAAACCAGGCCCGTGAACGCGACCGCGGCCACCGTGACCCATATGTATCGGCGGACCGACCAGGGCGCCGGCGGCGCCACCGGCATCGGCTGCCCGGGCAGCATCGGCTCAGAGATTGCCATCCATTCCATACCCACATCCCCTTCCGCAGGCCCGCCCCGGGGCCCCCAAACCACACCGTCAGTACTCTATCGGCCGCCGGAACACCCCGTCTTGGCACAAACACCGCGGGACACTCCGCCCGCCGCCCGCCGTGTATTCACGCCGGGCGAATGACGCCGCGCCCACACGATCACTTGCGCCGCCGGACCCGCAACGGGACCACCGTGGCCCCGTAGCCCTTGGCGGCCAGCCTCACCACGCCCGAGGGCAAGTGGCTGACCAGGCCCCACACGACCCGCTGCGCCGTCCCCAACCGGTCGCCGTAGGCCGCCAGAACGCGGGCCAGGTGCTGCTGGTCGCCGAATCGGGCCGCGTTCCGCAGCGACCGCGCGATAATCGAGCGGAAGTGCCGGTCGCGTGGCGTCTCGGGCCCGTTCGGCCGCTGTGACCTCTGCGGCACATGCTTGGTGAGCAGGCGCCAGTCGTCGGCCCCGCGGGGCCGGTTGGAGCGCGTCAGCGACCCCGCCGCCGTCCGGTCGTACACGGCGATGGGCTCGTCGACGTACCCGATGGCGGGGAACCGGTCGGCAATCCGGAACCACATGTCGCGGTCCTGCCCGGACCGAATCTGGGCGTCGAAGAGGCCGACCTCGTCGAAGACCCGCCGGCGGATCAGCATGACGATGGTGGGAAACTGGACACCGGCCGCTGCCGCCTCGTAGTAGTCGCGGCACCAGCACCCATCCTCCAGGAGTTTCCGACAGCCCTCGGACGGCAGCCCAACGGTCTTGGCGCCGCCCGGCCACACGTTGACGCACCGGCCGGCCACCCAGACGAGTTCCGGGTGCCGCCGCACCACGTCGAACTGCCGGGCCAGGTGCTCCGGCTCCCACCAGTCGTCGGCATCCAAAAACGCCACCCACTCGCCCCGGGCCTCGGTCACGCCGCGATTGCGCGCGGCCCCGGCCCCTCCGTTGTCTTGCCGGATGTACCGGACCGGGGGGCCGAAGCCCCGCCCCACGTCGGCCGTGCCGTCGGTGGACCCGTCGTCGACCACGAACACCTCCAGCGGCCGAGAGGTCTGCCCGGTCACGCTCCGGACGGCGCGGGCAAGCGTCGCCGCGACGTTGTACGCGGGGATGACCACGCTGACCGTCGGTTGAACGTCACCCTCGGCCAGGGGCAGCGACTCCATCGCTCCCTCGAACGTCACTTGCTCGCCGGCCTGGCGCGGCTTGCTTCGCCCCATCACTCCCACTCCCTGGCCCCCGAGAAGCGCACCCGGGGATTATAGCCACCCGCGTCGGACTTGCCTAGAGGCGTGCCCGGAACCGGGAGAGTCGGACTGTTCCGAGGCAACGGCGCCCACTCTATCGGCAGATGGGAACCCGTGCTTGACCGGAAAGGACACCCGGGGCCTGCCGGCCGCGCCAGCGCTGTCTGGCAGGGCAGGAACCTATAAGGTCTTCTCGTTCGCGCGTCAGCGCAGCATCAATACCAGATGGTCCGGTACGCCGGGACGATGTACTCCTCGGCCAGTTGCAGGTAGGCAGCGGACCGCTCGGTGCTCTCGATGCGCAGGCCGTCGCCCTCGGGCCATTCCCCCGACCCGGTCACGTGGGCCAGCGAGACCTGGAACGCCCTCTCGGCGTCGGCCATCTCCTTGCAGAGTTTGTGGGTCTGCTGGATGTCCTTCTTCTCGACGTTCGAGAACGACCACGGGTTGTTGAACTTGGGCTGGTACTTCTGAAGTTTGTTCCGCAGGGCCCCCTGGACCTGGGTGCCGAGTTGGCCCATCCGCTGGCCGGCCATGGTGCCCATCTCGCGGGCGTCGGCGGGCGGCGTGTCGGGGCCCAGGAGGAAGACTTGCCGGGCATCCTCGGCCAGAGGCGTGAAGACCTTCATCACGTCCTGGGGACTCCGCTTGCTGCGGACCGCCCCGCAGCGCCCCTTGAGTTTCGAGATGCGAAACGACGCCAGCAGCGCCAACGCCTCATCCAGGGCCGCATCATCGGCGAGCGTTCGCGGCTCCTTGGCCGGCGTCTCCGTCCCGGTCTTGGGAGCGGTGCCCACGGCCACCTTGTAGACCCCGTTCTGCGAGGTCGCCAGGACGTCGCCGATGGCGCCGAACCGGACGCAGTCATCCGACCCCTTGTCGAAGCGCTCGGCCAGAACCCGGTAGGCCGACACCGCCCCGCGCCAGTCGCCCTTCTTCCGCAAGCCCTCGGCCACAACCCGCATGGCCTCGGTCTTGGCGTCCTTGTCCTTGGACGTCTTCAGAAACTCCTTGGCGGCCTTGAGGGCGTCGTCGGTATTGCCGGCCATCATCTGGGCCTGGATCTCGGCCACACGCTGGGCCTCGTCGGGAACGGCCAGCACCTCCTCGCCCACCGCACCGCTCACCCACACCGCCCACGCCAACAGCATTGTCGCGGCTATGCTCGCTGTTTGTCGCATCGCTTCGACCTCCACCTGTGTGGCCAATCCGAGCCCGCCTTCGGCACGTCCGCCTCGCCACAGCCCTCACGCCTTCGGAGGTAACCTCGTGAGCGACTCCCCCCGAATCCATGCCCTGCCCTGCCCGGCACCGGCCCAAGCCGTTCGGTCCCGCGGGCGGACACCGCTACATGCCGCCGCCGCCGATGCCGCCACCCCGTTCGAGCCAGTTGCTGTCTCCCCAGCCGCTGCTGCCGCTCGACTTCGGCACGACGAATCCCTTGGCCAGGTTCTGGAACGCGTCGCGCCGCTCGGACGTCGCCGGGTCGGCGGCGCCCGGCGTGCCCTGCTGATACACGCCCGACGGAGACGCCCGCAGAATCTCGGCCATCGCATCGTACCTGACGTACTCGTCGCAGCCCTTCTCGAAACGGTCGCGGAGGCTCACGTACGCGCCCATGGCCCGCTTCCAGTCGCCCTTCTTGCGAAGCGCCTCGGCGACCAGCCGGGTGGCCTCGGCCTTCAGCCCGTCTTCCTGGGCCACTCGAAGGAAGGCCTTGGCGGCGTCGATTGCCTCGTCGTATTTGGCGGCCGCGAACAAGGCCTCGATGCCCGAAACCTTCTGGGCCCCGGCCGACACCTCGGGCTCGGCCGCGGCCGCGTTCGGCCCCACCGGGACCGCCGCGAACGGGTCCGCGCCCCACGCCAGGGCCGCGCCCAACAACACGATTCCCACAGATGCCGCTAAAACGAAACGCATGGGTGCCCTCGTCCAGAACTGCGTCACGGCGTCCATCACCTCATACGACGGAAATGCTACACTTATTCGCCACTTGAGGCAATAGTTAGTTGGACGATCACCGTCGCGCCCGTCCCGCTCTCCCTTTGGACGCACCAGCGGCCGAAAAGTTCACACCGACGCGGGATGAATAAGCCCCGGCCCCCGCCCGGCAAGCCCCCGGCACCGCCGGGGGATAAACAAGCCCCGGCCACCGGCCGGGGATGGATTGGCCGTCGGCCTGCTTCGACGCACCGTTCGCCGCGGGGCTTGCCCCGCGCGTGGCCCGGCCACCCACCATCATACACTTTGAGAAAACGCCCTTTCGCCGCGAGGCCCAAAATGGGCCTTTGGGACAGTCGGAATGACGTTTTCGACAGCGCCAAGGCCGATTTGCCCCCGTTGTGGTAAGATAGGCAAGGGGAAACGCGCGGTTTTTGATCGCTTTTTTCGATTTTTGATTCGACTGCGCCGGAATCGGTCGTTTCGCGCGCCGTTTTGAACGTGAATGGATTGCCCTCAATATATACTAAAGCATACCAACACGGCTGCGGCCGGGTTAGCCGCCCGCCTTGGCGGGCGCGATGAGGGTTCGGGTGTGTGCGGCGAACGCACGCTACGGCTACGGCTCAAACATGGTCACCCTACGGGATGACCATGCCACCCGTGCGTCGCCGTACCGGCGACGGCTAAATCACACGGCCGCGCGGGGCCCGTCTAACCGCGTATGGGGACGGCGGCCCACTGGGCCATGAGTTCGACGATGGCGCCGAAATCGCGGTTCCCGTGACCCAAATTGTTGGCGGCGGCCAGGATTTGCCGCGTGGCGGCGGCCAGCGGCGTCGGGACGTCGAGTTGCTGGGCCAGTTCCAGGGCCAGGTTCAGGTCCTTGAGCATGTGCCGCAGGTAGAAGTTGGGCCGGGCCCCCGGGTTGACGACCGTCTGCTCGGCGTCGCGGAGGACCTGGGAATCGAGCGGCCCGGCGTGCAGGACACTCATCATCGTCTCGAACGGGACGCCGCTCTTGCGGGCGACCACGAAGTACTCGGCAAATGCCTGGGTGAGTGCGGCCACCAGGATATTGCAGGCCAGTTTCAAGGTGGCGGCTCGCCCGACGTCGCCGACGTAATGGATGTCGGACGCCAGGACCTCCAGGACGCTCCTCGCGCGGGCGAAGTCGTCGGCGGTGCCGCCGACGAGCATCTGAAGCTGCCCCTCGCGGGCCGCGTAGACGCTCCGCATGATGGGTGCCTCAAGGAACCGCACGCTCAGGCTCCGCAGGGCGGTGCCGGCACGGAACCCCATGCCGGGGCTCGTGGTCGAGCAGTTCACCACGACGGCCCCGCGCTTGAGGCCCCGGCTGAGGCCTTCCTCGCCAAAGAGGACCATGTCGAGTGCGGCATCGTCGGCCACCATGACGATGACGACGTCGGCCCCCCGTGCGGCGGCGGCGGGCGTGGGCGCCAGCGTGGCACCCTCGGTCACGAGGTCCTTGGCCTTGTCGGCCGTGCGGTTCCAGACCTGCAGGGGGAAGCCGGCCCTCAAGATGGTGGATGCCATGGGCGCCCCCATGAGTCCGAGGCCGACAAACGCCACCTTAGTGCGTTTCCGGGCCGGTTTGCTGCGGTGCTCGGGGGCCTTGTCGGCCGGCGGTCTCGGCGGGCGGGGCGGATCGACGGCCGCAACCTTGACCTTGGCCTCGGCCTTGACCGTCGGCTTGACCGTCGGCTTGACCGTCGCTTTGACCGTCGCTTTGACCGTCGGCTTCGCCTTCACCGTCGCCTTCGCCTTCGGCTTCGGCTTCGACTTGGCCTTGGCGGCCTCGCTCTTGACGTTCGCCTTCCGGTTCTTAGCCATAGGTGATCCCTTACCGGTTCGTGGAAGCCGCGCCGGGCCGCTTCCAGCCATGCTCGCCGCGCCAACGGCCCCGCCCGTAGTGGGAAGGCCCGCGGCCGGCAAAGCCGTCATGGGACCTCGTCCGATCCCTCGATAACCAGCGGCAACTCCGTGCCGCACGCCGCGCAGGCCGAGCCGCGCAGCCACATCTCGGCCACGCCCATGCCCTGCCGCGCAATGACCGTCGCTCCACACGACGGGCAGATGGTGTCCTGCATGCCGGCGACGTTGCCGGCGTAGACATAGCGGAGGCCCGCGCGCCGGCCGATGCCGACGGCCCGCTCGATGCTGGCCATGGGCGTCGCCGGCGGCTCGCGGACCTGAAAGTCCGGATGATACCGCGTGATGTGCCAGGGAATGTCCGGCGACACCGAGACCAGAAACTCGGCGATGGCCTCGAGGTCGGCCGCGTCGTCGTTCCGGCCGGGCACCAGCAGGGTCGTGACCTCGACCCAGATGCCGGCCTCGTGCATGCGGCGGATGGAATCCTTGACGGGCTCAACGGCGCCCTTACAGACCGAGCGGTAGAACCCGTCCTGCCACGCCTTGAGGTCGACGTTGGCGGCATCGAGCCACTCGGCCATCTCGGCCAGGGCCTCGGCCGTCATGAACCCGTTCGTCACGAAGGTGTTCTTGAGGCCGGCTCGTCTGGCCAGGCGGGCCGTGTCGCGTGCGTATTCGAAGAAGACCGTCGGCTCGGTGTAGGTGTACGAGATGGAGGCACACTCGTACCGTACGGCGGCCGCGACGATGTCTTCGGGGGTGGCCGGGTCGCCGGGTATGTCGCCGTCGTCGGTGCGCGGCCACTGGGAGATTTGCCAATTCTGGCAGAAACCGCACTGGAAGTTGCATCCCACCGTGGCGATGGAATATGCCCGCGATCCCGGCAGGAAGTGAAACAGCGGTTTCTTCTCGATCGGGTCGACGTGCCGCGCGATCGCCCGGCCATACACCAGCGTCACCAGGCGGCCGTCGACGTTCTCCCGGACCTGGCAGACGCCCC
>DATKZB010000377.1:0-14086 GCA_035528235.1 Phycisphaerae bacterium
TAGAAGATGGCCCCCGCGGCGCCAAACTTGTCGAGCGTGCCGCCGATGACGTCGCCGCGGCGGAACCGGTTGATCATGTTCAGGACGAGGCCCAGGCTGACGACCACCACGCCGAACCCCATGGCCACCACGAGCAACTGCATGGTATCACCGTGCAGCGGGTTGTTCCAGAGCGCCCAGCCTTCCCCGGTGAACCCGAAGAACTCGCCGTACAGGAACCCGAAGATGATGCTCGCGCCGCCGGCCGCCATCAGCAGCACCCCCGCATCGCGAATCTGCTGCTTGCGACCGTAGACCAGCGCTCCCAGCCCAGCCAGCACCAGGACGAGACCGTGCCCCACGTCGCCGAACATCATGCCGAACATCACCAGAAACGTGATGGCCACGAACAGCGTCGGCTCCAGTTCGCGGTACCCCGGCAGGCCGTAGGCCGAGACGAGCATCTGGAACGGCCGGAGGATGCGCGGGTGCTTGACCAGGACGGGGATTTCCTCTTCGGGCACGTCGCCGGGGTCCTGGGTCTCGACGACGCACCGCCCGCCGATGAGGTTCTGGAGGTGCCGCCGCATGGCGACGACCTCGTCGGCCGGAATCCACCCGTTGATGAGGACCGTGGACTCGGTGCGGGGGAAGTTCTGTTCGGCCTCGAGGATCTTGCGTTCGACCCCGACCACGGCCCTCAGGACGGCCAGCGGCCGCGACACGTCGCGGACCAGGGCCGCGATGGCCTCGCGGGGGCGGGTGAGTTCGACCGAGAGTTGGTCCTTCTCGCGGCGGGCCTCCTCCAGCAGGTCGCGCATCGTGCCGGTGGCCGACTCGGCAATCGCCTCGCGCTGGAAACCCACGCCCTCCAGGGCGGTCTCGAGGGCAAAGCGTCCCTTGCGGCTGGTGACGGCCACGAGGCGCCGGCGTCCCTCGGCCTCGGCCAGCGGCATGAGGACCACGTTCTCGCCGACCTGTTTCTCGAAGGCGGCCATGTTCTCGCCCGGCAGGCTGCCGATGGCGAAGTGCAGGAACGAGAACCGCCCGATCTGGTCGAACGACAGTTCCAGTCCCTCGTACGCCTGCACCTGGTCCAGAAGAGCCGTGACGCGGCCCCACCGCTGGAGGGCTTCCTCGCGGCGATGGAGCGTCTCCTCAAGCTGCTTCTCGATGGGCTGGAGGCGGTGCTCCACCTCGTCGAGGCTCACCTGGGGCAACTCTGCGCCGGTCACGTCCGGCAAGGTGGCGAGGTCGAGTTGGCGGAAGATCTTGTCGGTGCGGCCGGTGAGGTTGTCGCACCGCGCGAGGACCTCGCTGCGGTCGGGCGGCTCCTGCGGGGCCGTGTCGGGGCCGGCGCCGGTGCGGACCAGGTGGACCGCGCCCAGCATGCCCAGACCGCGCAGCACGGCCCGCTCGTCCCGTTCGAGGACGACGACGCTCAACCGCTTCATCTCGACGGTGCTAAACACGCACAGGCCCCCCGGCCCCGGCCCGGACATCGGCCGGTTCGGCCCACGGGATAAGACGGCGGCGAAGGGCCTCGGGCGCCAGGCGGGCCCGGATGCCCTCGCTCAGGGTGATGAGGTTCGCCAGTTCGACCCGGCGGATGGCGGCATAGGCCACCACCGCGCCGAGGCCCATGTGGCTGCGGCGGAACGTCCGGTTGGACAGCCGCCAGTACCGGTTCCACGCCAGGACCTCCAGGGCGGGCGTGTCGACGGCGCGCCCCTCGGGCACGGCGTCGATGGCGGCGCCCACGGCCATGGCCGCCACCTCGGCCAGGTCCTCGGCCGCCAGCATCTGCCGGAATCGCTGACGACTCAGGCCGGCCCCCGCCACGTGGAACGGACTCAGCATCTCAGCCGGCAGGTCGTACGAAAATCGGCCGCGCGCCGCCAGCATCAGGTGGAACGTGTCGGCCTCCTGCCACACCATCGGCAGGACGTCGTCGCGATGGGCCCGTGGCAGGGCGCGGGCCCGGGCAAGCAATTCCGTCAGGTACCCCTGGTCGAGGCCGGCCTCGGCGAAAAACGGCCGCGGCCGGCGGTGGTAAAGGTCGATGGCCCCAGCCAGGCCGGTCCGCAGCGGCTCCGGCTCCAGCACGGCAGTGAACGCCTCGATGCTGCCCGCGCCGGCCAGAACCTCCACATTCAGGGCCAGGTCGTCGGACAACGGAACCAGGTGCGGCTGAAGGTCGGCAAGCGCCGTGCCGCACGCAAAGCCCCGCACGAGCACCTTGACGTTCTCCATGCGGAACCGCACCCGCAACCAGTCGAGCAGGTGGCCCGATGCCCCGCCGAGTTTCGAGGCGATGGTCGAGAGTTCCTCGACCTGGTCGAGCACCAGCACCCGCTGGACGTTCGAGGCGGTCAGGAAGTGTCCCTCGGGGAACAGGGCACGGGCGAGTTCGGGGAGGGTCCGGATGCGGCACAACTCGTCCAGCCGGCCGCCCTCGGCCAGGCGACTGCGCCGCCCATGGATGTTGGCGGCCAGGAAGTCCAGGTCGGTTGCGGTTCGGAAAACCATAGGCGTTGACCGCTTTCATGCCGACTACCGGCCGCGCACGCACCGGACCACGACCTCGACGGCGTCGGCCTGCCGTTTCTCGTCCAGGCGCAGATCAGCCTCGATGTTGCCGGCGGCCTTGGCGAGGCGCTGCTGCCTCTCGCGGTCGGCCTGCTGCACGGCCTCTTCAATGGCGGCGTCGACCTCGGCCCGGGTCTCGTCGCGGACCTGGTCGGCGAGTTGCTGGGCCTGGCGGCGTGCCTCGGCCCGGGTGCGTTCGGCCTCACCCTCGGCCTGGGCCACGATGCGCTTGGCCTCGGCTTCAGCCACCAGCATTTTCTGGATGACGTCGCGCATGGCCATACCCGGTTACGACCGGCGCCGTCAGCCCGGCCGACATCGCCAGGGCGCGCCGGTTCCCCTATTCCTCGGCGTCCAGGATATCAAGCGCCTCGGCCACGGATTGGGCCTCGGTCAGTTTGCGATAGAAGCCGGGCGTCTGGACGAGCCGCGCGATCTCGGCCAGTGCCCGGACGTGCGGTCCGGGATCGTCGGTCGGCGCCAACAGCAGGAACACGACGTGCACGGGCTCGCCGTCGATGGAATCGAACTCGACGCCGTCGGCCGAGGTGCCCATGGCCGCCGTCAGGCTGGGAATCGATTCGTGCTTGCCGTGCGGAATGGCCACGCCCTGGCCGATGCCGGTGGTGCCCTGCGACTCGCGGAGGCGGACGGCCTCCAGGGCGCCGGCCCGGTCTTTGAGGCGGCCGGCCCGGACCAGGAGGTCGATCATCTCCTCGAAGACCTCTTCCTTGTCGAGGCTCTCCAGGCCGACCTTCACCACGGACTCGTCGATCAAATCGCGCAATCTCATCGCCGCACTCCTCGGTTGCCGGCGCAGCCGCTGCCGGCCAGGGGGGCGTCCGCCTTACAGACCGCCCATACAACTCCCGTCAAAAAGATTCCGTATGGTAAGAGACCCGGCAGGCGATTTCAAGAAAGTCTTTCGCCGGGGGCGTGATCGCAGTATGATAACAGTTGCTCGATTCTCCTGCTAGGAGGGGATGAAATGCAACAGCATTTCAACGTTTTCATCCCCCTGGCGTGCCCGCACTGCCGGACGGAACTCTTGCTGACGCTCGACCAGGTCCACGAAGAGCGTTCGATCCAGTGTTCCATGTGCGGCACGACGATCGTCCTTCGGTCGGATGGCCTGCCGATGCCACCCGCCCGCACACCGGAGACAGGCCACTTCATCCAGACCTGAGGCAACGACCGGACCCAGGGGACGCCCGCGGAAGGCCGAGGCCCGTGCGCGCTCAGCGCCCCGCCATAGATCACGAGTCCGCGATCCGCCGGGGGAGTTATCGGCTCACCCCTTGATGACCCCCAGCGGCCGCAGGCGGCAGACCTTGCGGGCCAGCCCCGCCCGCTCGACCACGCTGACCACGTCGGCCACGTCTTTATAGGCGCCGGAGTACTCCTCGGCCAGCCCTTTCCAACTGTGGCTCATGGCCATGATGCCCTTGGCCGCCAGGTCGCGTCGGACCTGCTCGCCGCGCATCCGCCGGCTGGCCTCGCTGCGCGACATCGCCCGCCCCGCCCCATGACAGACCGACCCGAACGTCTCGGCCATGGCCGCCTCCTGGCCGACCAGCAGGAAGGAGTAGCGGCCCATGTCGCCTGGGATGATGACCGGCTGCCCGACGCCGCGATACGCCTCGGGCACCTCCGGGTGGCCCGCCGGAAACGCCCGCGTGGCGCCCTTGCGGTGGACACACAGGGGGCGCGGGCCCGCGGCCGTGTCGTGGGTCTCGATCTTGGCGATGTTGTGCGCGACGTCGTAGACCAGCCGCAGCCCCAGCCGCTCGGCCGACTTCCCGAAAACGGTCGAGACGGCCTCCCGCACGAGCACCATCAGCGCCTGGCGATTGGCCCAGGCGTAATTGGCCGCCGCACGCATGGCGCCCAGGTACCGGCGTCCCTCGTCGCTCTCGACCGGCGCGCAGCACAGTTGCTGGTCGGGCAGGTCGAAGCCGTACTTTCGGGCAGCCCCGCGCATGGTCTTGATGAAGTCGTCGCAGACCTGGTGGCCGAAGCCGCGGCTACCGCAGTGAATCATGAACGCGATGCCGCCGGCCGCCACGCCGAAGGCCTCCGCCGTAGCGGGGTCGTACACCTCGTCCACCACCTGGACCTCCAGGAAATGGTTCCCGGCGCCGAGCGAGCCCACCTGGTTCTGGCCGCGCTCGTAGGCCCGCTTCGAGACGGCGTCAGGGTCGGCGCCGTCGAGGCATCCGCGGGCCTCGGTGTGGTCGAGATCCTCCGGCCAGCCCTGCCCGTGGCGGACGACGTAGGCGGCGCCCTCGCGGAGCACCTTCCGCATCTCGGAAAGCGCCAGTCTCGTCCGCCCGCCGATGCCGACGCCGCACGGCACCGTCTGGAAAATGCGGGTCAGGAGTGGCTCGATGCGCGGCCCGACGTCGTCCAGGACGAGGTCGGACCGTATCATCCGGACGCCGCAATTGATGTCGTACCCGACGCCGCCGGGCGACACGATGCCGCCCTCGGCCGGGTCGGTGGCCGCCACGCCCCCGATGGGGAACCCGTACCCCCAATGGATGTCGGGCATGGCCAGGCTGGCCTTCTGGATGCCGGGCAGCGTGGCGACGTTGACGACCTGTTCCGCCGCGTTGTCGCTGCGGATGGGCTCGATGAGCCGCTCGTCGGCGTAGATGATGCCGTCGACGCGCATGTCGCGCCGGTAGGATTTCGGGATGCGGTACCGGCACTCGCCGGCCGGTTCCAGCGGACCGTCGTACCCTTGACCTCCCATCGCACGTCCTTTCAAACGTCGAGAATAAACCGGGCCGACCACGTGCCACCGGGGTCCTCGCGGACGTCGAGTTCATGGTACGTCACGGCCTTGACCTCGAGCCGGGCCGTGTGGCGGCCGGGATCGAAGCGTCCGAAACCGACCTGCGCACGGACCTCGCGCGGCGTGCACGCCTCGAAGTGGAACTCCAGGGGCACCAGCCGGGCCGTCTCGAACCGGTACAGGAGTTCCTGGAGCCAGACGACCAGGAGTTCCGTGGCCTCGCCGGCCAGGTCACCCTCGGGAACCGCGCGGACGTCGTCCACCACCTCGACCCCGCGGGGCCCGTCGTCGAACATCTGGGCGAAGGTGGCCCGGGCCGCCGTCTCCAGGAGGTCGGGCAGGTCCCGGCCGCGGACCCGAAGACCGATGTCGGCCGTGTGGTCGAAGACGTCGAACGTGCCCATGGCCCTCCTTCGCGTCGTCGGGTGTGGCCGTTGGCGACAGCCGCACCGCCGATTACTTCCGTTTGCGGTCTGCCAGGAGCAGGATGTCGCGCAGGGCCTGGGGACCGCGGGCGGCCATCCATTGTTTCTCAAAATGCCGGTCGAGGGCGATCTGGGCGATGGCGCTGAGGGCCCGCAGGTGGAAGTTCCGCTCATCCTGCGAGCCGGCCAGGATAAAGACCGTTTGCACGGGGGGGTGTCCCTCGCCAAAGACAATGCCCTCGCGGCAGCGGATCGGCAGAATGTCGAACCGGTGCTCGCCGTCGACGACGATGTGGGGGATGGCCAGCCCCGGCTGGATGACGGTACTCGACTCGGCCTCGCGGGCCCGCAGTTTCTCCAAAAGCGTCTTGGCCGAGAGGCCAAGCCGCGTGCTGAGCACGTCGGCCGCCTGCGCGAACATCTCGTCGGCGCCAGGGCGGGACTCCAGGTCGAGGACCTCGCAGTGTTCAATCAGGCGGTCGAACCGGTCTTGGACGATTTCGTCGCGCTGCATCGCGATCTCCCGGAGTTCTTCCTCGAGGCTGCTGCGGCGAATCTCTTTCGCCACGATGTTGCGGACCATGTACACGAGGGCGCTCTCGCGGGTGCTCCGAGGACGGACCCAGATGAAGTACCACAGCAGGCCGCCCACCACAAACGCCGCGGCCGTCACGGCAGGCGCCGGGCCCAGTTCCGCGCCCAGCACCACGATCAGAACCGCATACACGCCGATACCCGCCAACTGGACCCACGGAAACAGCGGGCACCGGTACAGCGGGCGATAGTTCTGAATCCGGCTGCCGCGCATAATCAGCACCGCCACGTTCGTCAGCAGGAACAGAACCAGTTTCATCGTGCTGGCCACCTTGACCAGGTCGCCGATGCTCAGGAAGAGCACCATGGCCATCATGAAACCGCCAGTCACGAGGATGCTGACGTAGGGGGTCCCGAACCGCTTCGAGACCTTCCGCAGCGCGGCCGGCAGGAGGCCGTCGCGGCTCATGGCCATCGGGCTCCGCGAGGCCGCCAGGATGCCGCTGTTGCCGGTCGTCACGAAGGCCAGGATGGCCGCGGCCGAGAGCAGGACCACGCCGCCCTTGCCCAGGAACCGACCGGCCGCCAGGCTCAAGGGGGCCATGCTCCCGTACGGTCCGGCGGCCAGTTCGTCGGACCCCACGACGCCCACCACCACGAAGACCGCCGCCACGTAGAACACCGACACGACCGCGAACGACAGGAACATGGCGCCGGGCAAGTTCCGGCCCGGCTGGTGGACCTCCTCGGCCACGCTGGCCACCTTGGTCAGTCCCCCGAACGAGACGAACACCAGCGCCGAGGCCGCCAGCAGGTTCCCCGTCCCGGCGCCCATGAAGTGGTCGAAGTTCGGGTGCTGCTGCACGTTCGGCACGCCGGCCAGGACGAACACGCCGAGGACGGCCAATAGCACCGCAACCATGATGACCTGGATACGCCCGGCCAGTTCGACGCTCAGGATGTTGAGCACCATGAAGACGGCGCAGCAACCGACCGCCACGCCCTTGACCGACCACTCCCACTCCTCGGGCGTCAGGTCGGCCGCCGGCCAGATCAACTGGGCGAACGCCCCGATGCCGACCATGGCAAACGCACTCTTGAGGGCCAGCGACAGCCACGCCGCCAGGCCGGCCAACGTCCCCGGCAGGGCCCCCATGCTGCGCTCGATGAAGAAGTAATCGCCGCCGCTCTTGGGCATGGCGGTGGCCAGTTCGGCCTTCGACAGCAACGCCGGCACGACCATGATCGCGGCCAGCGCGTAGGCCAGGACGACCGCCGCCCCGCACACCTTGAATGCCTGGCCCGGCAGGACAAAGAGGCCGCTGCTGACCATGGCCCCGGTGGCGATCGAGAACACCGCCCAGAAACCGAGGTGGCGGCCGAGGGCCTTGATTGGTTTCATCGAGGTACTCCATGCCCGGCGCATCGGACATGAGTTGAGTTTATCCGTGGGCGTGCGCCGAATCAACCGCGGGGCCGGTAACGCCCCGGCGCGGCCACCTCAACGGGCGGCCGCTTGGGCCCGAGCGCGCGGGCTCACCACCCACCTCCGCCGCCCCCGCCTCCGCCGCCACCCGAGGACCCGCCGCCGCCGGAACCGGAACTCGACCCGGGGGCCGTCGACGCCGACCCCAGCGCGCCCGCCCGTGGTCGACGCCCGCGCGGGCGGCGTCAGAACTCCACGCCTTCCTGTGCCCCCAGGCCCGCGTCGTGTGGGTGCTTCAACGAGCGCATCTCGGTCACCAGGTCGGCCCGGTCAAGGAGGCCCGGCCACCCGCCGCGCCCCGTCAAGACCAGGTGCACGGCGGCCGGGCGGGCATCCAGAAGCGATTCGGCCTCGTCGCGGGTCAAGAGGTCCAGGCCGACGGCCGTCAGGATCTCGTCGGCCACGACCATCGCGTACCGGCCCTGGCCGAGGCACTTCCGGACCAGGGCGAGGGCCTGGCGTGCGGCCGCGCGGTCTTCGGGCCTCGGCTCGCCCGTCACGCAGCCGGCGCCCATGCGGAAGATCTCCAGGTCGGGGGCCAGGCGTTTCGCAGCCTCGTGCTCGCCCACGGCGGCGGCCTTGACGAACTGGACGAACGCCACCCGCATCCGGTGCCCGACGGCCCGCAGTGCCAAGCCGAGGGCGGCCGTGGTCTTGCCCTTGCCATCGCCCGTGTGGACGATGACGAGCCCTCGCGCCGGCTTGGCCACCATGGTCCCCGTCCTTCCCGCGGCGCTGCCGAGGTCATTGTAGACCGCCGCCGCACCGGCCGCAAGCGCGCCCAAGGCCCGGAAAAACCTTTTGCGTCGCCGGGCGAGTCCGTATACTCGGCAGACCGTTTCCTGGGCGGTGTATGGCCCACTGCAAAAAGGTTGTTCCGCTCATGCCTTTCGACATGTCCGAGGCACTGGCTCGGCGGCTGAAGATCAGCCGCGAGCGAATCACCCCCGTTCTGGAACTGCTCGACGCGGGCTTCCGCCCCGTCTTCATCGCCCACTACCGGAAGGCGGAGACCGGCAGCACCGACGAGGAGACCATTCTCCGCATCCAGGAGACCCGCGGGGAACTGGCGGCCATGGAAGACCTCCGGTTCCAGGCCCGCAGCCTGGCCGAGCGGGCGAGGGCCCTGACGGAGCGCATGGCGGCGACCATCGTCAAGGCCGAAGACGAGGTCGCCCTGGAAGACCTGATGGAGCCGCTTCGGCCGAAGCGCCGCACGGCCGGCATCGTGGCCTGCGAGCGCGGCCTCGAAGGGCTGGCCGACTACGCCTCGGCCGGCGCCGCCAGCGGACCGGACCTGGCGGTGAAGGCCACGGAGTTCGTGAACCCGGACCGCGAGGTCCGCTCGCCCGAGGAGGCCCTGGCCGGGGCCGGGCACATCCTGGCGGAGCGCGTGGCCGACCATGCGCGGGTCCGTAGCGAGGTCCGGCAGTTCGTCTGGGAACGGGGGGTCCTTAAGTCGCAGCCGTCGAAGCAGCGGACGAAGCAGGCCGCCGAGTTCCGCGGGTACTTCAACTTTGCCGAGCCCCTGACCCGCATCCCGCCGCATCGCATCCTGGCCATCAACCGCGGCGAGCGAAGCAAGGCCCTCAAGGTCACCATCGAGGTGCCCCTCGATGCCCTCATGGAACGCGTGGTCGGACTGGTCATGCCGAAGGAACACCGCTTCGGCGCGTTCCTGAAGGGCGTCCTGGCCGACACGCTCCAGCGGCTCGTCTTGCCGGCCGTCGAACGCGACGTCCGCCGCCGGCTGACCGAGCGGTCCGAACGCCACGCCGCCGATGTCTTCGTCTCGAACCTGCGGAGCCTGCTCATGGCCCGGCCGTCTCGCGGCCGGCGCGTCCTGGCCATCCAGCCGGGTTACCGGACGGGCTGCAAGATGGCCGTCCTCGAGGCGGACGGCGCCCTGCTCGGCGAGACGATCGTCTACCCGCTCGAGCCGCAGAACAAGGCGGCCGAGGCCAAGGTCGCGATCCTCCAGGCCGTCCAGCAACACCAGGTTGGAACCGTCGCCATCGGCAACGGCACCGGCTGCCGCGAGGTCGAGGCCCTGGTCTCGGAACTCATCGAGGAACACGCGCTCGACCTTCGCTACGCGGTCGTCTGCGAAGCCGGCGCCGCCGCCTACGCCGACAGCGACCTGGCGAAGCAGGAGTTCGGCCACCTCGACGCCGCCATCCGGGCCGCCATCAGCATCGGCCGGCGACTCCAGGACCCCCTGGCGGAACTCGTCAAGATCGACCCACGGACCATCGGCGTGGGCCTGTATCAGCACGACGTGAACCAGCAGCGGCTCCAGCGGGCGCTCGACGAGACGATGGAATCATGCGTCGCCGTCGTCGGGGCCGACGCCAACACGGCCTCGCCGTCGATGCTCCGGCGGATACCCGGCCTCGGCGAGGCCCAGGTCGCCGCCCTCGTCGCACGCCGGGCCGAGGCGCCCCTGGCCAGCCGCGAGCAACTCAAGGACCTGCCCGGCTGGGATGAGAAGACCTTCCGGATGGCCGCGGGGTTCCTCCGCGTCCGCGGCGACCACCCTCTCGACGCCACGCGTATCCATCCCGAGCACTACGCCGAGGCCGAACGACTGCTGACGCACCTGGGGTACAGTCTCCAGGACCTCCAGAGCGGCGAGAAGGCCCAGACCCTGCGCAAGGTCCTGGTGGACCTGTCGCTGGAGCCGCTGGCCGAGGAACTCAAGATCCCCCTGCCGCGGCTGCTCGACATCGTCGGCGCGCTCCAGCGGCCCAGCCACGACCCGCGGTCCACGCATCACGGGCCGATCTTCCGCCGGCGAATGCGCCGAATCGAGGAGCTGCGGCCCAGCATGTGGGTCAAGGGAACCGTCCGGAACGTCGTGGACTTCGGCGCCTTCGTCGACATCGGCCTCAAGGAAGAGGGCCTGATCCACATCAGCCAGTTCTCGAAACGGTACGTGCGGAACCCCCTCAACTTCCTGCACGTCGGCGACGTCGTCGACGCCAAGATCGTCACCATCGAGACCGACAAGCACCGCATCGCCCTGACCCTGATCGACGACAGGCCGCCCAGACGCCGCGAGCCCAGGCCCAAGAGTCGCGACGCCGCAACGGGCGAGACCCCACCGGCCAGGCGGCCCCCCGCCGACCACGCCCGGGCCCCCGGCGCAGCCGCGCCCTCGCGCGGAGCACCCGCCGCCGGTGCCCGAGGCCGCGACGCCGGCGGTCGGACGGGCCGCCGACCCAGAGACGCCACACCCGCCACAGGGCGCGGCCGCTCGGGTCCGTCACGGTCCGACCGCCGACCCCGGACGGGGCCCCCGCGCGTCATCATCTCGAAGTCCGCGGCTGCGCCCGATGAGCGCGAACCCGACACCATGGGCCGACCCAAGATCCGGTGGGCCCACTACGATTCCGATCCCGTCGAGAACGACTTCGACGACTTCGAGGACGAGGTGCCCCAGGAGCCCGAACCGGCCGCCGAGACCGCCGACCCCGATCCGGCCCCGGAGCCGCAGGCCGAGGCGACCGAACCGGCCACCGAGACCCCCGACCAGGAGCCACACGATGAGTAAGTCACCTGCACCGGCCGCCTTGCCGCCCGACCTCCTGGCCGGCAAGGTCGCCCTCGTGACGGGTGCCGGCAGCGGCCTGGGCCGGGGCATCGCCGAGGGCCTGGCCCGCGCCGGGGCGAAGGTCGCCCTGGTGGACATCGACCTGGCAGCCGCCGAGGAGACGCACGCCCGCATCAGCCAGGCCGTGGCACCGCACCGCAGCCTGGCCGTCCGGTGCGACGTGACCGACGAAGCGAGCGTGGCGGCGGCCTTCAGCCACACGGTCGAAGCCTTCGGCGGGCTCGACGTGTGCGTGCCGGCGGCCGGCATCGCCCCGGCGTATCCGCTGGTCGATTTTCCCGTGGGGCCGTGGCGCAAGGCCATCGATATCAACCTGACGGGCTACTTTCTGACGGCCCGCGAGGCGGCCCGCATCCTGATTCGCCAGGGCCGCGGCGGCAGCATCATCCTGGTCTCGTCGAAGAGCGGCCTGGACGCCTCGAAGGCCAACTCGGCCTACAATGCCACGAAGGCCGGCGAGATCCACCTCGCGCGCGGCTGGGCGCTGGAACTCGGGGCCGAGGGTATCCGCGTCAACGCCATCGCCCCGGGCAACGTTTTCAAGGGCTCGAAGATATGGAACCCGGAGTACATCGAGGCCGCCGCCAGAAAACGTGGCATCCAGCCCGAGGAAGTCATTCCGTATTACGTCGGCCTGACGGCCCTGGGCATCGAGATTCAGCCCGAGGACGTGGCCGGCGTGGTGTGCTGGCTGGCCAGCGATGCCGCCCGCGTCATCACCGGCCAGGTGATCGTCTGCGACGCCGGCCAGGTCTTCGTCCGGTAGCGCCGCCTCGGGGGACCGGCGGCTCGCGCCGCACCAACGAAAGGGCGCCGTACCATGACCGTAATCGACGACTATCGCAACGTCGCCGGCTCATACACGACTCCGAAGACCAGCCGCGCCTGGAACCTGTACGGGGCGGGCCTGGAGAACCTCCGGCTCGAGGCCATGCCCGTCCCCACGCCGCGCGACGACCAACTGTTGGTCCGCATCGACGCCGTCGGCATCTGCGCCAGCGACTGGAAGATGATCTCGCAGGGCGCCGCCCACGCCCGCATGAAAGGCCGCGACCTCGCCAAGGAACCCACCGTGCCCGGCCACGAGGTCTCAATGACGGTCGTCGGCCTGGGCAAGGCCCTGGCGGGCAAGTACCAGGTGGGCGAGCGGTACAGCGTCCAGGCCGAAATCTACATCCAGGGCGAGAACGTCGCCTACGGATACAAACTCCGCGGCGCCGACCAGCAGTACCAGACCATCGGCCCGGAAATCTACGCCCAGGGGTACCTGCTGCGCGTCGACCCCGCGCTGGGCTACGCCCAGGCCGCCCTGGCCGAACCGTGGGCCTGCGTCTACCACGCCTACTCGAACCACCGCCCGACGCAGACCGTCAAGCCCGGCGGCACGGTCTGGTACGTGGGGGCCGGGCCGCTGGGCCTGATGCACATTGAGAAGGGCATCCAGGACGGCGCGGCCCGGGTCGTCGTCAGCGAGATGAAGGCCGACCGACTCGAAAAGGTCCGCCGCAGCCTCGGACCCCTGGCCGAGAAGAAGGGCGTCGAACTGGTCGTCGTCGACCTGACGCAGCAGCCCATCGACTCGGTCCTCGCCAAGGGCGGGGCCGACGACATCATCGTGCTCGCGCCGGTGGCCAAGGCCGCCGAGGGGGCCCTGGAGTACCTCGCCAAGAACGGGTACTTCAACATGTTTGCCGGGTTCGAGAGCCGCGACCGGGCCTGGATGCGCCTGAACCTCAACGACATGCACTACGGCCAATGGACGCTCGTGGCCACCAGCGGGTCGCCCATCGAGGCCCTTCGCCGCGCGCTCGACGACGCCGCCGCCGGCAAGATCGACCCCCACAACTCGGTCGCCTGTGTGGGCGGCATCGACGCCGTCCACAACGCCATCCACCACACGCACGAAGGCACGTACCCCGGGCGCATCGTGGTGTACCCGCAGATCGAGATGCCCCTGACGCCCGTCGACCAGATCGTCGCCGACGGCCGCTGGACCAACCAGGCCGAAGAGGCCCTGCTGGCCGAACACCTCGGCGCCTGATGCTGCTTCATCAACTCCTCGCCTTGTTGCGCGGCGGCCTTCCTAGGCCGCCGCGCGGGCTCCCAGGTTTTGCGTGGCGGGTCCCCGCACCCGCCGCGCGGAGACGTGCCACCGCACCGCCGCGCCGAACGCGCTTGCCCCGCCGCCTGCCACACCCAATAATGGATGAGCGCAACGAGGAAAGGGGCCGCCATGAAACGAGTTGCCGCAGCCGCGTTCCTGGCGGTCCTGGCCGCGGCAGCGCCGGCGGCCGACGCGCCGACGGATGCCTGGCTCCGCACCTCGGCCCACCT
Source organism: Phycisphaerae bacterium (assembly GCA_035528235.1). Classification (GTDB taxonomy): domain Bacteria; phylum Planctomycetota; class Phycisphaerae; order FEN-1346; family FEN-1346; genus DATKZB01. The sequence continues at coordinate 13,758 of DATKZB010000377.1, forward strand.
CGACCGCCAGGTCCTGCCACGCGGGGCCGAGTTCCGAGTGGCCGTCGTCCTCGACCTCGACGAAGGGTACCACGTCAACGCCAACCCGCCGTCGCTGGACTTCCAGATTCCGACGGTCCTGGCGGCCGAGCCCAGCCCGGCCGTCCGCTGGGGCGACGTGGCGTACCCCGACGGCGCCACGCTGGCGGCCGAATGGGCCGAGGGTAAACCCGTCCGCGTGTACGGCGGCCGCGCGATCCTCATCGCGCGCGGCACGGTGCCCGACGACGCACCGCTCGGGGCCACGATCCTGCGCCTGAAACTCTCGTACCAGGGCTGCGACGCCGCCA
>DATKZB010000378.1:0-3474 GCA_035528235.1 Phycisphaerae bacterium
GTCACGGTAACCCGCTCGATGGCGCCGGGCGCGGCCCGCATGCCGTGCTTGACGCCGGAGCCCTCGAAGGCGGGGCCGGCGCTGGAGGAGGCGCAGACCATCCACTCCTTCGACCCCAGGACGACCTCGCCGTTGGTGCCGATGTCGATGAACAGAGACAGGCCCGGGGCCTCGTACAGCCGCGTGGCCAGGACGCCGGCCACGATGTCGCTGCCGACGTAGGCCCCGACGGCGGGCAGAACGTACAGCAGTCCCCGCTTGTTGATGCGGATGCCAGCCTCGGCGGCGCGGATGGGCGGAATCCACGCGGCCGTCGGGATGTAGGGCGTGCGGCGGATGCGGCGAGGGTCGAGGTTCAGCAGAAAATGGGTCATGGCCGTGTTGCCCGCGCAGGCCACCGAGGCGATGCAACTGAGTTCGATGCCCTGGCGGACGGCCAGCGTCTGAATCAGGTCGTTGACGTCGTGGACGATCCGACGCTGCATCTCGCCGAAAGCGTTGTGCTGCTCGGCGTAGATGATGCGGCGGATGTAATCGTCGCCGAAGTGCATCTGCGAGTTGTACGTGGCCTCGGCGTCGACGGTGGCGGCCGTCGCCAGGTCCACCAGGTGGGCCACGACGGTCGTGGTCCCCACGTCGACCACGATGGCGTAGTTGCAGTGGCTGGTGTCGCCGGGCTCGATATCGACGACCTCGGCCACGCCGCCGCGCTGGGCCACGATGGCCGTGACCTGGTACTGGGCCTCCTGCAAGAGCGCCGGCAGTTGCAGCAGGATGCGGTAGCCGGTCTGGAGCAGCGGCACGTGGGAGGCTTCGCGGATGGCCATGTACAGCCGCTCGTGGTCGGCCACCTGGTCCTGCTCGGTGGGCGGCGACATGCGCAAGCTGAGTTTCTGGACCAGCGGCTCGTACGGAAACGCGCCTTCGCCGATGTCCTCGCCGGGCAGCTCGCTGAAACGGTGGGCGTCGCTGTCGACGACGATGCGGCCGGTGTCGAGCACGTGGCTGCGCGGCACCGTGATGGTCAGGTCCGAGAGGACCCGCGTCTGGCAGGCCAGGACGATGCTCTCGCGGACCTCCTGCGGCGCCAGGAGCGTGGTGGGCGGCGACTCGGTCTCGCCCGAGTTGACGACGACCTTGCACTTGCCGCAGTATCCGTCGCCGCCGCAGATGCTCGTCAGGTACACGCCGGCCAGCCGGGCGGCCTCCAGAATGGTGGCGCCCGGGGGCACCTCGGTCTTGAGGCCCGAGGGCTCGAACACGATGCGGCAGTTCCGGCGTTTCCGCTCGGCCATGGGTTGCCTGATGGTCCGCTGGGTCAGGAGGTCCAGATTTCCTTGAGGTACCGCGGGATGACGTTGGACTCGCGCGGCCCGACGAGGATCTCCCACCCGGTTTCCTCTTCCAGTTTGCCGCTCATCACCGCCACGTAGCCGGGGATGATGAGTTTGCGGTGCTTGACTTTTTCTTCGACCTTGGCGTCTTTCATGGCCTTGGCGACGGTCTTCTCGTTCAACTTGTCGCCGGAGTAGGCCGTCAGGACGCTCGTGCCCTCGGTGTCGACGCACAGGATCCACGCGGGCACGCGGCTGGCTTCGACGTCGCCCTCGACCGTGTAGTAGGTCAGCGAGAAGTTCGTGGTGAACAGGACGGGGCTGTTCTCGTCGGCCTCGCCGACGGGGTATAGTTGCGGCTGGACCTGGACGGGTTTCTGCGGGTCGGTGTAGATGTTTTGCCGCGTGGTCAGCAGCGCCAGCAGCGCCCACGGCTCCAGGGTCTCGATGACGACGATGCCCGCGTACTTGCAGACCAGCGACGACGCCCGGACCGTCTGCTCCTCCGGCGAGCCCTCGGTGGCGAACGCGATGACCGGGAACCCCAGCACCCGGACCGACTGTTTGAGCGCCAGGGCGCGGATTTTCGTGAGGCCGGTCATCTCGGCCCACGGGTCGGGGGCGTCGAGCCACAGCAGGAGTTGGTCGCACCCGGCCGCTTTAAGTTTCTCCGTCAGGTCGGCCAGGGCCTGGGGGTCGGCCGCGCGCGCCACCAGGGGGCACCCGGCGCCGGCGGCGGCCTTGGCCATGGCCTCGGCGTTGGCGGCGGTGGCAGCCGCCAGCAGGGGCTTGGTGTCCTTGACCTTGGCCAAGGCTGCGGCGGCGGCATCGGCCTTGTCGGTCACCAGGATGATGGCCTTGCCGGCGGCCTTGGCGGCCTCGGCGGCGGCGGCGAACGTGGCGGCATCGCCCGAGGCGTTCATCACGGCGACGGCCTCGATGGGCATCGGCTGGCCGATTCGCTCGAACGCCAGGGCCTTGATGGCCTGGGTCCGCGCCCCTAGGGCCGCCGCGTCCAGCGTGTCGGGCAAGGCGATGGCCGCGGCCGTCGGGCTATGGAACTTCTCCTCGTGGCGGAACAGGACCGTCTCGCCGCCGATCTTGCATGCCGCGCCCGCCGGGCCGAAGGTGACCGAGAGCATGGGCGGCGCCGCCGCGGCCGCCAGGGCCGCCTTGGCCTGGTCGCTGGCGTCGGGGCACTGGTCCAGGGCCACCTTCTTCTGGGCCAGGGCCATGGCGAACGCCAGGCACGTCGGCAGGCCGCACTTCTTGCAGTTGGTCTTGGGCAGGAGTTTGAAAATGTCCAGGCCGCTGAGTGCCATACGCGATCCTCCTCGGTGCTGGCCGGCCGCCGGGGTCGTCCCGACGCCGCATCGTACCAGGTGCGTGGTTACGGGCTAGAACATGGGGTCCATGGTCATGGCCGGGTGCTCGACCTTAGCCATGTGGGCGGCCACTTCCTCTTCGGTGGTGGCGACGGACTCGTCGGCGATCCTCTCGATGAAGGCCTGGCCGCCCAGCCCCAGCGCCTCGGCCCGGGCCACGAGGACGTCGTGCATCTCGTCCTTGAGCAACTTGGGCATCCAGGCGATGCGGGCGAAGCCGCCGTCGGCGCTGATGAACTTGGGGCTGGCGATGTAGTGCCGCGAGTGGCCGATGAAGCCGGGCGTCTGCCGGCCGCCGCCCACCGTGCCCGCCAGGGTCGAGAACTTCATGCCGGAGGGCGTCATGTCGGGGAACTCACGCGGGCAGATCATGATGCCGTTGGTCGACGGCAGGATGGCCGAGATGCACTCGAAGCACCCGCACGAGGTCATCGGGTCGACGATCATCGAGTAGGCGCTCATCCGCTCGATGGTGCCCTGGCTGTTCTCGACGACGAACTGGTTGATCTTCTCCCACTGGCCGAGTTTCTCGTCCATCGGCCGGCCCTTGGGCACCGGCTGGTTCGGCCCGGCGGGGTTGATTTCGTAGGCCGCGCGGCCGTCGAGCCAGTTGTACGCCCCGCACAGGCCGGGGTGCTGCGGCGTGATGATGCACAGGTGGTTCGGGGCGAACGACTGGCACAGGGCGCACGAGTAGAAGATGTCGACGGCCTCGTCCGTGAGGCCCGCCAGGCGGGCGTCGCGCTCCTTGAACG
>DATKZB010000379.1:0-5839 GCA_035528235.1 Phycisphaerae bacterium
GAATAAGCGTGGCTTCGCTCCCCTGCGGCAAGGCGTAGGCCGTCGCGAGCCGCGACGCCATGAATGCCAGCCAGAAGCCCGACAGCAGCCCGGACGCTCCCCTCTCGCCCACCTGCTTTTCGGTCAGGTAAGTGGTCGCCCACGTCGCCATCGTCGCCTCCAGCGGAGCGTAGAAGAACAGGGCCAGCGCGCACAGCCACATCAGCGGATCCGCGAGCAACGTTCCCATTCCCATGCCCGCCGGCGCCGTGGCGCCTTCCTTGCCGGACGCCGGGCCCAGTGCTGAAAAGTCCACACCCACAGCCAGCACGGCTGTCAGCAGAACGAAGCCCGCCAGCAGGAGCAGGGCTCGTGTGAGCCCCAGGCGTCGCAGCAGGAACGCTGCGGACAGAGGGGTCAGGAAGGCCCCGAGCCCGAAGAAGAAGCATGCCAGGTTCATGGAGTAGGCCTCTGTGCCGTGGAAGGCCAGAAGCGACAGCGGGTTGACCACGTTAATCAGGATCGCCCACCCGGCGCTCAGGAGCAATACCCCCAGCAACGCGGGCCAGTAGGTTCGCGACAAGGCCAACACCACCAGGCTTGCGGCCATGACCAGAGAGCCACTGATCATCATCGGTTGCTTGCCGACCAGATCGGTGATGAAGCCCACGGAGAGCATCACGGGAATCATGGCGAAGCCGAATGTCGAGACCATCCCTCCAACGCGGGCCTCGTCCATCTGGAGTTTCCGAGCCAGGGAGAGCTTCACGCTGCCCAGGAGGGCCACGCCCATGCCGGTGGCCAGCAGGGCCGCGATCGTCATCGGCTGAAGCAAGGTCATCGTTGGTCACCTCCGTCCGCTCCCGGGCGAGAGCAGGATGGCCCGGCCACACGGGATCCCCGCTGCGGTCCTGGTGCCTTTGCTGGTCGGCCTCAATCGTATGAAACCGCTTGCCCGCCCGTCAGATGCCGTGTCCCGCATGGTACGTCTGGCGGATGAGCGGGTCGGCCTCGGGCGCGTTGGTCGCCTTCATCTTGGCGGCGTCCCACTCGATCCGCTTCTGGAGGCGGACGGCGAGGACCCCCACCAGCAGCGCCTCGGTGAAGGGCCCCGAGTAGGCGAAGCCGGCCTTCGCCGCGTCGCTCTTGCGGTCCTTGACGGCCTGGACCCATTCCGCGCGATGGCCGGGCGAGCGCGGGATCGTCTTGGGCGGTGTCGCGAACTCCGCGCGCCGGGCCTTCGGGAAGAGCCGCGGCGGCCCCGACCATCCGTCGCACTGGATGATCCCCTTGTCGCCGACGAAGTAGATGCCGTTGTCGGGCAGCTTGAACCCGTCATCCAGGGCGGCGGGGCTCGGGGGCATCTTGCCGCCGTCGTACCATTTGACCTTGACGGCGGGCCGGTTGCCGCGCGCCGGGAACTCGTACGTGATGATCTGCCAGGCCGGATACGATTCGGGCTTGAGCGGGCTCGTCTGGGCCTCGGCCGCCACGGGGGCGTCCAGATCGAGGGCATAGAACGCCGGGTCCATGTTATGGACCGCCATGTCGCCCGGGGCGCCCGTGCCGAAGTCGAACCAGCCGCGCCATTTCACCGGCACGTAGGTCGGATGGTAAGGCCGACGCGGGGCGCCGCCGAGCCAGAGGTCCCAGTCGAGGTTGGCCGGGACGGGCGGCGTGTCGGTGGGCCGGTCGAGGGCCTGGGTCCAGAACGTCCCGGGTCCGGTCGCTCCAGCAATGGACCTCGCGGACCGTGCCGATCGCGCCGGCCAGGATGAACTCGCGCGTCAGGCGGATTCCCTCGCCACCGTGGCCCATGTTGCCCATCTGTGTCACGAGGCCGGTCTCCCGGGCGACGCGCGTCATCACGCGGCATTCCTCGATGCTGTGGGCCAGAGGCTTCTCGACGTAAACATGCTTGCCGGCGCGCATCGCGGCCAGGGCAATCGGCGCATGCATGTGGTCGGGCGTCGCGACGACGACGGCGTCGAGGTCCTTGGGCTTGTCGAGCAGGCGGCGATAGTCCTTGAACGGCTTGGCGTCGGGAAACTTCTTGAAGGACCCGGCCGCGCGGCCCCAGTCGACGTCGCAGAGCGCGACGATGTTCTCCTTGGCGAAGGCGGCGTCGCCCAGCAAACCTCCGCCCTGGCCACCCGCGCCCACCCAGGCGAGGTTCAGCCGCTCGCTGGGCGGCGTCTGACCCTGGCCGAGCACGTGGCGGGGAACGATGGTGAGGCCGGCCGCCGTCGTGGCAGCCGCCCGGAGGAAGTCGCGTCGGTTCATGGTCCGTAGCCCTCGATCGGTTCGGCGTCCCTGCCCCTGCAGCCGATGGGCCCAGAGGCGTGCCGGCCGTATTCTATCCACGGCCACGCGGCGCCGCCAGCGTTCAGAAGCGGTAATCTCCATGCACAGCCTGACGCCCCTCTCGGGGCTGCCAGAAAAAACAGTCACACCCCCGAGGATGGACTTGCCTGATACTACAACGCCACTTGTTGCGCCGCAATGAACGCAACCTCATGGATTAACCAAACTTACGCGCCGTAGCGCGGGGGTTTATCCCCCGCGTAGGATCCCGCGGGGGATAAACCCCCGCGCTACAGCTGCCAGAAAAAACAGTCACACCCCCGAGGATGGACTTGCCTTAGGGCGCTGGTTTGTGCGGGGTCCGACCGTATACTGAGAGGGCACTTCCGGGAGAAGCCCGGTCGCCGAATGGCGAAGCCGACCTTTGCCCGGGAGTTCTCGCCGAAAGAAGCGCTCTTGTGGACCGGATGTCTGCAGGCACGCCGCCGCGGCCGGGCGCGGCAGTGGGCCGAGCGGAGGGGAATCCCGGCCGGAGGCTTTCATGACGCACCGCATGGCTACCCCGAGGCGGCTCTGCCGCTCGTCTACGCTTGGCCTCCTGGCCGCCGCGGCGCTCCTGCTGCTCTTGCCGCAGGCCCTCTACGGCGGCGCGGCTCCCCAGCGGGTGACCATCGGCAACGGCTCGGGGTACCTGCGTTACCCCACGGCGCAGGAAACGCTCGGGCTCAAACCCGGCGACACGCTTTATATCGCCGCCGGCACCTACCGCGGCATGTCGCTCGGCAACCTTTCCGGTTCCGCGGCGGCCCCCATCACGGTGACGTGCGACCCCCAGGCGGTCTTCACCACCCGCGACCCCCAGCCCAACGAGTTCCCCAACATCGCCTTCGTGCGCTTCGAGGGCTTCCGGTTCGAGAAGTACAACAGCACCTGTATGCGCATCACCGGCGCGAGCCACGATCTGGTCTTCAAGGACTTTCGCATCACCGAGGCCTCGGGCTACAGCTTCCACATCTACGACCGCACGAAGGTCTTCGACGGGACGAAGGAGAGCACGTTCTACAACTTCAAGTGGGAGGGTCTGGTCGTCGATGGCAAGACCAACGGCGCCGCCATCTCGAGCTCGGACTACCAACCCGTGTCCAACCTGGTGTCGGTGCTGCTGGATTTTGAGATCTACCGGTGCACCTTCAAGAACTTCGACAACAGCGCCGGTGCCTTCCCGGTGATCGGGCTGGACAAGTGCTTCAACCTCGAAGTGCACGGATGTACCTTCAGCGATATCGGCATGGCAAAGTCCCCCATCGGGCACAACGTCTGCATCTGCGGCGCGGGCTACTTCAAAGTGCACGACAACACGTTCACCCGGCAATGGGCCAACGACGTGCGCGTCTGGCCGATGAAACTCAACGCGCTGGGCTATGGCGGCAAGGACGCCGTCAACCGCTTCTACAACAACCTCAGTTGGGAGAAGCGGAAGTACGCGATGGTCGAGCACAACGCCGTGCCCCAGGCCGACCTCGACCAGTCGTCGGGCCGCCTCTCCCGGACCTCGTCGGAGGTCTACTTCAACACGCTGTACCGGTCGAGGACTGCCGCTGACAGCAAGGACCCGTACTGCGCCCCCTTGGTCGATGCATACGGATCGGATATCCTGATCAAACACAATCTCATCATTGAGCCGGAAGCGGACGTGCCGTTCGATTCCGCCCGGAACTACGTTTACCATATCGGAACGGGTTCCCTGACCGGCATCGTGGCGGAGAACAACCTCGTGTTCAAGTCACTGGACCTGGCGGGCCTCGCGGACGCCGTGCGCTTTGTGCCCTCCGAGACGAGTCCGGCGAAGGATGCGGCCACCGGGCGCGTCGATTACATCTCCAAGGACCGCTACGGCAACAACCGTTACGTAGGCGCCGCGGCAGACGTGGGGGCTGTGGAGAGGCAGCAGGGCGACAGGTAAACCCCCCTCCTGGCCAGTGGCCGTCCCCGCCACGCTCGAGGTCCGACGGCGGATCGGAGGCTGGCCCGCGCGGCCCTACTTCAGTTCCGCCACCTGTTCGGGTGTCAGCGCCCGGTCGAAGAACCGCACCTCGTCGATGACGCCCGTGGCGGCCACGTCGGCGGGACGGGCCCCGATCCACAGCGGGAAACTGTTCGTCGCCAGCGGGCCGGCCAAGGTGCCCTGGGCGTCTTGCTTGCCGTCGACGTAGAACGTGACGGTCTTGCCGTCGTTGACGCAAACCACCAGGTGCCACTGGCCGTCGGCCACCTTCGTGGTGCCCTCCAGGATGAACCGCGTCTGGCCCGCCTCGGCGTAATCCAGGATGCCGCTCAGGGTTCCGCTCATCGTGACCCAGACGTCGAGGTTGCGGCACTCCTTGGCCTCGGGGAACTCAGGCCCCCCGCGCCAGACGATGTACTGGTAATTGCCCGTGTCCTGCAGGTTGACCCAGGCCGCGAAGGTGTACTGGGTCGAGTTCAGGTACGGCGCGCTGGCCACGAGCACGTACCCCTTGCCGTCGAAACTGACGGCCTTGCCGCGCCGGCCCTGGGTCCGCTTCAAGCCGCCCTGAATGGCACCGTGGTTGGGCCCCACGGCGTTCTTCACCGCGTCGCCGCTCGCCTCGTCGAAGGCCCAGTATCCTTCCAGGCCCACGGCCCTGCCGGCAACCGCGCCGCAGCCGCCCGCCAGGAGCAGGCCTGCCGATAACATACATCCCACACCAATCACCCACATGGTTCTCATGGTTCCACCTCTCTGAAATGAACCGGCTCTTGGTCGTCATCATGTGCCACGGCTTGCTCGCAAGCCGTGAAAAGCCCGAAAAGAATGCCCACACGCGCCGGCAGGTATTGTGCGGCCCCCGAGCCCGTGAAGCAAGGCATCTTGCGCCGCCGCCGCGGGGCGACCGTGCCCGCCCCGTCCGTGCGGCGCGGCATTTTGGGTTGCCCCGGCCACGGCCGGGGGCGTAACATACTGCGGGGAGGGGTTATGGACGTCTCCGACCAGAAAACGCCCGACGGCCCGGCGGCGAAGGCCGAGGCCGGTCCGCCCCCGGCCGCGCCCGACAGCGGCGAGACGCGGGTCTGGGCGTTTCTCTGCCCCAGCCCCCTGTGCGACACCGAACTCATCGTCTTCCCCGAACAGGCCGGCCAATGGGTCCAGTGCCCGACGTGCGGCCTGCAACTCCGGGCGCCGACGGTCGTCCCGGGCGAGGGTGATGTCAACCTGGCGCCCCCGCGGCCGGTGCGGCGGCGCGTCGGCGACCTGACGGCGGAGGAACGCGCGTGGGTCGCCCTCCAGCAGGCCGAGACGGGCGCCCTGCCGCGCCACCACACGCCCCCGCCCGGCGGGCCGGAAGCCTTGGCCCGCGACGCCCTGGCTCGCGAGGTGGCCCGGGCGTCCGCCGGCCACACCGAGCCCGAGGGGCCCCCGCCCGAGGTCGCCGAGACGGCCGACGCCCTCGACGCCCTCGCCCGTCACACGCCGTCTGCGCCGGCCGCATCGTTGACGCCGCCGCGTCAGTTCGCGCCAGATGTGCCTCCTGCGCCG
>DATKZB010000380.1:0-5602 GCA_035528235.1 Phycisphaerae bacterium
GGCGGCGCTCTTCGCGCTCAAGGGGGCCCAGGCAGGAGAGACGCCATGCTCATGACCCGTCCCGTGCGATCGTGCGCGGCGGCCATACCAGGCCGCCGCGCGGGACTGCCCTGCGTCAGGGCGCGGTGGCCTAGGAAGGCCACCGCGCGGGCTCCCAAGAGGCCCATGTGGTGTTGACAACGCAGCATTAGGCAGGAGAGACGCCATGCTCATGACCCGTCCACCCGTCGAGGTCGCGCCCAACCTGTTGATGCTCGGCACGGCCCCGTATCCGCTGTACCTCTACCGAGGCGGCCGCGAGGGCACTATCTTCGAGGGCGGCGTCGGCGCCATGGGGCCGCTCGTTCTGGAGCAGATGGCGGGCCTGGGCATCGGCCGCGACTGCGTCAGGCAGGTGGTCGTCACGCACGCCCATCCGGACCACGTGATGGCGGTGCCGCTGTTTCGCGAGGCGTTTCCCGGCGTGGTCGTGCTGGCGTCGGAGGCGGCGGCCCGGACGCTCTCGGCGGCGAAGGCCGTCGGGTTCTTCCGCCAGGTCGACGCCGCTCTGACCGGGGCGCTGGCCAAGGCCGGACTCATCACCGACGCGCACCATCCCGCCCCCCTGGCCGAGGACCGGATCGTCGTCGACCGCGTCCTGAAGGAGGGCGATGCGGTGACGGTGGGCGAGGGCGCGGCATTCGGTGTGCTCGAAACGCCGGGGCACAGCGAGTGCAGCCTGAGTTTTCACGAGCCGCAGGCGGGCATCCTCATCATCTCCGACGCCACCGGGTACTACCTGCCCGAGTCGTCTTACTGGTGGCCGAACTACTTCGCCGACTATGGCGCGTACCTGGGCTCGATGCGGCGGCTGGCGGACCTGGGCGCCGAGGTGCTATGCCTGAGCCACAACGCCGTCGTCCGGGGCGCCGCGGACGTGCGGGCGTACTTCGACGGGGCCATCGCCGCCACCGAGGCGTATCACGCCCGGATCGTCGCCCAGGCCAGGGCGGGCAAGTCTGTCCGCGAGATCGCCGGCGAACTGGGCGCACAGGTCTACGAGAAGACGCAACTGCTGCCGCTGGACTTCTTCCAGAAGAACTGCAGCCTGCTCGTCAAGCAGTCGCTGCGGCACGAAGGGATGACTGCGGACAAGTAGAAGCCCCTCCGGGAAAGGACTGCCATGGCTTACTCGCGCATCATGGGAACCGGGCACTGCCTGCCGACCAAGGTCGTCACGAATTTCGACATCATGAAGATGATGGACACGAGCGACGAGTTCATCGTCACCCGGACGGGCGTGCACCGGCGGCGACATGCCGAGCCGGACGTGAGCGCGTCGGACCTGGCCGTGCCCGCTTGCCGCGCGGCCGTCGAGGACGCGGGCCTCGGCATGGACCAGGTGGACCTGCTCATCATGAACACCATCACGCCCGACCACGCCGACCCGGGCTGCGCGTTCTTCCTCCAGGACAAACTGGGCCTGCCGGGCATCGCGGTCATGGACATCCGCCAGCAGTGCGCGGGCCTGATTTACGGCCTGGCCATTGCCGACCACTTCGTCCGGGCGGGCACGTACCGGCACGTGTTGGTCGCGTGCAGCGAGGTCCTTTCGAAGCGGATCGACGGGTCGAACGACGGCCGCAACATCGCCATCCTGCTGGGCGACGGCGCGGGGGCCGCCGTCGTGGGGCCGGCCGACGATCCGGAAACGGGAATCCTCTCGACCATCCTCCACGCCGACGGCAGCGGGGCCAAGGCCCTCTACACGGCCGCGCCGGGCAGCGCCCTGGGCCGCACCGAGCACATCACCAAGGACGACATCGACGCCGGCCGCGTTCACTTCCGCATGGACGGCAAGGCCGTGTTCGAGAACGGCGTGGCCCGGATGTCGGAGGCGGTGCTGGAGTCGCTCGAGGTCAACCGGCTGACGATGGACGACATCGACGTGCTCATACCGCACCAGGCGAACCTGAGGATGCTCGAGGCCATCGTCGCCAAGGTCGCGGCGCCCCGCGAGAAGGTCTTCGTGAACGTCGAGGAATACGGCAACATGGCGTCGGCGTGTCTGCCCATCGCGCTGGACCAGGCCCGCAAGGGCGGCATGGCGGCCCCGGGCAAACGGGTGCTGCTGGTGGCGTTCGGGTCGGGGTTCGTGTGGGCGTCGGCGTTACTGCGGATGTGACGCCGTCTTGGCGGCGGCCATCTCGCGCAACTTGAACCGCTGGATCTTGCCCGTGGCCGTCTTGGGCAGCGAATCGACAAACTCGACCCACCGCGGATACTTGTACCGCGACGTGTTCTTCTTGACGAAGTCCTGGAGTTCCCGCGCCAGGTCCGGCGACGGTGAGTGCCCTTCCTTCAGCACGACGTATGCGTATGGCTTGGTCAGTCCCTCGGCGTCGGCGGCGGCGGCCACGCCACTCTCCAGCACGGCCGGGTGCCCCTGGAGAATGGCCTCGACGTCGGTCGGCCAGACGGCCATGCCGCTGACCTTCATCATGTCGTCGCTGCGGCCGGCGTACCAGTAGTACCCCTGGGGGTCGACGCGGAACTTGTCGTGGGTGTCGATCCACTCGCCCAGGAAGGTGGTCTTGGTCTGCTCGTGCTTGTTCCAGTATCCGGCGGCGATGCTGTCGCCGCGGATGAGGAGGTTGCCGATCTCGCCCGCCGGCACGTCGTGGCCTGCATCGTCGACGATGCGGGCCTCGTACCCCGGCACGATCTCGCCGGTGCTGCCGGCCCGGGCGCGGCCGGGGCGGTTCGAGATGAAGATGTGGAGGATCTCGGTCGAGCCGATACCGTCGAGAATCTCGACGCCCAGCCGCTCGGCCCACCGCTCGAAGATGGGCTTGGGCAGCGGTTCGCCCGCCGAGACGCACATCCGGACCCGCCCCAGGTCAGAGCGCCCCGCCTTCTCGGCCGCGTGGAGCAGGGCCGCGTAACTGGTCGGCACGCTGTAGAAGACCGTGGGCCGGTACCGGTCGAGCACCCTGAACACCTCATCCGGCGTCGGCCGCCCCGGCAGCAGCACCGTCGTGCCGCCGACCCGCAGGGAGAAGTACAGCCCGTTGCCCAGGCCGTAGGCGAAGAACAGTTTGGCCACCGAGAACGACACGTCCGATTCCCGCAGGCCCAGCACCTGGCGGGCGTACAGGTCGGCCTCCACAATCATGTCGTGATGCAGATGGATGGCACCCTTGGGGAATCCGGTCGTGCCCGAACTGTACAGCCAGAACGCGGCATCGTCTTTGCTCGTGTCGGCCGGCTCGAGGGTGGCCGAGGCGCCGCGCAGGGCGTCCCCGAGGCTCGCGCAACCCTCGGCCTGGCCGCCCGCCACCAGGATGTGCTCCAGGTACCGGAGGTTGTCGCGGACCTCGGCGATGCGGTCCAGGAGCGATGAGTGGACCACCAGCACCCGCGCCCGGCTGTCGTTCAGCAGGTACTCGTAGTCGTGCGCCACGAGGAGGGTGTTCAGCGGCACGGCCACCGCCCCCGTCTTCATGGTGCCGAAGAAGGCGAAGGCGAACTCGGGGGTGTCGGGTAGCAGCAGCGCGACGCGCTGTTCCATCCGCACGCCCAGGCCCCGCAGGACGTTGCCGAAACGGTTGACGCCCTCCTGGAGGTCGGCGTACGTGACGGTCCGGTCGCCGCAGAGGATGGCGGGCCTGGCGCCGCGGCCCTGATCGACGTGGGCGTCGACGAAGACGGCCGCCGCGTTGAGTCGCTCCGGAATCTCCAGTTGAGACATATCAACCCCCTTAATACTACAACGCCACTTGAGCCTTTGCGCGGTGGGTCCCCGTACCCACCGCGCAAGAAACGGCGTTCTTGGCCGCACCACGGGGTCCCGCGCGGCGGGTGCGGGGACCCGCCGCGCAAAGTGGCATTGTAGTATTAAGCGCGAGCCTTCGGGCGAATCGTACGGCCCGGGCATCAGCGAGTCAAGGAAAACGGCACCGGCCAGACCGTAACCTGAGTGGCCTCGGACGGCACGGCCGCGAACGGGCCGGGCCAGGCGGGGCCCGGCGGGCGCGCGGCGTCGGCGAAATCGTGCGTCATGCCCGCGACGGCCCGGTATTCTCTCGCCTTCGCGGCCGGATGTCCAGGAGTGGTTTCAAGACCTTTGTATCACGGCTTGCAAGCAAGCCGTGGCACGTGCGTGGTGGGTGCGGGGACCCACCACGCCAAACCGCGCAAGACCTTTGTATCACGGCTTGCAAGCAAGCCGTGGCACGTGCGTGGTGGGTGCGGGGACCCACCACGCAAAACCGCTGTCGGCCGCGGCCGGAGGCGCGGGCTGGCCCGGTGCCGGCGTTCATGCTGGAAACGCGGCGCGCGGCGGCCTATGCTATCCGCGACAAACGTCCCTGTGCGGAGGCCGACCCATGACCATGACGAAAGAAGAACGCGTGCTCCGGGTCATCCGGGGCCAGGACGTCGATTACCTGCCCAGCCAGATCACCTTCTCGGACCGGACCCGCGACAAGGAAATCAGCGAGGTCCTCGGTCTGGCCTCGCCCGAGGCGCTCGACGGATACCTCGAAAACCACTTGTGCCTCGCGTTGTCGTTGCACGACCGGCCGCTCTTCTATCGCAACGATCGGCCGGAGATGGAGCGTCTGGCGGGCATGGGCTTCTGCGGGCCCGACTGGTCCGGCCACACGGTCTACGATGGTTGGGGCATGGGCATCCGGGTGGGTTCCGACGGGTTCTTCGCCTGTTTCCATCCGCTCCAGAAGAAGGCGACGGCCGAGGTCGCGCGGCACATGCCGCCCGACGTCAACCGCGACGTCCTCTTCCAGGACGTCGAAGAGGCCGTCCGGAACTACCGCGCGCCGGACCTCGCGCGGCCGGGTCTCTTCGACGACATGGCGCGGGACCTCGCCCGGCAGTCGGGCGATTACCTGGTCATTCCGTCGGGGTACTTCGGCATCTACGAGCGGGCCTACGGCCTGATGGGTTTCCAGGAGTTCATGACGAACACGGTGCTGCGGCCCCAGGTCGTCCACGCTCTTCTGGACAAGATCACCGACTACAAGGTGGCGTTCGCCCGGAAGGTCGTCGAGATGGGCTTCAAGGTGGCGCATCACGGCGACGACCTGGGCACGCAGCAGGGCACGCTCTTTTCCCGGAAGACGTTCCGCGAGTTCGTCCTGCCACGGCTCGCGCGGGCCTGGCAGCCGTACAACGACGCCGGCATTCCCATCATCATGCATTCGTGCGGGTGCCTGACCGACTTCCTGCCCGACCTCATCGACATCGGTCTGCGGGTGCTCGAACCCGTCCAGCCGTGCATGGACCTGGCGCTGCTGAAACGCGAGTACGGCAAGGACCTGGTCTTCTGGGGCGGCATCGACACGCAGACGGTCCTGCCGTTCGGCACGCCCGAGGAGGTCCGTCAGATGGCCCGCGCGGCCATCCGGACGCTGGGCCGGGGCGGGGGACACATCATCGCCCCGTCGCAGGAGGTCATGAACGACGTGCCCATCGCCAACGTCAAGGCGCTCGTGGAGACGATTATCGAGGAGCGCCAGGCGGCGCTGGGTCGGTAGCCTGCGCGGCGGCCCGACACCCGGTTAAGAAACTGTTTCAGAACCGGGGGCTCTGAACCACAAGCGTG
>DATKZB010000381.1:0-6234 GCA_035528235.1 Phycisphaerae bacterium
ACACCCCGGCCACGGGCCGGTGCCCCAACCAGTGCGGCCTGTGCCCGGACCACGTCTCGGGCACGGCCCTCGGCAACATCGACCTGACGAATCGGTGCAACCTGAAGTGCCCCATCTGTTTCGCCAACTCCGACGCCGCCGGGTACGTGTACGAGCCGACGTTCGACCAGGTGCTCGACATGCTGCGGACGTACCGGGCGACGCGTCCGGCGGCGGGACGGGCCATCCAGTTCTCGGGCGGCGAGCCGACGCTGCACCCGCGGTTCCTCGACTGCCTGCGGGCCGCCGTCCGGATGGGGTTCTCGCACACCCAGATCGCCACGAACGGTCTGCGGCTGGCCCGCGAGCCCGACTTCGCCAAACGCTGCGAAGACGCCGGCCTGCACGACGTCTACCTCCAGTTCGACGGCCTCTCCGACGACATCTACCGCAAGACCCGCGGCCGGCCGCTTCTGGCGGAGAAGATGAAGGCCGTCGAGCACATCATGGAAACCGACATGAAGATCGTCCTGGTGCCGACGATCGTCCGCGGGTTCAACGACGACCAAGTGGGGGCCATCGTCCGGTTCGCCATCGAGCGGGTCGAGACCATCGCCGGCATCTCGTTCCAGCCGGTCGCCTTCACGGGGCGCATCAGCACCGAGAAACGCCTGGCCCAGCGGTACACCCTGACGGACTTGGCCCACGACGTGGCCGACCAGGCCGGCATCGGCGACCCGCTCGAAGACTGGTACCCCCTGTCGTGCGTCCAGCCGTTCACGCGGCTGGTGGAGGCGGTGCGGGGCGAGCCGAACATCGTCATGTCGTGCCACCCGCACTGCGCCCTGGGCACGTACCTGTTTATCGGCCGCGACGGCCGGGCGGTGCCCCTGCCGCAGTTCTTCGACCTCAAGGGCCTCCTGGACGACATGTGGCGCCTGGGGCAAAAGGGCGTCAAGAGCCGCTTCAAGTTCTTCACGAAGACCAAGGCGTTTCTGGCCTTGCGGCGGCACTGGCGGCAGGAAAAGGCTCCGGCCGGCATGACCTTTACGGGGTGGCTTCGGTCGCTCAACGGCATGGTCGACAAGAACGTCGGCCGCGGCCAGGCCGGCCGCAAGAACGTCCGCAGCCTCCTGGTGGCCGGCATGCACTTCATGGACCGCTACAACTACGAGACCAACCGGACCCGCCGGTGCGTCATCCATTACGCCGACCCCGACGGCCGCCTGTACCCCTTCTGCACCTACAACGCCGGGCCGGTGTACCGCGAGACGGTCGAACGCCGCTTCGCCCTGACGCCCGAGGCGTACCGGGCCAGGCAGCAGGCGTAGCGCTGGGGCCATGTGCCAGCGCCCATACCCGGGCCGCCTAGAGCATTTCAAGATCGCGTACTTACACCGCCGCTTGGGCGCGGTGGGTCCCCGTACCCACCGCGCCTACTCGCCGAGGAACTTTGAGCGCGGCGGGTGCGGGGACCCGCCGCGCAAACACGCGAAATTAAACTGCTGCAGGGCGGGCCGCTACTTCCACGGCAGGACTTCCCTTGGCTGGGCGGGCTCCGGCACGGCGGGCACCGCAGGGCCCGATGGCGTGGGGCTGCCCGGCTGGCCCAGCGCGATGTCGGGCAGCCCGTAGACCGCCTGCTTGCGGCTCGGCGAGGGCACCTCCATCCCGTTGCTGGCGTAGCCGGGCTTCGAGGCGTCGACGCGAATGCGCGTGGCGTAGCGGACCGTCTCGTAGACTTCCGAGAGTTCCACCGAGTACGTGCCGTCGGCGCCCGCCACGGCGTAGGCCGAGAGAACCTGGGTGCCCAGGCCACCCTGGATGGCCGCACGCAACAGCACCCGCGCGTGGGCCAGGCCCTGCCCCGTCTCGACGTCGATCACCCGGCCGCGCACCTGGTAGAGTTCGGGCTTACGCGACGAGGCCGGCCCGCACCCGGCCGCCGCGCCCCAGGCCAGGAGCCCCGCCGCCAGCATCATCACCATCGCCGGCCAAGCGGGCAAACGCGCCGTCGTCATCCAACATCCGTCATCCATCATTCGACATTCGTCATTCGTCATTCGTCATTTTCCGTACCGCCATCCCTCGTCGAGCATCGCCAGGTAGTTCTCGAGCGGGATGTAGTTGGTCACCGAGTTGCCCGTGCCCAGGCAGTACCCGCCGCCGGGCATGCAGACGTCGAGCGTGCGGCGGACTCGGTCCCGTACCGCCGCCTCGTCGGCCCGGCACAGGAAATCGACGTCGATGCCGCCCAGCAGCGCGACCCTGCGGCCGTACGTCCGCTTGACCTCGCAGACGTCCTCGATGGTATCCTCGAAACTGTGCTTGGCGTCAATCTGCACGTCGTCCACCAGGTCGTCCATGATGTCCTTCAGGTTGCCGCACGAGTGCAGCAGGTACGGCCGGCCGGCGGCGTGCGACATCTCGGCCAGGGCCTTGTGGCCCGAGAGGACCAGTTGCCGCATGTCGTCGGGCGAAATCAGGAGGCCCGTCTTGAACCCCATGTCGTCGCTCGCGAAGACGATCTTCAGCCGGTCGAACTCGAGTGTCCGCGCCAGCGCCACGCGGTCGATCTCCAGCAGCCGCGCCGCCAGGGCCTCCACGAGGTCGCGCTGGTCGTACAGGCCGTAGCAGAGCGTCTCGTACCCCATGAGCCAGCACAGAAACTCGGCGAAGTGCCCGATGCCCCGGGCCACGATGCACATGTCGTCGGGCAGATTCGCCTGGAACCACTCGAGTTCCCTCTCGGCACCGGGCGCCGCGGGGTCGGGCCAGGGATACCGCTCGAAGTCCTCCCAACTCATGATGGGGCCGCGGTGCTCGTCATGGAACGACCGGCCGCCCGCGCGGGCCAGGGACGCCGTGTCGCCCACCATCTGAGTGAAGAGGGGGTAATCCATCCCCTCCAGCCGCGAGCACACGTAATCGAACCCGCAGAACCGCTGGATCGCGATCTCGCGGCGCTCGGCGTAGAACGGGTCCGAGGGGTCGAGGTCGTCCAGAAGGCCGTACCGCGCCGCGATGGCGTCGGCGATCTCGCCGTCCTGAAACAACTCGATGTGATACACCCGCTCGGGCGTGCCGCGGCGGAGGATGTTGGCGACCAGGCCCTCCCAGTCGGGCTTGGACTCGCGCTCAAGGCCGGGGTATTGTTTCATGCGTGCACCTTTCGCACGGGCAGACTCTCGCGGTGGAATCGCTCAACACGACGGACACACCGGACAGGTTAAGCGAAGCGCCCGGAGAAGCAAGGCAAAATGGCAGAGCACCAGAGTGTAGCGCGGCCGCGGAATGTAGGAATGTAGGGTGGGTGCTCCGCACCCACCGCGACAGCCCAACACCTTAAGGGGAGCGCGGCGGGTACGGGGACCCGCCGCGCAAACACGCAAAGTTAAACTGCTGTAGGCCACAGACCCGCGTCGCGGGCCTATGGGGCGGTCTCGGACGCCGCCTTGACGGCGTAGGCGACGAACCAGCCGTCGGTGTCGCCGCCGCCTTTCTTCTCCTGAATCGGCTTGACGGGCTGGAGCGAGTCGCTCGCCTCGCCGCCCACGATGATGGCCCCCTTGATGACGGCCACCGCGTTGGCCGACCCGGCGCAGAGCCTCGTGCCGTAGATGCGTTTCAGGTCCGGCCCCAAAATCTGGAAGAAGCCGCTGTTGCCCGCGGGGACGTCGGCCGCAAACACGCCGTCGTTGACCGGCGGATGGCAGGCCGACCGCCCGACGACGTAGACCTTGCCGTCGCGGTCGGCGGCGATGCCCCGCGCGCGGCACTCGTTGCTCTGCCCGCCGCAGGCCCGCAGGAACGTGCCCGTCTCGCTGTTGCCCGTTCGCGGGTCGAGCCGCGCGATGAACGTCACGTACCCGTTGCCATCGTTCTTCTGATACTCATCGCCGACCACGAGCGTCACGCGCTCCTTAAGGCTCTTCGAGTTGTACGTAAAGACCGTCGTGCCGGGCACGCACTCGCCAATCATGTAGAGTTTGCCGTCGTCGCCCATCACGACGCGGTACGCCCGGCAATCGACCGCCAGGCCCATTTCCCGGAGCAGCGCTCCCTTCCAGTCGTAGGCTATCCAGATAATCTTGCCACGCCCGTCGTAGGCGTGCACGAACGGGATGGCCAGGATGTCGTGGCTGCCGGGGGGCCAGTAGTCGGCGTATCCTGTCACGTAGATGAGTCCGGTCCGCACGTCGCAGGCGATGTCTTCGAGATGATCGCCCCGGAGGCCGAACCGCTTGACGACCTTGCCGTTGCCGCCGATGATGGAGACCATGGCACCGGCCAGTTGGACGGCGCTGCCGGCGGGTCCGGGGGCGATGCGGCCGTTATCGTCGCGGGCCTTGGTGGCCCAGAGAAGGGTGCCGTTGCGGGCCATCTTGGCGGCGCCGAAACTGCCGGTGGCATAAATCTCGCCCCCGGGGCCCACGTCGACGTCGCACACCGAGCCGTCGAAACGCATCGACGAGAGGATTTTACCGTCGCCGGGCGAGACACGCATGACGTAGCCCCGCCCGCCGTGGACCCAGGTGTGGAGGTCGGTCTTCAGGAGCAGCCGCTGGCCCCCGTTCGTCCCCCCCACGACGAGCGTGCCGTCGGGCTGGACGCCCACGCCGGTGACCACGTCCCCCTGGTCGGCCCCGATGTAGGTGGAAATGACCACTTCCTGGCCCGCCGCCGGAGCGGCAACGACCGCAACCAAGCCAAGTAACGCGCACGTGATGCGCACCATGACCTCCCCCCTTCAAATATGAGGACCCCAATCCGACGCGCCCAGTATGGCCCGGCACGTCTGGCCTGTCAAGATGCATCCGCGCGCACCGGTACCTCGCTTATACTCAGACGCACGAAGGAGCTAAGAATTCGGAGTTAGCCGCGGCGCTTGCGCCGCGAGGGTCACTTCTTGCGGATGTCGTAACAGACCAGGTCGTCGTGGTCGCGCAAATACAATTTGCCGTCGTGAATAACCGGGTGCGCCCAACTCTGGCCGTTCTTGACGGCGATCTTGAACCGGCCCTTCAGCCGGTACGCCTCGGGCGTGGCCTCGACCAGGGCCATCTGGGCGTTCTCGTTTCGGAAGTACACGTGCCCATCGGCCCAGGTCACGGCGGCCGAGCCGCTGCCGGGCTGACGGTCGGCCTGCCACACGATGCGGCCCGTCTTCAGTTCGATGCAGACGGGCTTGCCGCGGCCGCGACCGTGTCCGGCGTAAATGTAATCGCCCAGCAGAATCATGCCGCCGTGATGGTTCTGGAAGGTCTTCGGCTCGAGGAAGTAGACCTCCTCGGCCTTGACGCCCTGGCCGTCGGCCGACAGTTTCAGCAGGGCCGCGCCGCCGTCGCCGTACCCGGTCGAGACGAACACGCGGTCGCCGCTCGGGATGGCGTCGGGGATGTCGGCCGTCCCGTTGGCCACGCGGTTGTAACCCCAGAGGAACTTGCCGTCGCTCGCCCGCACGCCGATGGCCCCGCGTCCGACGATGGTCACGTACTGGCGGACGCCGGCCGCCTCGGTCACGCAGATCGAGGCATACCCGGCGCCGTCCTTGCCCTTGCCGCCGATGTCGGGCATGGCGCACTTCCAGACGGTTTCGCCGGTCTTCTTATTGAGCGCCGCCACGATGGCGTCCTTGGCGCCGGGGGTGCAGATCAGTTTGTCGCCATCGGTCTGGGGCGACTCGCTGTAACCCCAGCTGGACATCATGCGCCCCCCGAAATCCTTTTCGAAGTTCTTGCGCCAGACCTCCCTGCCGTCGGCCGCCTGCACGCACACCAGGTCGCCGTGGGTGCCCAGGCCGTAGACCAACCCGTCGTCGACGGTGGGGGTGCACCGGGTGCCGTCGCCCCAGGGCTTGCCGACCTCGGCCGCCCAGAGTTCCTTGCGAGTCTCCAGGTCCACGGCCAGGATGTACTGCTTCTCGTTGCGGTCGCCCATCGTGTAGAGGCGGTTGCCGACGATGGCGACGCTCGAGAACCCTTTACCCAGGCCGCTCATCTTCCAGAGCAGCGGCGGCCCATCGTCGGGCCACTCGGCCAGGAGACCCGTCTCGGCCGACTTGCCGTCGTGGGTCGGCCCGCGCCAAGTCGGCCAGTCGGGCACGGCCGCCGTCGCCGCTACATAAAGAACCAGGAGCGCAGTCAGAGCAATCGAGAAACGCACCATCCGGGAATCTCCTAATGCCACAAGGCTACTTCGCCACTTCATCCCGCCTGGCGGCCTTCCCAGGCCGCCAGGAACACACGTCAGCCC
>DATKZB010000382.1:0-2028 GCA_035528235.1 Phycisphaerae bacterium
AGGACTTCAACCCCGACACCGGCGCATCGGTTCACAAATTAGAGTGGAACCGCAGGCGCGCGGAGCGAACGATGCGTGAGATTCTGTCGAGCACCAGAACGTTGGACGCTGTAACGCGTGCCGGGACCACGCCGGCCGGACAGGACGATTGATGGCGACGATTGGCCTCCAAGTCAAGATCGACCTGTCGGGCCTCAAGCGGTTTCAGGGCTTCCTCGACGCCGGCCTGCGAGGGACGGCCGGGCCGATCCGCGATGCGGTGCGGCAATGGGGGGCGCGCTACCGCGGCGCTATGCAGGAACGCATGTCGATCTTCTCGCGCGGCGGCGGCGACTGGCCACCGCTCAAGCCCGCGACGATAGCCCGGCGGATCGATGTCGGCAAGGCGTCGAAGCGCGTAGGGAAAGCACGGCAGGCCCTTCGCCGCGCCCGGCTGGCCAGGATCAAGGCGGGCAGCACGAAATACCGCACGGCGGAGCGGGCGCTATTGAGGGCGCAGCAGGCCGAATCGCGGGTGTGGAAGGCCGCCGCCAGGTTGAATAGGGCGACGAGACGGCGCGAGGCCATCACCGGTCAAGTGGCGATGCTGATTGATACGGGCACGCTGTTCGCCTCACTCAACAAGACTTTCACCAACGCGCCGGGGCAGCTCCAACTGGACATTCCTTACGGAATCGAAGTCGGGTTCGGCGGCCCGGCGAAATATCCGAAGGGCAGGGCGACTATCGCCGATATCGCGTCGTTCCACCAGTTCGGGACGGAAACAATGCGCGCGCGGTCGATGATTGCGGAGCCGCCGCCCAAGACGAAGCAGCTCATGGCCGGCGATATGGGGCGCGCCCTGCAACGGGCCATCAAACAGACGGAGATACGCTAGTGGACACCTGGCGACAGGATGCGGAATACGCACAATGGGCGATGGTCCAGCACGCGAACCGCCTGTATCAATCCCTCCAGGGTGAGAATACCGACAACCTGCCGACTGAGGCCGATTCCGAATGGTGGGTGCTTTACGTCGATCCGATTACCCAGGTGTACTATGCTCTGTGGTCGTTGCTGGAGGCGCACGAACCGCTTGCCCAACTGGTGAAGGTTGGGAACCGGATTAAGTTCAGTGGCGCAACCCGCGATCCCGTCAAGGCCGAGGTCTCGGATGCGGACCTGCCCGAACTTCGCATTGTGCCCGTATCCAGTACGCCGCACTTGCAGCGGACCTCCAACGCAAGTTCTATCCTCAAGCGGTTGCGGATTGAGGTTTCCACCGGCGACCAGCGCGTAGACGCCGGGCTGTTTGCGATGGAGTGGGAAATCTATCGCGCCCTGAGTACGTGGGCCGCGACGTTGACGGCGCTGACATGGAATAGCAAGAAGTACGTCCGCCTTGCCCGGCCAGTAACCGTCCAGGACGGCACGGCGCAGGCCGATCTTGAGCGCGGCATTCGAGGCTGGGCGGCGGTGTGGGAATGCGAAGTCGAGATGTGGTTTGACACGGCGGACATGCAAAGCGATGAACTCTAGAGGAGTGCAAACATGGCGGACTTGAGCATTACTGCGGCGAACGTCGTGGCCGGGACCGGCGCAGATGTTGAGTGGGGCACTGCCGGCGAGGCCATAACCGCCGGGCAGAGCCTCTACAAGAAAGCTGACAACAAAATGTGGAAGGCCGACGATACCTCGGCCGCAGAAGCGGCGGTCGAGGGGGTTGCCCTTTGCGACGCCGGTACTGACCAGCCGGTTTGTTACATCACGGGTGGCCCGCTGAATCCGGGCGCGATTGTCGCCGTCGGCACGACCTACGGGGTGACGGATACGGCTGGCGGGATCGGCCCGATCTCCGATCGGGCGTCGGCCGACTTCGTCTCAATCATCGGCGTGGCGACTACCACGAGCAACATTCAAGTGGCCATTAACCAAGCCGGCGTGGCAATACCATAACGGCGTGAGGAGATGAGCTATGGCAGACCTTGTTATCACGCCGGCCGACGTGTTCGCGTTGCCGGGCGCACGAATCCTGCGGGGAATTGCCGG
>DATKZB010000383.1:0-5183 GCA_035528235.1 Phycisphaerae bacterium
GCCCGCGTGGGCGTGGCGGCGGAGAGCCGGTCCGGAGCCCCTTCCGCTACGCTCCAGGGGCTCCGGACCGGCCCATAAACCCCATGAAAGTGTAAACCATGTGCCCGGTCTAAAACGTAAAGGATGTGCCCGGTTGCACAATCATCGTGCCTTCGGCACTCCAAGACCCGGCGCTTCCATCCGTTGCAGCTGCCAGGAAGAACAGTCACACCCCCTTTCCGGGGGTGGCGCCTTTGTGCTGGACTTCGGTGGTCCGCCACGTATGATTACTACCACACCGCCGGCAGTGTCGCAAAGGATTCCGCCTGTCGGCCCTGGGGACCCGTGCTACGGGAGACCGCGATGCCGGCCGGACGGTACTGGCGTGTCGCAGCGCTGCTGGTGTTCGTCGCGCTCGTGCCGGCGGCGCCCGAGGCCACGCCCCCCGACCGCGACCAGCCCTGACGGAGGACCGCGCCCCATGAACATCATCCTCATCGTCTCCGACACGTTCCGCTACGACAACCTGTTCGACCGTGCGGCCATGCCGGTCCGCACGCCGTGTCTCGACGCGTTCTCGCAGCGGGCCGTGAGTGCCAGCCGCATGTGGAACTCGAGTTTCCCGACCATCCCGCACCGGACCGACCTGACGACCGGCCGCTACGGTTGGCCGTGGTACGGTTGGCAGAGCCGCCTGGCGAGCAGCCCCAACCATCTGCCCGAAATCCTGGGCCGGGCGGGGTACGTCTCGCAACTGCTGTGCGATTGCCCGCACCTCCTGCGGGCCGATTTCGACAAGGGCTTCCACGCGGCCCAGTGCCTGCGCGGCCAGGAGGCCGACCTGCCGATGTTGCGGATGAACCACCCCATCCGCAGCGTCATGCCGCCCGAGAAGACACGCACCGGCCACCACTTCCAGGGCCACAACCTGCCGGACCTCGCGCGATGGACCAACCGATACTGGCGGGGCGAGGAGGACCGCTTCCCGCCGCGCACCGCCCGCCTGGTCGTCGAGTGGCTGGAGGAGAACTACCGGTACGACCCGTTCTTCCTGTGGGTCGATTTCTTCGACCCGCACGAACCGTGGGACCCGCCCGAGTACATGGTCCGCCGGTACGACCCCGACTACACCGGCGCGCCCATGATCCATCCCAACTACGGCCGGGCCGACGACCTGGAACCCGCGGAACTGCAAAACCTGCGGGCCCACTACGCGGCCGAGGCCGAACTCGTCGACCGGTGGGTCGGACGCATCCTCCAGAAGATCGACGACCTCGGCCTGTGGCAGAACTCCATCGTCGTCTTCACCACCGACCACGGCATCAGCCTGGGCGAGCACAACCGGACCGGCAAGGCGAACATCAACGACCGCGACGACCGGGCCTGGCCGGTGTACCCCGAGATTGCGCACCTGCCGTTCCTGATTGCCGCGCCGGGCCTGGCGGGCGGTCGCCAGGTCGACGCCCTCCTCCAGCCGCCCGACATCCTGCCGACGGTCGCGGACCTGGCGGGCCTTCACCCGGAGACGCCCGAGCCGCTGCACGGTCGGTCCTTCGCGCCGCTTCTTCGCGGCCAGGCGCAGGCGCCGCTCCGCGACGTGGCCATCTCGGCCAGTTTTCTCCGCCGCCGGCCGGACGAGCCGGTGGGCACGGTCGTCACGCCCGCCCTCTACACCCAGGAGTGGTGCTACGTGCCCCTGGGTCCGCGCGGCCGGCGCGAACTGTACCGTCTGGCCGACGACCCGCTCGGCGAGACCAACGTCGTGGCCGACCACGGGCGGGTGGCCGACGACCTCCATGCCCGGCTCATCGGCTGGCTCCGCCAGATGGACGCGCCGGCCGAGGCTGTTGCGGCCCTCGACGTGACGTGAAGCCCATGGCCGCGCCGCTTTGGGCTTGCCAGGAGCGACCCGCCGCGGTAGAAGAGGCGGTCGCTGCCCGACGGAGCAGATAGAATCGCCATGCCGGACTGCCCATCCGACGACTGGACCATCGGCCGGATCATCGAGTGGACGCGCGGGTTTTTCGAGAAGAAGGACATCGCGCAGCCGCGGCTCGAGGCCGAGATCCTCCTCGCCCACGTCCTGGGCCGCGAGCGGATCGATTTGTACCTCAAGTACGACGAGCCGGTGGCGGACGCGGCGCGTAGCGAGTTCCGCGAACTGGTACGCCGCCGGGCCGACCATGAACCCACGCGGTACCTCGTTGGCACCTGCGAGTTCATGTCGCTGGCGATGAAGGTGACGCCCGACTGCCTCATCCCGCGGCCGGAGACCGAGATGCTGGTCGAGGAGGTCCTCCGCCGCGCGAAGACGCGGGGCCCGGCGCCGGCCGACGCCGTCGCGGCGATCGACCTGTGCACGGGGTCCGGGTGCGTGGCAGTGAGCCTGGCGGTGCACCTGCCGGGCAGCCGGGTCGTGGCGACCGACGTGTCGGCGGCGGCGCTGGCGGTGGCACGGGCCAACGCCGAGGCCCACGGCGTCGCGGACCGCGTCGCGCTGCTCGAGGGCGACCTGTACGACGCGCTCGATGCGGCCGACGCGCAACCGGCCGACTTCCTGCTCGCCAACCCGCCGTACGTGACCGAGGCGGAGTGGCAGGGCCTGGCGCCGGAGATTCGCGAGCATGAGCCGCGCGGGGCCCTCGTCGCGGGGCCGCGGGGAACCGAGGTCATCGAGCGCATCGTCAAGGGCGCGCGGGCGTACCTGCGGCCCGGGGCGACGCTGCTCGTCGAGATCGCCGCCGGCCAGGGCGCCGCCGCGGCCGAAGCGGCGTCGGGCGTGCGCGGCCTGACGGACGTGAAGATTCTCAAGGACTACGCGGGCCTCGACCGGATCCTCGCGGCCTGCCGCGCGCCGTAAGGCGGTGGTTGGTTTTCAAAACGGCATTCACGGCTTGCAAGCAAGCCGTGGCACACAAAACTGCTGATTGTGCATATAGTTAGCCGCGGCGCTTGCGCCGCGCGTTTGGGCGTATCGTTAGCCGCGGCGCTTGCGCCGCGCGTAGCCTGACGAAAGAGGAGTAATCAAACGATGGATGCCATGGTAGTGACGGGCGGCAATCGACTGGTCGGGCGTGTCCGGGCCGGCGGGGCCAAGAACGCGGCCCTGCCGATTATGGCGGCCTCGATTCTGGCCGATGGTCCGATGCGCCTGAGGGGCGTGCCCGACCTGGCCGACATCCGCACGATGGGGCGCCTCCTGACGGCGCTCGGCGTCCGGGTCGAACGCAAGCCGGGCGGCGACATGGTCCTCCAGAGTCGCCGCGGCGGTTCGTGCGTGGCGCCGTACGACATCATGCGGACCATGCGGGCCGGCGTCTGCGTGCTGGGTCCGCTGGTGGCGCGGCGGGGCAGGGCCGAGGTCAGCCTGCCGGGCGGCTGCGCCATCGGCGACCGGCCGGTCGACCTCCACATGAAGGGCCTCCGGGCCCTCGGGGCACGCCTGGCCGTCGAGCACGGCTACATCGTCGGCTCGTGCCGCAGGCTCAAAGGGGCCGAGATGTATCTGGGCGGACCGTTCGGGTCCAGCGTCACCGGCACCGCGAACATTTTGATGGCCGCCGTCCTGGCCAAGGGCACCACGGTGGTCGACTGCGCGGCCTGCGAGCCGGAGGTCCAGGACCTGGCGTGCGTGCTGGCGAAGATGGGCGCGCGGATCGAGGGCATCGGCTCGCCGCGACTCGTCATCGAGGGCGTCGAGGGCCTCTCGGGCTGCGAGCACACGGTCATCCCCGATCGGATCGAGGCGGGCACCCTGCTGCTGGCCGGCCTGGTGACGCGCGGCGACGTGACGGTGGAGGGGGCCCGGTGGAACGACCTCTTTGCCCTCGTCCACACGCTGCGTGAGGCCGGGGCCACCGTGGAGCATTTCGACGATACGATCCGCGTTCGCGCGAAGCGCCGTCCCCGGAGCGTCGACGTGACGACGCTGCCGTTCCCCGGTTTTCCGACCGACCTCCAGGCCCAGATGATGGCGGCGCTGACGGTGGCCGACGGCATCAGCGTGGTGACCGAGAAGATCTTCCCCGACCGGTTCATGCACGTGGCGGAACTCGGCCGCATGGGCGCCCGCATCCGCAAGGAGGGCAACGCCGCGGTGGTCCACGGCACGCGGCGTCTTTCGGGGGCGCCCATCATGGCGAGCGACCTGCGGGCCTCGGCCGCGCTGGTCATCGCGGGGCTTGTGGCCGAGGGCCGGACGACCATCTCGCGTGTGTACCACCTCGACCGGGGGTACGAGCGGCTCGAGCGGAAACTGCGCCGCCTGGGGGCCGACATCCGCCGCATCAAGCAATGACACGGAGGGGGGCCGCCACTCAGCGGCGCTCGTACGGGCCGGGCACGGCCGGCGGGCCCTGCTTGGGGGCGTAGGTGGACACGCTCTCGAAGGTCTCCTGGCCGCCGATGCCTTCGAGGTGCCACTGCCCGTCTTCCCGGAGGCGGAACCAGAGGTTGACCTCCAGGATGCGGCGCTCCAGACGCACGCGCATGCCGGCCGGTGCGACGATGTCGCCCCGATCGGTCGAGAGGATTTGGAGCGACAGCAGGTCGCGGTCGACCAGGTCGCCGGCGCCCTCCAGGAGCAGCGAGAGCCCTTTGCGGAACGCGTCGAGTCCCGCCCGGCGCTGGTCCGACTTCTCCGGCAGTTTCTCGAAGACCTTCTCGTACCGGTCGGCCAGGATGTCGTCAATCGTCTCCAGGGCCTGGGTCTTGAGGTGGCGGAGCGTCAGGCGCTCGCTCAGCCACGCGTGGCCGTGATACCCGCCGCCGAGGACCGCCGTGGCGATGCCGAGCGCCAGGCCCGCCAGGGCGAGTTTCCGCCCCGCCAGCACGCCGCGCGAGCGGCCGATCCGCCGTAGCGACACCAGGCTCAGCACGACCGCCGCCACCGGCACCGCCACCAGCGGCGCCGCCACCAACGCCGTGACGCCCAGCACCCCCAAAATCAGGCCGACGACGGCCATGGGGCAGATGGCGGCATACTCCGGATCGGTCGCGCGGTCGAAGTCGCTGTCGATGATGGGCTGGGCCATGGCGGGAAGTCCTGGTTGCCGGAAGCGGTTTCAAAACCGATCGCTATATCGTTCTCACGCGCCACGGCTCGTCTGCAGGCCGTGAGAAAGAGGCTCTGAAACCACTTCCAATCCTACAACGCAACTTTGCTACTTCATCACGCCTGGCGGCCTTCCTAGGCCGCCAGGAAC
>DATKZB010000384.1:0-28775 GCA_035528235.1 Phycisphaerae bacterium
GCCCTCGCGGGTCTTGAAGGGCCGGTTGTCGGACCCCATCATCATGCCGAAGGCAACGTGCTCGAGCGAGACCTCCGGCGGCGCAAACCCCGCCGCCCGCGCCGCGGCGAACATCATCCGGAAATGCAGCGACTGACGGGCGTCGGTCACGTAGAGAATACGGTCGGCACGAGGCGAATTCGGATTTCGGATTTCGGATTCCGGATTGGCCGTTCCGGGCAGGTTCCCCGTCCGGAAGGCCACCGCCGCGAGGTCGGTGGTCGCGTAAAGATACCCCTCGTCGGACTTCTGGACGATGAGGGGCAGGGGCGATCCGTCCTTGTTGACGAAGAGCGGCTTACCGTCCGGGCCGTTCAGGAAGACGCACTGGGCGCCCTGGGACTCCGCCAGGAGGCCCTTCTTGCGCAGGTCCTCGACGATGTCACGCAGGACATCGTTGTACGCCGACTCGCCGCGGACGTCGGCGTCCGTCAGAAGGACCCCAAGTCTCCCGTAGACCTTCTTGCAGTGCCCGATTGACAGCAACAGGAAATCTTGCCAGATTTCGCGGGTCCGCGGGTCTCCACCCTGAAGTTTGACGACTGTTTCACGCGCCTCTTGCGCAAAACCTGGGTCGGTGTCGAACAGGCGCTTGGCTTCGCGGTACAAGGCCTCCAAGTCCTCAAGCGCCTTGTCCACGAAAAAGTGCCCCGGGGCACCGGCAACTGGTTGAATCAGCCCCTGCCGTTCAACGTAGGCCACAAGCATCCCAAACTGCGTCCCCCAGTCGCCGACGTGGTTCTGGCGGATGACCGTGTGGCCCAGGAAATCGAGGACGCGCACCAGGGCGTCGCCGATGATCGTCGAGCGCAGGTGCCCGACGTGCATCTCCTTGGCCAGGTTCGGCGCCGAGTAGTCCACCACGATCGTGCGGCGTTCGCCGGGGCGGGGCACGCCCAGCCGCGCGTCATCCAGCATCGTGGCCAGTTGCCCGGCCAGCCAGGCCGCCGAGAAGCGAAGGTTGATGAAGCCCGGGCCGGCGATCTCGGGCGGGTCGGCGACGTCGGCCAAGTCGGCCGCCGCCACAATCGCCGCGGCCACGTCGCGCGGCCTCTTGCCGAGGCGTTTCGCCAGGGCCATCGCGCCGTTGGCCTGGTAGTCGCCGAAGCGCTCGTCCTGGACGGGCATGACGACGGCCGGGGCCTGGGCGGCCTCCGGAAAGGCCGCGCGGATGGCCGTCGCCAACCGGTCTTCGAGCAGACGCTGGACGCTGGGCATCAGGCGTCTCCGAACGCCGGTGCGGCCTCGCCGTCGGGCCGCGGCTTCCAGCCCCTCTGCCAGTCGACGCGGGGGGCGTCGCCCCAAAGCAGTTCCAGGTCGTAGTACCGGCGCGACTCGTCGGTAAAGACGTGAACGACCACGTCGACGTAGTCGACGAGGAGCCATCGCGAGGCGTCGGCGCCCTCGGCGGGGTCGGCGCCCTCGACGCCGAAGGGTTTCTCGCCCAGGTCGCGTCCGGTCCGGACGGCCCACTCGGCCACGGCCCGCATCTGCCGGGCCGACGTGCCGGTGGCCAGCACGAAGAAGTCCGTAACGGGCGAGAGTTTCCGCAGGTCGAGGACGGCGACCTCGCGGCAGCGGTTCTCGGCGCACACGCGGGCCATGGCGATGGCGAGGCGGCGGGCTGTCATTTGGCGTTTGGCCATTACTTCGCCAGGTGGTCCCACCCGATATGCAGCCAGTCGCCGATGGTCGGGCCGTACTTGACGATCAGGCCCGCAAAGACCACGCTGACCATGCTCATCAACTTGATGAGGATGTTGAGCGACGGACCGGAGGTGTCCTTGAACGGGTCGCCGACGGTGTCGCCGACGACGGCGGCCTTGTGCGCGTCGGACCCCTTGCCGCCGTGGTGCCCGGTCTCGATGTACTTCTTGGCGTTGTCCCACGCGCCGCCGGCATTGGCCATGAAGACGGCCATGGCGAAGCCGCCCGTCAGGCCGCCTACCAGAAGGCCCAGCACGCCGCCGACGTTCAGGACCAGGCCGACCGCGATGGGGGTGATGATGGCCAGCAGGCTCGGGAAGATCATGGCCCGCTGAGCGCCCGCCGTGGCAATGGCCACGCACGAGGCGTAGTCCGGCAGCGTCGTACCCTCCATGATGCCGGCGATGGTGCGGAACTGGCGTCGGACCTCCTCAATCATCTGCCCGGCCGCCCGCCCGACCGCCTGCATCGTCAGGGCGCAGAAGACGAACACCAGCAGCATCCCCAGGAACACACCCACCAGGAACCCCGGATTCATCGGCGTGGCCCCGTAGTGCCGCATGAAGTCGAGCATGCCGGCCTGGAAGTCGCCCACGTCGGCCAAGGCGTCGCTGGCAGTCTGCCCGATGGCCACGGGAATGAGGTAGAGGACCTTCCGGCCGTCGACGCGGAAGACGCCGCGCTCGCGCTCACGGGCCTCCGTCGCCAGGCCTTGGAGCATCAAGGCCGGGGCATCGCGGACGACCGTGTTATCGGCTTGGCCGGGGGCCTGGACGTACACGACGGTGGCCATCATCTGGCGCTGCCGGGTCGCGGCGTCGGGCGAAGTGTACTGGGCGAACTTGCCGTGGCCGAGGCTGTGAATGGTGGCCTCAGACCCGGCGGCACAAACGTACGCCGTGGCGGCCTCGCGGTGCATGCCGATGCGGACCTCCTCGACGTAGGCCGCCAGCAACGCCAGGGCCGTCAGGGCGGCCGAGCCGATGGCGAAGCCCTTGCCGGTGGCGGCAGTCGTGTTGCCGAGGGCATCGAGGGCGTCGGTCCGTTTGCGAACCTCGGGAGGCTGGTGGCTCATCTCGGCGTTGCCGCCCGCGTTGTCGGCAATGGGGCCGTAGGCGTCGGTCGCCAGGGTAATGCCCAGGGTCGAGAGCATGCCGACGGCGGCAATCGAGATGCCGTAGAGGCCCATCGTGATGTCCGTAAAGCCGCCCGGCAAGGCGAACGCCGTCAGCATGGCGGCGCTGACCGCCAGGATCGGGATCCACGTCGAGAGCATGCCCGTGGCGATGCCCGCGATGATGACCGTGGCGGGGCCCGTCAGAGCCTGGTCCGTCAGCCGCTGCGTCGGCTTGAACGAGTGCGACGTGTAGTACTCGGTGGCCTTACCGATGATGACGCCCGAGAACAGGCCGGCCAGGACGCTGCCCCACAACTGCCATTTCATCGGCAGGTCGAGGTAGTAGACCACGAACGCCGCGGCCGGAATCACCAGGGCGCTCGCCAGGAAGATGCCCCGGTTCAGGGCCGACATGAGCGTCTTCATGCTGGCGTCCTCGCGGGTCCGGACCACAAAGACGCCCAGGATCGACGCCACGATACCCAGCCCGGCCAGGACCAGGGGCGCCAGCAGCATGTTCAACTTGACGGACTCGGCCATCTCGCCCTGCAAGCTGAACGTGGCGGCCACGCCCAGCGCCGCCGTCGCCAGAATCGAGCCGCAGTACGACTCGTACAGGTCGGCGCCCATGCCCGCGACGTCGCCCACGTTGTCGCCCACGTTGTCGGCGATGGTGGCGGGGTTGCGGGGATCGTCTTCGGGGATGCCGGCCTCAACCTTGCCCACCAGGTCGGCCCCGACGTCGGCGGCCTTGGTGTAGATGCCGCCGCCCACGCGGGCGAACAGGGCCTGGCTCGAGGCGCCCATGCCGAAGCACAACATGACGACCGTAATCTGCTCCAGGGTCATCGGCTCCCAGGCGAGCGTCTCGACCATCTTGTGGCCCCAGACCTCGTGCAGGAAGTAGAACCAGCCGCTGATGTCCAGCAGGCCCAGGCCGACAACCGTCAGGCCCATGACGGCCCCGGCGCGGAAGGCCACCGTCAGGCCCCGGTTCAGGCTCTGCTTGGCGCCGTTGGCCGTCCGCGCCGAGGCGCTCGTGGCCGTCTTCATGCCGATGAAACCCGACAGGCCCGAGAAGAACCCGCCCGTCAGAAAGGCGAACGGCACCAGCGTGTGCTGGACGTGCAGCCCGAACGCCATGAACGCCAACAGGCCCGACACCACGATGAAGAAGATGGCCACCACCTTGTACTGCTGCCGCAGGTACGCGTAGGCGCCCTGGCGGACGGCGGCGGCGATGCGCTTCATCTCGTCGGAGCCCTCGCTCTCGCGCATGACACTCTTGTAGAAGAAGAACGCCATCACCAGCGCGATGACCGACCCGATGGGGGCCAACCACCATATCCAGGGAAGGCCCCGCGCGGCCACCTCGCCCGCCTGGGCCGGCGCCGCCGACTGGCTGAATACCTCGGTGGCCAGGAGGCCCATCAGAACCAGCAGGGCCGCACCCAATGCCATTCGCACGACGCGGGTAAACCTGCCTTTCATGCGCTGACCTTTCTCACGTTCCGGAGTCTCAGAGGACATCTTCAGCCCGCCCAACACGGGCGACACGCACTACAAAAGGGCGAGTTTTGTACCGCCCCGGCCCCCTCAGAGCAAGCGAAAAATGCGCCTTGGCGGCCCCGTCCCGACGCTTCGCGGGCGAAGGCCAGCCGCGACCGGCTTATCCGAGCCGCGACCGTAAGGGAGCGGTAGACCGCCCCGCCGCCGTAACGCCACCGCTCCCTAACGGTCGCGGCGCGGAGCGGCCGCAACATTCGCCGGAAAAGGGTTGAACTGGCCCCACGAAACGCTATACTGCTGGTCTTGCATACGGTTGGGTCCAGACTCTCGGGAGGTCATCGCGTGTCAGCCAAGTGCGAAATATGCGGCAAAGGGCCGCTGTTCGGGTCAAGCATCTCGCGCCGCGGCAAGGCCAAGTACCTGGGCGGCGTCGGCCGCAAGATCACCGGCATCTCGAAACGCCGGTTTTCCGTCAACCTTCAACGCCTCCGCGTGGAACTGCCGAACGGCACTCGCAAACGCATGCGCGTCTGCGCCCAGTGCCTGCGGGCCGGCAAGGTCACCAAACGCACCCGACGCGTCGTGCCACAGACCGAAGCGTAACCGCGACCGCGTGCCGGCTGCCGCGGCAAGGGAACCGGCATGGCCCTATCCAGGGACGACGTGCTCAAGGTCGGCCGTCTCGGCCGCATCCATCTGACCGACGAGGAGGTCGAGCGGTTCGCCGGCCAACTGTCGTCCATCCTCGACTACGTGGCCAAGTTGAACGAACTCGACACCTCTGCCGTCGAGCCGCTGGCCCACGCGCTGCCCATCCATAACGTCCTGCGGGCCGACGAGCCCCGGCCGGGCTTCGACCCCGAGACGGCGCTGGGCGGCGCGCCGGAGTCCTCCGGAGACTTCTTCAAAGTGCCTCGCGTCCTCGACGACGGCTCCAGCGCCTAGAGCGTCTTGAGATTGGGTCTTTGCGCGGTGGGTCCCCGCACCCACCGCGCCAAGTCGGCATTTTGCGGGGGACGCGGCCCGCCCAGGGCGGGCCGCGCAAACACGCGCAGGCGGACCCCATTCATGGCCGCCACCGACATGACAGCCTGCCGCATGCGAGAGGCCCTGCGGGCCCGCGACCTCTCCGCCGCCGACGCGACCGCCGCCTGCCTCGACGCCATCGAACGCCTTAACCCGCAGGTCAAGGCGTTCCTGTCGGTCGACGCCCCGGCGGCCCACGCGCGGGCGGCCGAGATCGACCGGCGCCTCGACGCCGGCGATCCGGTGGGCCTGCTGGCCGGCGTGCCCGTGGCCGTCAAGGACAACATGTGCACGGCCGATGGCCAGACGACGACCTGCGGCAGCCGCATCCTCGAGCATTGGCGGGCTCCGTACAACGCCCACGTGGTCGAGCGGCTGCTGGCCGAGGGGGCCGTCATCGTCGGCAAGACCAATCTCGATGAGTTCGCCATGGGCTCGTCAACCGAGAACTCGGCCTTTGGCGCGACCTGCAACCCCTGGGACCTGGCCCGCGTGCCGGGCGGGTCCAGCGGCGGAAGCGCCGCCGCCGTGGCCGCCCGACTGGTGCCCCTGGCGCTGGGGTCCGACACGGGCGGATCCATCCGCCAGCCCGCGGCGCTGTGCGGCGTGGTGGGCATGAAACCGACGTACGGTCGCGTCAGCCGGTACGGCCTGGTGGCGTTCGCGTCGAGCCTCGACCAGATCGGCCCGTTCGGCCGGACGGTGGCCGACGCCGCGCTGCTGCTCCAGGCCACGGCCGGCCACGACGCGCGCGATTCGACCAGCGTGCCCGAACCCGTACCCGACTACCTCGCGGGGCTGGAAGAGCCCGTCGCGCCGCTTCGCATCGGCGTGCCGCGCCAGTTCTTCGGCGAGGGCCTCGACGCCGAGGTCGAGCAGGCCGTCCGCGAGGCGTTGGCCGTGTACGAGCGCCTGGGGGCGGAACTCGTCGAGGTCGACCTGCCTCACGCCACCGACTACGCCATCGCCGCCTACTACATCGTGGCCCCCAGCGAGGCCTCCTCCAACCTGGCCCGCTACGACGGCGTCCACTACGGGTACCGGTCGGCCGACCACAAAGACATGATCGACATGTACATGCGCAGCCGCTCGCAGGGCTTCGGCGACGAGGTCAAACGCCGCATCATGATCGGCACCTACGCCCTGAGCGCCGGTTACTACGACGCGTACTACAAGAAGGCCCTGCGTGTGCGGCGGCTCATCCGGCGCGATTTCGACCAGGCGTTCGAGAAGGTCGATTGCCTCATGGGGCCCACCACCCCCACGGCGGCCTTCCGGATGGGCGAGAAGACCGCCGACCCCCTCACCATGTACCTGTCGGACGTGTACACGGCCAGCGCCAACCTGGCCGCCATCGCGGGCATCAGCATTCCGTGCGGGTTCACGGCGGCCGGGTTGCCCGTGGGCCTCCAGATCCTCTCCGGTGTGTTTACCGAGGATCGGCTCCTGCGAATCGCCCGCATGTACGAGCACGAGGTCGACTGGGCGTCACGCACGCCGCCCGTTTGCGAGGTGCCCGCATGACGGCGCCCGAACTCATCCCGACCATCGGCATGGAGGTGCACCTGCACCTGAAGACCCGCACGAAGATGTTCTGCGCCTGCCCCGTGCGGTACGACGTCCGGCCGAACTCGTGCGTGTGCCCCGTGTGCCTGGGCATGCCGGGCGTGCTGCCCGTCATGAACGGCAGGGCGGTAGAACTGGCCGTGCGGATGGCGCTGGCGCTCGGGTGCACCATCCCCGGCTATGCCAAGTGGGACCGCAAACACTATTACTACCCCGACCTGCCGAAGAACTACCAGATATCCGAATACGACCAGCCGCTGGGCCTGGGCGGGCACCTCGACGTCGAGACCGGGGCCGGCGTCAGCCGCATCGGCATCACGCGCGTGCACCTGGAGGAGGACGCCGGCAAACTCATGCACGCCGAGGACGGCGGCAACTATAGCGTCGTCGACCTCAACCGCACCGGCACGCCCCTGCTGGAGGTCGTCTCGGAACCCGACATCCACAGCGCCGAGGAGGCCCGGGCCTACGCCGAGGCCCTCCGCCAACTGGCCGTGTACCTGGGCGTGGGCGACTGCAACATGCAACTGGGCCAGATGCGGTGCGAGCCCAACATCAGCCTACGCATCGGCACCGGCTCCGACGGCAAGCCGCGCTACACGCCCATCAGCGAAATCAAGAACCTCAATTCGTTCCGCAGCGTCGAGCGGGCCGTGGCCTTCGAGATCGCCCGCCACCGCGACGCCTGTGCCGAGGACCCCAAGGGCTACACGCTGGAGCGGCTCGGCAAATCGACGCGCGGCTGGCTCGACGACCAGGAGACCACGTTCCTCCAGCGGTCGAAGGAAGAGGCCCACGATTACCGGTACTTCCCGGAGCCCGACCTGGCGCCGTTCGTGCCCGAGGCCGCCTGGGTCGAGGGGATTCGCGCCGCCGTGCCCGAACTGCCGCGGCCCCGCCGCCAGCGGTTCGTCCGCGACTACGGCCTGCCGCAGTACGACGCGGGCGTCCTGACGGCCGACCGCGAGGTGGCCGACTTCTTCGAGAAGGTCGCCACGGCAACCGGCGACCCCAAGACGGCCTCGAACTGGATGATGCAGGACGTGATGCGCGTCTTGAATGAGCGGAAGATCGGCATCGCCGACCTCGGCCTCGCGCCCGAGCGCCTGGCCGACCTGGTGGGCCTGGTGACGGCGGGTACCATCAACCGCAACACGGGCACCGAGGTCTTCGGCAAGATGCTGGCCGGCGGCCGGTCGGCCCGCGAGATCGTCGAGGCCGAGAACCTCGCCCAGACCAGCGACGAGGGCGAACTCCAGGCCATCGCCGACCGGGTCATCGCCGAGAACCCCGGACCCGCCGACGATTTCCGCGGCGGCAAGGAAAAGGCCCTCGGCCGACTCATCGGCCAAGCCATGAAAGCCACCGCCGGCAAGGCCAACCCCCAGGTCCTTCGCGAGGTGTTTATCCGCAAACTCCGCGGCTGAAACCACGTCAGGTGGGTGCTTTGCACCCACCGCCTCACGCCCCGTCGGCCTTCGCGCGTTTCCTGCCCCAGAGACGGTTCTCGGTCCCGCGGAGCAGCCGCCTGTAGTTCGACCCGTGCCGCACGAGCACCAGCATCACCAGCAGGAGCACGAAGACGGTGACCGCCACGTTGTCGCCCCACGCCTGGTCTCCTGCGGCGTAGAGATAGATTGCCGCGAAGGCGATGGCCGCCGCCGACGAGGCCACCGAGACGTATCCCGTCGCCAGAACGACCACCACCCAGACGCCCAGCGCCGCCAGGGCGACCCACCACAGCCCAGGTATCCCCAGGAGAACGCCGAGGCTCGTCGCCACGGCCTTGCCGCCCCGGAACTTCAGCCACACGGGGAACGTGTGCCCCACGATCGGCCCGACGGCGGTCAGCGTCACCAGGAGGACAACGATCCATCCGGAGTCCTTGTCCCCGAGCACCGTGCCCCAGAATGGGTTCCCGACATTGGGCAGCCAGAGGGCCGCCGTGTAGACCGGGAAAAACCCCTTCGCCACGTCGAGCCCAAACGCCAGCACCCCCCACGGCCACCCGCACACCCGGCCGCAATTCGTGGCGCCGATGTTCCTGGACCCGTGCTCGCGGATGTCCACGCCGCGCACCTTGCCGATGAGCCACCCGAACGGGATGGACCCCGCCAGGTACCCCGCCACGAACCACGCTGCCGTCGCCAGGATCGGAATCATCCGCCGCGGTCCTCCCGGCGTGCAGCCGCCTTCTCGAAGACGGCCATCATCTCCTTGAAGTTCCGCTCAATGGAGTGCTGCTCGGCGGTCTCGCGCGCAGCACGGGCCATGCGGCAGCGGGTGTCGCGGTCGAGCAACTGCCGCATGGCGTCGGCCAGGCGGTCGATCTCCGACGGGGCGTCGATCAGCAGGCCGTCGCGGCCGTCCTCCATCAGTTCGCTCGCCCCGTTGAAACGGGTCGTGATGACCGGCCGCCCGCACGCCAGCGCCTCCAGCACCACCAGACTGCACGGGTCGTACCACGTGGGCTGGACATACGCGTCGGCCGCTGCGTAGGCCCCCACGACGTCGGCCATCGGGCCGGCAAACTGGAACCGCCCCGCGCAGCCGCTCTGTTCGATGCGTTCCAGGTACGGCCTGGCGCTGCCCTTGCCGACGACCACGACGCGCCACGGCCGGCCCTTGTCGAGTCGCGCGGCCGCCTCGACGAGTTCCCGCAGACCCTTGAGCCGGAGGTTGTGGGCCACGATCAGGAAGCAGGTCTCGTCCTCGCCCAAGCCCCAGGCCTCGCGGGCCGCGCGGCGCTGGGCGTCGCAGACGTGCGGGCTGAAGCGGTCCAGGTCCACCCCGTTGTACACCAGGTGCAGCCGGTCCTCCGGCACGCCATAGAACTGCCGCACGTCGCGGCGGACCATGCGGCTGATGGCCACGACGTCCGGCGCCGGCTCGGTCTCGTACTGGCGACGCTCGATCCACAACTGGGCCCGGATGCGCGGGTTGGCCCAGTCGAACGCCTGCTTCAGGCCGCGCAAGGTCGCGTTTCGCATCAGGAGGAGGTTCTGCCGGCGGCTGCCCGGCAACGTCCCGCCGTGGGGTTGGAGCACGTTGGCCCCCAGCGTCCGCCCCACGGCCACCACCACGTCGAGGCCGGCCCGGCGTGCGGCCTTGCGCGCGGCCCGGGCAAACCGCAGGTCGCGCTCGGGCCGCGACAGACCGCGCTGCAGCACGTGGTGCGTCACGGCGCCGGCCGGCTCGGTCTGGAAACCGGTGGCAAACAGGTGGACCTCGTGCCCGGCGGCGATGAGTGTCTCGGCAAAACGGTGGACGTACGTCTCGGCGCCACCGCGCGACGGGTCGAGATGCTCGATCTGGAACCCGATCTTCACGCGCCACCGCCCCTTCGCGCACGCCGCGCCTCGCGACTCGCAACGCCCCGCGCCTTCGCCACCACCTGGCGGAGCAATCGCTTCTGGTTCTGGCCCAGGCGCGGCAGGGCAAAGTACGCCCGCGCGAACCGCATCCGGTCGGTGTTCGTGAACACGGGCGAGCGGATACCCGTGGCAGCCGACGGCCACGACGAGAAGAGCAGGGCGGCCAGGTCCTTGACGACCCATCGCCGCCCGATGCCCCGCCGATGATGCGTCAACCGCTGGAGGTCAATCAGGTGGAGCACCGGCTCCGCGCCCGCGACCGGCCGGACCATCAGGTGGCACAGGTAAAAGTCGCGGTGCGACAGCCGCGCGGCATGCATCCGGCGCGCGAGACCGGCCATCTGCCGGACCAGCCGCCGCCTGGCCGCCACCTGGTCGCGCGCGAGGGGATCCGCCAGCGCGGCTTGGCAGTAATCGTCGGCCTGGGTGGCGCCGGGAATCTCTTCGGTCAGGATGCAACTGCGCTCGCGCCGTCCGCGGCGAATCATCTCCTCGCCCACCGCCAGGCACCGCATCGTGGCGATGCCCGCGCTCGCCACCCGCACCAGGCCGCGCTCCTCGTTCCGCGCGAACGAAATCGGCGGGTTCAGGCCCAGCATCCGCCGCAGTTTCGTCCGCAGCGGCACCCGGGTGTACCGTTTGACGTAGACGGCCCGCTGGCCGCCGGACGGGTCGGCCAGTTCGATGCGGACGGTCGACCGGCCGAAGCCCTTGCGGTAGACCCGCCCGCCCGGCATGGCCATGACCTGGTCCAGGGTCGCCAAGTCGGCCGCCTCCAGCACGGGCCGGAACCCGCGCTCGACGCGCAGGCGCCCGCCGTCGACGCCTATCAGCGGCCCCGCGGCCGCGGGGGCGCCGCCGGCCGGCGCCGTCCGGCGGCTCTCGAGCAACTTGGGGTCCTGCCCACGACCGGGCATCCGCGCGGCCGCGTACGACACGAGCCGGGCCGTCTGGCGCGCGGCATAGTCGAGCGTCTTGTAGCCCAGGTACGCCCGGAACACGCGAAGCCGGTCGGCACGCGACACGCCCAGCCCCTCGGTCGAGACCCACAGGGCCGCCAGGTTCTTCTGGCTGCGCCGAATCGTGTAGCTCCCGAGACGCTGCGGGTCGATGAGAACCACGCGAGGCCGGCCGCCGTCCAAGCCATCGAGAAACAGGTGCTTGCCGTACAGGTCGGGAAACGAGAACCCGGCGTCGTGCAGACGCCGCACGGCCCGGCCGACGGCCTCCGCCACCGCGCGCCGCAAGGCCGGCGCGGGCGGCGCGGCCCTGGAGGCGTACAGCCACTCGGCCAGCGACGGCCCGGCCACGCCGCGCGACGCGATGAGCGCCCGCGGCCGGTCGCCATCGTCGCTGCGGCCCCAGGCGACGGGCACCGCCACCGCGATGTCGGCCTCGGCCAGTCGCATGGCGTTACGCCACTCCCGCTGGGCGGGGACCAGGGGCCGCGCGAGGTGCAGCAGGTCGCGCCACGCGCGGCACGCCAGGGTCCCCCAATGACGTTTCAGGTAAACGACCACGTTCCGGCCGTCGGGGCCGCGCAGCTCGACGCGCGACACCGCCCGCTGCCAATGCCCGTCGACCTGACCCGCCTCGCCGGCCGCGAAGAGCGCGTCGAACGTGGTCAGGCCGTTGGCCTCGAGCAACGCGCGACAGTCGGGATGGATGTGGAGCACCGTCATGCCGGTCAGCGGTCGAGCGAATCATCGCTCAAGAGTTCCCTCGCCAGGTCCGAACCCATGATGCGCCGCAGGGCCCCGCGGACCTTCTGGTTGCCGCGCCAGTGCCCCACGCCGCCGCGACCCAGCAGGGCCGTCGCGTGGGCCACGTGTTCGACGTACTCGTGCATCTCGCCGGCCGTCAGTCGGATGCCCTCGTAACCGGCGTCGACCAGGCCGCGATAGAGCCGTTCGCCCGTCGGCCGGCCGGGCGCCGGCTGCCAGTCGAGGCCCAGTTCGCGCACCAGATCCAGCCGATACACCGCGCAGTACGACCGCGGATACCAGGGCGACGGCCCGTGCCGCGCATCGGGCGCGAGCCCCGCCAGCCGGCGGGCCAGCGCTTTCATGCGATGCGTGTCCCACAGGCGTTTCATCGCCCGGTACCAACCGGGGTCGGTGTCGAGTTTGTCGGACCCCAGGGCGGCGGCCTTCGGGTTGGCCTTCAGTCGCGCCAGCATCTCGCCCAGCCACCCGGCCCGTCGCACGATTGTATCGGTATGGAAACTGACAAGCCAGCGTCCCCTGGCGGCGGCCGTGCCGACGTCCATCGCGCCGGCGTGGGCGTACACGGCATGGTCTTCCGTCTCCGGCCCGCGTTCCACCAGGCGGATCCACTTGATGGCACGCAGGACCTCCAGCGACCCGTCCTGGCTGTGGTTGTCGACAACGATGACCTCGAACGGGTGGTCGGTCAGCCGGCGGATGGCACGCAGGCACAGCCGCGCCAGGTCGCCCGTCTGGTAGTGCGGAATGATGATCGAGGCCAGGTCCTGGGGCACGTGGCGGCCCTCGCGAACGGCCTCGAGTTGGTCGCGGTCGAACATGGGCGTCCTGTCTCAGGGACGGTCGCGGTCACATCAGGGCGTTTGCGCGGCGGGTCCCCGCACCCGCCGCGCTCCCCACACGAGTCGAGCCGGCGCGGTGGGTACGGGGACCCACCGCGCCCGAATCCGGTCTCAGACCGCCGTAAGCGCCTCGGCCAGGGCGTCGAGCGCCTCGCCGGGCGTGATCTTCCACATGCACTCCGACGTTCCGGTCGGGCAAACGGGTTCCTGGCACGGACCGCACGCCACCGCGCCCTGGAGCCGCACCTCTTTCTCGTACCAGGTCTCGGTCCATTCGATGTGCGTGGACCCGAACAGGGCGACCACCGGCCGACCGAATGCGGCCGCGTAGTGCCTGAGGCCGCTGTCCACCGCCACCATGGCCCTCGCCCGCCTGACGACGGCCCGGGCCGACGCCAGCGTGATGCCGCGGTCGTGGAGACTGGCGCATCCGCCGGCGGCGTCGGCAATGGCGGCCGCCAGTGGCCCCTCGCGCGGCCCGCACAGGATGGCCGACTCCAGGCCGAACCGCTCGCGGGCCCCGCGCACCAGGTCGCCCCAGTGCGGCGCCGGCCAGGCCTTCGACGGACCGAACGCGTGGCCCGGACACAGAAGCAACGTTGTGCCAGGGTCGAGGTCGGCCGTCTGGTAGGCGGCGATGGCGGCGGCCTCGTCCTCGTCGGTCGTGGCGAGTTCCATGCGGCGGTCGTCGGTGGGGGCACCCAGCACCTCGGCCAGCGCCAGGTAGTATGTGATTTGCGGCGTGGGGACGAACCGCCGGCCCTCGCGCGGCGGGTCGAGCGGGTCGGTCAGCAGCAACCCGCGGCCACCCCGGGCATACCCGATCCGCCGCCGCACACCGCCCATCCAGAACAGGAGGGCGCTGCGCAGGCTGTTGGTGAGCAGGACGCCGGTCTGGGCGTCCTCGCCGCGGATGTCGCGCAGCGCCGCCTTCGTCGCCGCGGCCGATTTGCCCGCGTCGAGAAAGGCGTCGGTCCACGGGTTTGGTTCCAGGACCGGCCGCACGTACGGCCGCACCAGGGCGACGATCCGCTCCTCGGGAAACCGGGCACGCAGCGCCCTGAGCGTAGGCGTCGCCATGACGGCATCGCCTACCCAGTTCGGCAATGCCACCACGAGCGTCATGAGCGTCTCTCAAACAGGACCAGCGCGATGACCAGCAATTGCAGGAAGATGGCTATCTGGATGTACAACACCTTTTCGGGTCCCACCAGCACCAGCGGGAGGCCGCAGAAAATGGCCCCCGCCTCGACCAGGTAGGCCGCCATCCGCAGCCACGACAGGCTGGGCCCTTGCTGCGCGCGGTTGAGCCGCCGCAGTTCCACGAGGACCGACCGCAGCAACTCGAC
The DNA here is from genome assembly GCA_035528235.1 of Phycisphaerae bacterium. Lineage (GTDB taxonomy): Bacteria > Planctomycetota > Phycisphaerae > FEN-1346 > FEN-1346 > DATKZB01. The sequence continues at coordinate 14,254 of DATKZB010000384.1, forward strand.
GGCGCCCCCGCTGAAGGCGCCGTCGCCATCGCGCACCTGGTGGGCCAGGCACTCGGCGCACAGGAGGAACTCGCCGTGCCACGCCGCGGCCCCCTCCGCCACGTCCGACTCGAGCAGGTCCTGGCCGCATCGCGCGCAGCAACCGGCCACCGTGGCCGCTGGAACCGTCTCGGGTGACTCCATGTCGGGCGTCTCCTCGGGTGCGGCCTCCGGCTGGGGCACCTCGGGCGGGGAAGGTTCTTCGACCGCCGCCGGTTCCTCGGGCGGGGCCGGCGGTTCGGCGACAGCCTCCGGAGGCGCCTCGGGGGCAACCTCGGGCGCCTCCAGCGTCGGCGCCGGGGGCTCGAAGGGGACCGGCTCGGCCTCGGCCGGCGGTTCCTCGGGTGTTTCCTCGCGCGGCGGCGCGGAAGGTGCGGCGGGCGGCTCAGCGGCGGGGGCAGCAACGCCCGGCCGGGCCTCGGTCGTGCCAAGGATGATCCGCGCGGCCTGGGCCAAGGTGCGGGCCTCGGCCGTGGGCGGCGCGACGTCGGGCGGACGGCCCACCTCGTGCGCCGGGTCGGCCGGCAGTTTGATCGTCCGGACGCCGGCCGCCTGCCCGGCCGCGATGTCGCGCCAGGTGTCGCCGACCATCCACGAGGCCGCCAGGTCGAGATCCAGGTCCTCGGCCGCCCGGAGGATGAGCCCGGGCTTGGGTTTGCGGCAGTCGCACTCGACGGCCAGGTCGGGCCGGGCCGTGTCGCCACCGGGGTCGGGGTGGTGCGGGCACGTGTAGTAGGCGTCGAGGCGGGCGCCCAACAGGTCGAGGTGCCGGTCGAGGGCCGCGTGGAAGCGTTCCAGGTTCTGCTCGGTCGCCAGGCCGCGGGCGATGGCCGACTGGTTCGTGACGACGACGAGTTTGTACCCGGCCTGCGCCAAATCGGCCAGCGCCCCGGCCACGCCGCCGAGGATGCGGATCTGCTCGGGACGGGTGGCGTAGCCCACCTCGTCGATGAGCGTACCGTCGCGGTCCAGGAATACGGCCGGGTCAGCCACGGTCATCACCTCACTCGTCGGCCTCGTCGCCGCCGAAGACGGCCTCCTCGATGAGCCGGCACAGAACGTGCAGGAGGGCGAGGTGCCCCTCCTGGACGGGGGGACTGGAGTCGGCCGGCACACACAGGGTGACGTCGCAGAGTTGCTTGAGTTTGCCCCCGTCGCGGCCGGTCATGCCGACGACCTTGGCGCCGCGCTGGTGGGCCGCCGACGCCGCCTTCAGGACGTTCACGCTGTCGCCGCTCGTCGAGAGGGCCCACAGAACGTCGCCCTCGCGGACGAGGCCCTCAACCTGCCGCGAGAAGATGTCCTCGAAATCGTAGTCGTTGGCCACCGCCGTCAGGACGCTGGTGTCGGTGGTCAGGGCGATGCAGGGCAGGGCGGGCCGGTCCTTGAGGAACCGGCCGACGAGTTCTCCGGCGATGTGCTGGGCCTGGGCGGCGCTGCCGCCGTTGCCGCAGATGTAGATGGTGCGGCCGGCCCGGGCGGCCTCGATGAACACCTCGGCGGCGCGGGCGACGGTCTCGGGCAGTTCCTCGCCCATGCGGGTCAGGACGTCGGCGCTCATGGCCAGATGCGCGCGGATCGAGTCAATCACGACGGGCCTCCTTTGCGCCGCCGCGGGGCGGCCGGGCTGGTGCCGCGGATACGGTTCACGAGTTCGGTGGTGCTGAGGCCCTTGACGAGCGGCGCCAGGACGACGCGGCCGCCGTAGGATTCGACGACCTCGCGGCCCACGACGCCCTTGTACCGCCAGTCCTCGCCCTTGATGAGGAAATCGGGCCGGACGGCCTGGATTAGCCCCAGCGGCGTGTCCTCGTCGAAAATAACGATGTAGTCGATGGCCTGGAGGGCCGCGAGCACCCGGGCACGCTGCCCCTCGGAGCAGATGGGCCGCGTGGGTCCCTTGTTGGCCCGCACGCTACGGTCGGAGTTCAGGCCCACCACCAGCACGTCGGCCTGCCGGCCCGAGAACTCGAAGTACTCGATGTGCCCGGCGTGAATCAGGTCGAAACACCCGTTGGTGAACGCGATGCTCTCGCCGCGCGACCGGTGCCGGGCCAGGTCGGCCAGCAGGGCGTCGCGCGTGCGAATTTTGTCGCCGCTGCGACGGGCCTCTTCCAGGAGTTCGGCGATGATCTCGTCGCGCGACACCGTCTGGACGCCGAACTTCTGGACCTCCAGCCCGCCCGCCACGTTGGCCAGCCGGACGGCGTCGAGCAGCGTGGCCCCGGCGGCCATCGCAATCGCGATGACGGCGATGACCATGTCGCCGGCGCCCGTCACGTCGTAGACCGGCCGCGGCCGCGTGGGCACCATCCGGCCCGGCTTGCCGCGCACGGCCAGCCAGGCGCCCTCCTTGTCGAGCGTCACGACGAGGGCGTCCAGCGCGAGGTCGTGGACCAGTTTCCTGGCGGCCTGGCGGATGGCGTCGCGCCCGGCCAGGTGGATGCCGGACGCCAGTTGCGTCTCGGCCCGATTGGGCGTCAGCAAGGTGGCCCGGCGGTATTTGCGGTAGTCCGACGTCCTGACGGGGTCGACCAGCACGGGCACCCGTTTGCGGCGGGCCAGGCCGATGACGGCCCGGGTGAGGCGCGGCGTCAGGACGCCCTTGTCGTAGTCGCTCAGGACGACGCCGTCGGCCGATTTCAGGGCCGCCTTGACCTTGGCCAGGAGGCGGTCCTCGGTGTCGCGGGCCAGGGGCGTGGTGTCTTCCTGGTCGACGCGGAGCACCTGCTGCGGGTGACGATGCTGGGCGCGCCCGACGAATCGCGTCTTGATGGTGGTGGGCCGGTGGGCCAGGCGGACGACGCCGCCGGTCGCGGCGCCGGCGGCCTTGAGTTGCCCGAGCACTGCGTCTCCCGCCACATCCTTACCGACGACGCTGAAGACGCTGACGCGCGCCCCGAGCGCCCGCAGGTTGTTGACGACCGCGCCAGCGCCGCCGAGACGGACCTCCTCGTCGACGGCCCTCAGGACCGCGATGGGCGCCTCGGGGCTGATGCGCTCGGCGTCGCCAAAGACGTAGCGGTCGAGCACCAGGTCGCCGACGACGCACAGCCGCGGTCGGCCGAGCCGCTCAACCAGTTGGACCAATTGGCGATACACGCGGTACCTCCTCGTCCTACACCGCCACTTCGCCACTTCCTTACGCCTGGCGGCCTTCCTAGGCCGCCAGGAACACGCATCCGCCTCTATCGCGGCGGCCTGGGCCGGCCCCCGCGCGACAAGTAGCGCTCTAGCACTAGCGCGTCTCCAGTTCCAAGAGTACCAGGTGCCGCAGCAGCGGCACCAGGATCTCGTGATGGCCCGTCAGGGCGATGCCGCGGTCGGTCGGCCGACGGATAACGTTCTGGTCCGGCCGGTAATGTTGAATCTGGTCGAGGTTGGCCGTGACCATGTGGTCGAGTTTGGCGCCCAGGTTGACGGCCACCGTGTACGCCTTCATGAAGACCTCGGGCAGGATGACGGCCGACCCCAGGTTGATCCAGACGCCCTCGCGCATGTCGGCCACCACGGCGCAGAGTTTGCGGAAGTCCAGCAGCGAGGCCTGGCCGATGTCGCCGCCGTCGGCATCCGGGTGCATGTGGACGGTGTCGGTCCCGATGGCCACGTGGACCGTGGCGGTGCAATCGAGACGGCTCGCCGCGGCGAGGATACTCTTGTCGGCGTGCGGGAACTCCTCCGGGTCCTCGTTCATGAGGTCGCCCAGGGCCTGGCCCAGGCCGCGATGCCGGCCCAGGCGGGCGGCCGCGTTCAGGTAAGCGGGCGTCTCCTCGACCATGCCGAACTTGCCGTCGCGGATTGTCTGGGCCGGGTCTTCGCTGGTCTCGCCGTGGTAGGCGAGTTCCAGGTCGTGGATGGCCCCCGCACCGTGCGTGGCCACGGCCGTGACGATGCCGCTCGTCATCAGGTCGATGATGACCGGCCCTAGGCCGCACTTGACCACGTGCCCGCCGAAGGCCACGACGACCGGCGCGTCTTGCCGCGCGGCATGGACGATGGCGGCCGCCAGGGCCCGCAGACCGGCCGTAACCGGCGTCGAGGGCAGCGACTCGAAGAACGCGGCCACGGTGGCGCCCGGCTCGGCCGGTGCCGCCAGGTCGGCCAGGCGAACCTTGTGTTGGCGCTGGGCGATGGAAAACGACTCGAGAGCCGACAGGTCGACGGGTTCGTACGTCTTGGGCTGGCGCATCAGCGGCCTCCCTGACCGTCGGACTTAGACAAGACGGCTGCCATGGCGCGGCCCAGGGCGTCGTCGCCCTCGGTTATCCGCAGGGCCACCTCCAGGGCGGCCACGTCGACCGCCGGCGTCCCCGGCCCGCCTTCGAGCAGCGGCCGCCATTTTACATAATCCTTACCCGTGGTCACAAGCGTCTTGGCCCCGGCGTCGTGGGCAGCCTGGGCCAGGCGCTCCAAATCGGCCCGCGTGTAGGCGTAATGGTCTCGGAACGCGTCGAACCGCACGACGCGCGCGCCGAGGGCTTCGAGCGTCCGGCGAAACGCCTCCGGGTTGCCGATGCCGCACGCGGCAACTACCTCGCGATCGCGAAGCCACCCGACGTCACGCTGCGACCCGTTGGCCAAGAGCACGCCGGCGGGCCGGTGTTCGGCCACGCAGACGGGCGTGTCGTCGCGTACAAGGCCGCGAACGGTCGTCTTCAGGTCCACGAGGTGCGCGGCCGCGACCTGCTCGGCCCGCGTGATGACGACGATGTCCGCCCGGCGAAGGGCCGACGGCGGCTCGCGCAAGAGGCCGCGCGGCAGGAGGTGACCGTAGCCGAACGGTCGCAGGGCGTCGATGAGGACCATGTTGAGATCGCGGGCGCAGCGGCGGTGCTGAAAGCCGTCGTCGAGGATGGCCACGTCGCAGGGGTGCGCGGCCGCCCAGTCCTCAATGGCCCGCAGGCGGTCGGGATCCTGAACGTGCGGGACGCCGGGACACAGGTGCGCCAGTTCCTGCGCCTCCTCGTTCGGCATGCCGGCGGCGGCGCCGTAACCGCGGCTCACGATGAGCGGCCGGGCGCCGGCGGCCGCGGCCAGCGCCGCCAGGTGCGCCACCATCGGCGTCTTGCCCGTGCCGCCGACCGTCAGGTTGCCCACGCTGACGACGGCGCAGGGGGCCCGCCGGGCCGCGCCTGCCAGCCGCCATCGCAGGTTCGCGACGGCCAGGCCGACCCGGTAGAGCCCGGCCAGGACCGCGAGGCCCAAGCGGGCGAGCGACGCCAGGGGACTCTGGGTCTCGCCCGACACGAGGGCCAGCCAGCGGCCCTGCCGGTCGCGCGACGAGTGGGGCGTTGCGGGTGGTCGGCCGGCGTCCATGACCCTCGTCCAGAAATGGTGCGAGCGATGAGCACCGACGTACGTGTTCTTGAGCGCGCCTAGTGCCCAGCCAACTTGTCGATAATGGCCTGGCCCATCTCGCGCGTGCCGACGGCGGTGGGGTCGTCGCGGTGCGGTTTCATGTCGTAGGTGACCGACCGGCCCTCGGCGATGACGGCGGCGACGGCGGCTTCGAGGCGGCGGGCGGCGTCTTTCTCGCCCAGGTAATCGAGCATCAGCGCGCCGGAGAGGATAAGGGCCGTCGGGTTGACCTTGTTCTGGCCCGTGTACTTGGGGGCCGAGCCGTGGGTGGCCTCGAAGACGGCCATGTCGTCGCCGATGTTGGCGCCCGGCGCCACGCCCAGCCCGCCCACGAGGCCCGCGCACAGGTCGCTCAGGATGTCGCCGTAGAGGTTCGGCAGGACCAGCACGTCGTACAGTTCCGGCTTCTGCACCAGTTGCATGCACATGTTGTCGACGATGCGGTCCTCGAACTCGACGTCGCCGTAGTCCTGGGCCACCTCGCGGGCCACCTCCAGCCACAGGCCGTCGGAGTGCTTCATGATGTTGGCCTTGTGGACGGTCGTCACCTTGCGGCGGCCGTGCTGGCGGGCGTACCGGAAGGCGAAGTGGTGGATGCGCCGGGTGGCCTCGACGCTGATGGGCTTGATGCTGATGCCGGTGGTGGCGTCGCCGGTGCAAATCTTCTTGTCGGCGCTCAACTCGTTGATGGTCCGGAAGAGGCTGCGCGTGGCCTCGGCACCCTTCTCGAACTCGACGCCCGCGTACAGGTCCTCGGTGTTCTCGCGGACGACCACCAGGTCGATGTTCTCGTACCGGCTGCGGACGCCCGCATACGACTTGCACGGTCTCAGGCACGCATACAGGCCGAACACCTGCCGCAGATGCACGTTGACGCTGCGGAACCCCTTGCCCACGGGCGTGGTGATGGGGGCCTTGAGGGCGACGCGGGTCCGCTCGATGCTCTTCAAGAGCGGGTCGGGCAGGGGGGTGCCGTACTTCTGGAGGCAGTCGATGCCGGCCTCCTGAACGTCCCAGGCAATGCGGGCGCCGGTGGCGTCGACGACCTCTCGCGCAACGGCCGCGAGCTGCGGGCCGGTGCCGTCGCCCGTCACCAAGGTTACGTCATGGGCCATGGGTGCCTTTCACGTTGGAACCGGTGGACAAAGTCCTGCAACGCACCTTCGCTACTTTATGCCGCCTGGCGGCCTTCCTAGGCCGTCAGGAACACGCATCAGACCCGGTCGGGGCGGCCTGGTACGGCCGCCGCGCGACAACTGGCGTTGCAGAAACAGCCGCCCCGGCGTCCGCCGGCAAAGAATGCGTAGGAAAAATCATGGTATGAGGGGACTGCCGGGGTGTCAAGGTTTTTGGTCGCGGCCGGGCAGGACGTCGAGGAGTTCGGCCAGGGACGTGATGGAGAGGTCCGGCGCGGCGGGCCCGGCGGGGAGCTCGTGGCCGGGTCGCCGGATAAGGGCACAACGCATACCCAGCCCGGCGGCGCCGACGATGTCGGCGCCCGTGTCGTCGCCGACGAAAAACGCCCGCTCCGGCCCCACGCCCAGCCGGTCGAGGGCCGCGTGGAAGACGCGCGGGTCGGGTTTGCGGAAGCCGACCTCGCTCGAGAAGCACGCCACCTCGAACAGCGGCGCCAGGTGGAACCGTTCGAGTTGGCTGCCCCAGAGGTAATCGGGCGTGCCCCAGGGGGTGTTCGACACCAGGCCCAGCCGGTACCCGCGCCCGCGCAGGGCCCGCAGGGCGGGCAGGGTGTCGTCGAAGAGGCGGCCCCTGGCCATGAGCGGCCGGAAGCACATCTCGCCCATGTTGGGAAGGGTGCGGCCGCTGACGCTTCGGACCACCCGCCTGAGGGCCGCCATGACGCGGTGGGCCACGGGCGTGTCGGGTCCCGGCGCGCGGCGGCGGGACTGCGCCTCGTCGGGTCCGGGCACCTCGGTGGCGGGCGGCAACCGGCCCTCGGAGCCGACGACCATCCCGGACAAGACGCCCCGCGCACACCGCCCCGCCAGCACCGGCCAACTGGGCACAGGGTAGTCGACCAGCGTGCCGCCCAGGTCGAACAGGACGGCCTCAATATCGGCAAACGTCGCCATGGCCACTCAGAACAGGCGATAGGCGTACTCGCGGTTGTCGGGATCGAAATCCGCGTCGGTCACGCCGGGGTTGATAACCAGTTCGCTGTACAGGTAGTGGCTGATCAGGTCGCCGCCCCAGTCGTAGCCGTCCGTGCGGACGCAGACCAGGTATTCGCGGTCGATATAGATGATGAGCACCTCGACCGGGTACCCCTTGTCTTTGGGCAGGACCCGCTTGAAGACGTAAGACGGCCGGCCGCCCTCGTGGCGTATGCCTTCGTAGGTCAACGTCAGGTCGCCGCGAGCCTTGGCGTCCACGCACTGGCCGATCACCAGGTTGCCCATGAATCCCATGCCGGCCATCGAGATGGGCCGGCGGCTGTGCTTCATGGCGAGTTTGGAGTTCGGGTCGACGTTGACCTTGCGGAACAGCCAGCCCAGCAGGCCCGACGGATGGACCCAGGCGTTGCCCTTGTTGGCCCCATCGACGTAGATGACCTCTTGGTCCTTGCTCAGCTCGCCGGTCCACTTCAGGTACACGCTGAGCGGCTTGCAGCGGAACTTCATCCGCATGATTTCGGGCTTGCGCAGTTCGCCGTCGATGCGCTCGACCTTCTGGAACCGGCAGGTGTAATCCGTGATGCGCTCGTCGCTCCACCTGCACGAGAGGAGGAGCAGCGCCAGCGGGTCCTGCTTCGCCAGTTTCTCCATCTCGGCCGGGTCTTTCGGATAGACCGCCGACGCCCCCGGCGCGGGGCCCGCCCGGTCTGTCACCTCGGCCGAGAGGGCCATGCCTATGACGGCCAACAGGCCCACCAGCGGTAGCACCTTCGGCAGGAGACCACGGCGCATCGACCGCCGATTGACCGGGTATGGGCCAGGTGATGACTGGATGGGTTGGACCATCGGGGGCTCTCGGCCGCCGCGCGGTTGCTACTGCGGGACGGTGCCACGGGTCATGAGGACGGGGAAGAGCGAGTAGGCCCGCTTCTGCCGAATGCCCTGGAAGCCGGCCTCCTCGAACATCGCCCGCACGTGCCCGGACTCGCGGTGCCGGACGTTACCGCCCTCGACGCGGGTGATGATGACATCGTAGATGATGCGGCCCATAAAGTGGTCCGGCCAGCCGTCGAGCAGCAGGAGCCGGCCCCCGGGCTTCAGAACCCGGTGCAGTTCGCGGACCACGGCGTCCTGGTGCGGGTAGTGGTGAAACGAGTTGGCGCAGGTCACGACGTCGAACGTGGCGTCGGCAAACGGCACGTGCTCGCTGTCGGCCACGGTCAGGCGGACGCTTCCGGCATAGCCGTTCAACTTGAAGCGTGCCCGGTGCAGCATGGGCTCGCACAGGTCGAGGCCCACGACCTGCCACCCGCGGTGGGCCAGGCGGTTAGCCAGTTCGCCCGTGCCGCAGCCCACGTCGAGGATGCGGCCCGGCGAAACGGGCTTCAGTTCGTCAAGGAGCATCCGGTGTGACGGCTCGAACAGAAAACGGTTGAGCCAGTGGGCATCGTACGTCGAGGCCCAACTGCAGAACTCGGCGTGTGCCTTGCGTTTGAGTTCGTGGTTCACGGATTCCCGCCTGAGCGGTCCAGGCAGAGCCCCTCGCTCTTGGACCTTCCCGTTAGAATCTATCGGCACTTACGGGAATCATTATACACCCCGTCCGGTGGAAAACCAGGGGGCAGGCGGATAATCGGCCATCTCGCGCCAGGGTCGCGGGCTGTGCCATTGCCTCGGAGGCGGCCCAGCGGCTAGAATCCCTTGCCTCGGAGGCCAAACCATGGTGCTCGATCTGCTGGGCCTGGCGCTGGGAAGTTTCATCCTGGCGCTCTCGGGGGCCCTGGTGCCCGGACCGATGTTCTCGGCCACGGTGGCCGGCAGCCATCGACGCGGGTTCTGGTTCGGGCCGGGGGCCGTCCTCGGCCACGCTTTGGCCGAACTGCCCGTCGTGGCCCTGCTGGTCCTGGGCCTGGCCTCGTTTATGGAGAACCGGTGGGTTCTGGTGGGCATCGGCACGGTGGGGGCCGCGGCCCTGGTGTGGATGGGCCTCGGCCTGCTCGGGCAGTCGCGGCGGCCGCCCGACGTCGAGGCACGGGGGATCCTGCGCCTCGGGGCTATCCCGACGGGCTTCATCACGAGCGTCGTGAACCCGTACTGGTACCTCTGGTGGGTGACGCAGCCGGCCCTGCTCCTGGCGGGCGCGGTGGCGATGGGGTGGCCGGGCGTGGCAGCGTTTTTCGGCGGTCACATCTCGGCGGACCTCGTGTGGTACAGCGCGACGTCGCTGGGCATCTCGCGCGGGCGGCGGCTGCTCGAGGGGCGGCTCTACAAGGCCCTGCTCATCGGGTGCGCGGGCATCCTGTTCGTCATGGCGGTCCTGTTCGCGAAACTGGCCCTCGAGAAGGGCTTTGCCGCCGGTTCGGCCTGACGTAGGGCGGGGCAACGCCCCGCCAACACGTCTGACCATCCAAGTCGGAAGGCCGAAAAGCCTTGACAGACGCCCGGGGGCGCCGTATCCTTCCGCATTGTTATCCGCGTTGATGGCTGCTGCCAATGGAATCGGGAGGACAAACGCCCGGCGCTGCCCACGACGGGGCATCCGGGCCGAGAACGCTATGCCTACGGTCAAGCTTCCTGACGGACATACAATGGAAGTGGCCGATGGGGCAAGCGTCGCGGACGTTGCCAACCAGATCGGTTCAGGCCTGGCTAAAGCCGCCGTCGCTGCCAGGCTGAATGGCAAGTTGGTGGATCTTCAGACCGTGCTGGGCCCCGGCGGCCCGTACGACCTCCAGATCCTGACCGACAAAAGCGACGAGGCCCTGTCGATTCTGCGTCACTCCACCGCCCACATCATGGCGGCCGCCGTGCGCCGAGTCTATGGCGAGGGCGTGAAGTTCGGCATCGGACCGGCCATCGACAACGGGTTCTATTACGATTTCGACCTGCCGGACCGGATCGCCGACGAGGACCTCGGGCGGATCGAGGCCGAGATGGCCACGATCATCGCCCAGAAGGCCCCGTTCCAACGCCAGGAGGTTCCGTTCGACCAAGCCACGGCCGAGATGCAGGACACCGGCCAGGATTACAAGGTCGAACTCCTCCGAGACATCGCCGCCGCCCAGGTGACCGAGGGCGAGGAAATCCACGACGCCGAGGCCAAGCCCGTCCCCGACGCCGCCGGATGCGTGTCGCTGTACCGGTCGGCCGATTTCGTGGACCTCTGCCGCGGGCCGCACATCCCCCACGCCGGCAAGGTGGCCAGTTTCAAACTGCTGAACGTGGCGGGCAGTTACTGGCGCGGCGACTCGACCCGGCCGATGCTCCAGCGCATCTACGGCACGGCGTTCTTCTCGGGAAAGGCCCTCGACGCGCACCTGGCCCAACTGGAAGAGGCCAGAAAACGCGACCACCGACGCATCGGCAAGGACCTCGACCTCTTCAGTTTCCACCCAGAGGGGCCGGGCTTCGCCTTCATGCACCACAATGGCATGGTGGTGCTGAACGAAATCCTGGACTACTGGCGCCGGCTCCACCGCGAGACCGGGTACCAGGAGGTCCGGACACCCACCATCCTGAGCGAGGCGCTCTGGCACCGCAGCGGGCACTGGGACAACTATCGCGAGGCGATGTACTTCACCGAGGTCGACGGTGCCGCCTACGCCATCAAGCCGATGAATTGCCCCGGCGGCCTGCTCGTGTACCTCAACCGCCCGCACTCGTACCGCGAGTTGCCGTTGCGGATGGCCGAACTGGGCCTGGTGCACCGGCACGAGAAGAGCGGCGTGCTGCACGGCCTGCTGCGTGTGCGACAGTTCACCCAGGACGACGCCCACATCTTTTGCCTGCCCGAGCAGATTCAGGACGAGGTCGTCGGCGTCATCCGTCTGGTCGACACCATTTACCGCACCTTCGGGTTCCAGGACGTGCGGGTGGAACTCTCGACCCGGCCCGAACACTCCATCGGCACCGACGAGATGTGGCAGCACGCCACGGGGGCCCTGCGCGGCGCCCTGGAGGCGTGCGACATACAGTACAAGGTCAACGAGGGCGAAGGGGCCTTCTACGCACCGAAGATCGATTACCACGTCCGCGACTGCCTGGGCCGATCGTGGCAGTGCGGCACGATCCAGGTGGACCTGGCGATGCCCGAGCGGTTCGACCTGGCGTACGTTGGGCAGGACAACACCCAGCACCGGCCGGCGATGATCCACCGGGCCATCCTGGGCAGCATCGAGCGGTTCCTGGGCATCCTGATCGAGCATTACGGCGGCGATTTCCCCCTCTGGCTGGCCCCGGTTCAGGTGACCGTTCTGCCGGTCAGCGACCGATATAACACCTACGGCGGCCAGGTGCTGGCGGCCCTGGTGGCGGCGGGCCTGAGGGCCGAACTCGACGACACCAGCGACAAGGTCAGCGCCAAGATTCGTCGGGCCACCTTGCGCCGTATCCCGTACATGCTGATCGTGGGCGAGAAGGAGCAGACGGCAGGAACCGTCGGCGTGCGCGACAAGGCCCTCGGCGACCTGGGCGGCGAACCGCTTGAGGCGTTTCTGGCCCGCGCACGCGACGAGATTTGCGACAAACGGCTGCGGCCGACAGCGCCGGGTCCCGAGTAGGCCGCGGACCGACCCAAACGAATACGGGGACCTTTCAGAAGGAGGTACGCTTGAAAGATACGAGGCAGCGGATCAACGATCTGATCAAGATCTCGCCGCTGCGAGTCATTGGGAGCGATGGCGAACAACTCGGGATCATCGAGCGCGACGAGGCACTGCGGCTGGCCAGCGAAGCCGGGATGGACCTGGTGGAGGTGGCCGGGAACGTTCGCCCGCCGGTCTGCCGAATCATGGACTTCGGCAAGTTCAAGTACCAGCAGGCCAAGAAGAGCCACAAGAGCAAGGCCAAGAGCCACGAGGTTCGCCTCAAGGAAATCCGGGTCAGGCCGAAGACCGAGGTCCACGACCGCGACTTCAAAATACGCCAGGCCAGGCATTTCCTTGAGCACGGCGACAAGGTCATGGTCAACATGCTCTTCCGCGGCCGCGAACTGGCCCACATGGACTATGCCACACAGAACATGCGGGCCTTCGTCGACCAGTTGACCGATGTCTCCGTGGTCGAGCGAGGGCCCACGCGGGAAGGCAGGCGGATGATCCTCATCCTGCTTCCCAACAAGAAATCGTCCTGAAACGGTTCGGACCCGTGAAGCCCGACGTCCCGCCCGGGCCCGATGGCCCGGGGTGGTTAACAGGGGGGAGTTTTTGTACCTGCATCAACCTGGAGGAGAGAGGGCAAACCATGCCCAAGGGAAAAACGCACAAGGGTATCGCGAAACGCATGCGGCGGACACGCACGGGTAAGATCCTGCACAACCGTTCCAACGCCGGCCACCTGATGAGCGGCAAGACCGGCAAACGCAAACGCCGACTCCGCGGCAAGTCAACCGTCAAGACCGGAAGGGTCAAAGTCTATACGCGCCTCCTCGGTGGCTAAGCCACGCGAGGGCGCCTGGAGAGAAGCAGGAGAGCAATCATGCCTCGAACACGAAAAGGTTCCGCGCGGCGGCAGGCCAAAAAACGCCTCCTCAAACGGACCAAGGGATACACCGGTGCGCGCGGCAAACTCTACCGCGTGGCCAAGCAGTCTCGCATGAAGGCCGATCAGTACGCCTACCGCGACCGGCGCGACAAGAAGCGCGATTTCCGGCGGCTTTGGATCACCCGCATCAGCGCCGCCTGCCGCCAACGCGACATGTCGTACAGCCACTTCGTCGGCGGCCTCAAGAAGGCCGGCATCACCCTCGACCGCAAGGCCCTGGCCGACCTGGCCCTGAACGACCCGAAGGCCTTCGATGCCATCGTCCAGGAGGCCCGCGGGGCCCTGGAGGGCTGACGATGCCGGGCCTGACCGACATCCAGGCACTCCACGACGACGTGCTGGGCCGTATCGCCGCCGCGCCCGACGCCCAGGCCCTTGAGACCGTGCGCATCGAGTGGCTGGGCCGCAAGGCCGGACGCATCACGACCCTCCTGAAGTCCATCCCCACCGTGCCGCCGGCCGACCGGGCCGCCTTCGGCCAGGCCGTTAACGCCCTCAAGGCCGCCGTGACCGACCGTCTGGCCGCCCGTAAAGCCGAGCTGGAAGGCAGCGGGCCCCGCGGCGCGACGGTCGATGTCACCATGCCGGGCCGGCCGCTGCGCCTCGGACGGCTGCATCCGATTACCCGCGCCACCCGCGAGATGGTCGAGATCTTCGGACGCCTGGGGTTCGCGTGCGTCGAGGGACCCGAGGTGGAGGACGAGTGGCACAACTTCGTCGGCCTCAACATCCCGCCGGCCCACCCCGCCCGCGACCCCCTCGACAACTACTACCTGAACGACAACCTGCTCCTGAGGACCCAGACGTCGACGGTCCAGATCCGCATCATGGAGAACCAGCCACCGCCCATCCGAGCGGTGGCCCCCGGCCGGGTATATCGGCCCGACACGGTCGACGCCGGCCACTCCAACATGTTCCACCAGTTGGAGGGGCTCTGGGTGGACGAGGGCGTAACGTTTGCCGACCTCAAGAGCGTGCTGACGACGTTCGCCCGGGCCTTCATCGGGCCGCACGCCCGAACGCGGTTCCTGCCCAGTTACTTCCCCTTCACGGAGCCCAGTGCCGAGTTCTACTTCTCGTGCCTCCTGTGCGGCGGGTCCGGCTGCCCCGCCTGCAAGCGGACCGGCTGGATGGAGGTGGGGGGGTGCGGCATGGTCGACCCAAACGTGTTCGAGGCGGTCGGCTACGACCCCGAGAAGGTGACGGGGCTGGCGTTCGGCTTCGGCATCGACCGCTCGGCGATGCTCAAGTACGGCATCCGCGACATCCGGCTGTTGTTCGAGAACGACGTCCGGTTCCTGCGGCAGTTCTAGTCCTACAACGCCACTTGTTGCGCCGCAATGAACGCAACCTCTTGCATTAACCAAACTTACGCGCCGTAGCGCGGGGGTTTATCCCCCGCGCAGGATCCCGCGGGGGATAAACCCCCGCGCTACAGCCTGATGGCGGTCC
>DATKZB010000385.1:0-20706 GCA_035528235.1 Phycisphaerae bacterium
CCGGACAGGTAACTGAGCCATCCGTCGCCCGATGTATCAGCGTAGCCACTTCCAGATGTGCCACCAGCGGCGCGTCCGCCTGCGGTGCAGATCTCGCAGAATCGCCTCCCATTCCCACCCGCAGTTCGAGCAGTAAACCAAGTCGTCGCTATCTCCAAAACTGAAGGTTGCCATCTTGCCGCATTTGGGGCACTGTCGCTCCCCAACAAGGGACTTGCGCAGTTCGTAGTCGCGGACTTTGGGGGCAGCAAGCCCCATCCAACCTCTCGCCTGGTCAGTAAGGTTGGTGTATGGTGCATGTGGTTCGATAGCTCGCATGGCGCATACCTGCGCCATGACCAGCGCCAAGTCCGCACTCTCAAGGTATCCCACACGGTACGTGTAGCGGACAAGCCCGTCGCCGCGCGGCACTGCCCAAGTCATCGGCTCATACCCGTTCAGTGTGAGTTTACCAAGGCCAATGTACACACTGGCCACGTCGGTAAGCCGCTCATTCTGCTGAGCGTCAGGCAGGGCAATGCCCCGGCCAGCCATATAGTGGTGGGTGAGTTCATGCGCAAGAATTCCGCCCAGGATAAACGGTGAGTGCATGTTCTCAAGGGCAAGGTGGATGCGGCTTCTGAAAGGTCCGTCATGCCGGATCAGCCCTGGGGGCTCCCTTCCTGCAGCAAAATCATGTGAGCCCGCCGTCAGCCCCATCACGGGGCCGTCCCACGGTTCGATAACTGGAGCAGTAGGCGATCCGATGTGTCGGGCCAGCATCTGCATGGCGTCGTTCAATGCCGACGTCACGCCCTGCGAGATGAATCCATAGAACCCTGGCGTGGGCTCGAAGAAGAAATCGCTCGCGGCATCGAGTCGGAAAACACCCATTGAGGCCGTGAGGTGACTCACCTGCCGCTCGACCCAGCGGCAAGACACCATGGCATTCCCCCCCTTCACGCGGCAGGCAAGCTGTCCAGTGCCGCAAGGCAGTACTCACGCCGTCTTGAGCGTCCCCATCGGCCGGATGTTCGCCAGGTCCTTGCCCCAGACGCGTTTGGCCTCGGTCACGTAATGGACGTAGTTCGACAGGGGCACGTCGACCGGCACGCGGTGATCGCAGTGCGGAATGAAGGCCCCCTCCTCCACCAGCGGCGCCAGGCGCCGAACCTCGGCCGTGACGGCCTCCGGGCCGCGCGCCAGGACGTGCTTGTCGAACCCGCCGCGCATCAGGAGGCCCTTGCCGAACCGCTTACGCAACGCGTACGGGTCGCACCAGTCGCCGATCTCGAGGGGGAACATGACGTTGACGCCCGCGTCGAGCCAGATCGGGGTGAGGTCGTCGATGCGGCCGTCGCAATCGAGCATGAGGAACTCGCACCCGTAGGATCGCAAGAGGTCCGCGATCTGCCGGTACCACGGCCCGCAGATCTCGCGGAACATCGTCGGCGAGATGAGCGGGCCTCGATTGAAACAGATATCTTCCCACATGCCGCCCAGGTCGAACGTCACCCCCTGGGCCTTCGCCAGGGGCAACGCCCGGCCGAGCGGCTCCAGGACGCACCGCGCCAGGTGCTCGACCATCTCCTCCACCAGCGCCCGGTCGTCGTAGAGCAGGAGGCTGAGACCCTCCACCCCGATCCAGTTCCGCAGCACGCCGTACAGGCTGCCGGCCCCGATGCTGAGGGGGTACGTGCGGTCCGCGTCGCGGTGCCGGGCCACCTGCGCGGCAAAGTCCTCGGGCACGCGGCGCGGGTCGGACGGGTCGAGCCGCTTCTTGTACTCGGGCCAGGTCGCGCGGCCGGTCAGGAGGAACTCGGTGGGTTCCGGGATGGTGACCGAGTGCTTGTGGACCATCTGGACGACGCCGTCGCCGCGGCGTTCCCAGCGGTAGGTCTCGGTCTCGCGGACGACCTCGTACTCGAACTCCGGCAGAAGGGCCATGTGCACGCCGCAGCCGATGTCGAAATCGTCCATGCCGAAGAACCGCGCGGCCTTGGCGTTATCGTCGACCTCCTCGGGCAGGCCCTCGGCGTGCCAGCGGACAAGCGTTTCGTCCCAGAAGCCGAAGTCCCACATCGGGCAGCGGTCGCGCGGCTGGTACCGCATGGTGGCCAGGAACCGCTCGCGGTCGTTCATCGCGTCCCCTTTGCGTGGTGGATGGGGGGAGTCTAATCAGGGCCGCCGACGGAGTCAACGGTTTTCGCCGCGCGTCGGTGGCTTGACAGCCCTCGCAGGAAAGGTAGAATATGGGTCATGGCCAGACGGAGAGGTGGCTGAGTGGCCGAAAGCGACGGTTTGCTAAACCGTTGAGCGGGCTTAAACCTGCTCCCCGGGTTCGAATCCCGGCCTCTCCGCCAGATGATCTACTCGCTCGCGTTCGCGGCTATGGGTGCCTGCCCTGGCTCGGGCCCGCGGGCATGCCTTCCGGTCTCACGCCGATGCGGCCATGGCGGCCTTCTCGAGGTCGGCCAGGCGAACGCGCTCGCCGTCGCGCCGGGCTGAGCGGTGGACGGCAGCCTCCAGCAGCAGTTCGTTCCACGCGTCGTTGCCGTCGGCGGGCAGCGGGTCGCCCGCCTCCAGGGCCTTGACGACGGCGTCGGCCATCCGGCCGAACGATTCCTGGTACTCCTGGACGCCCGGTTCGACCTGCCAAGAGTCCTCGACGACCTCGGGCCAGGCATCGGCCTTCGACCGCCGGTACCACCCGTCGAGGCCGCGGGCCTCGGCGCAGGCCTTGTCGCCGACCAGCATGAGCCGCAGCGGATGGTCGTCGTATCCCCATAGGTTCGACCCGTCGAGTTCGCCCACGGCGCCGCCCGGCCATCCCATGTGGATGAGGCGCTGCCAGCCGCCCGGCTCGTCGGGGTCGCCCAGCGCGCTGACCCATTCGGGCGGCCCCATGGTCCAGAGGATCTGGTCGATCAGGTGCGACCAGCAGTTGAAGTGGGCGCGGGCACGCACCATCCGGACGGTGCCGAGGCGGCCCTCGACGGCGTCGTCGTGCAGCCGGCGGAAGTGGCGGAAGAGGCGGTAATTGTAGTTGATGCCCAGGGCCCGGCCCGACTCGCGCCACTGGCGGATGGCCGGCGCCGCCACGGCCGCGTCGGACTCGGCCACGCGATACTGGCCGTCCTGGCCACACAGCGGCTTCTCGGTGAAGACGTGCCGGCCCGCGGCCAGAATCTGCCCGAGCGGCGCGATGCGACGCGTCTCGTTGACGATCAGGAGGACGAGTTCGGCGTCCGAGTGGGCGAGCAGGTCGTCCAGGCCGGCGTACCCCGGCACGCCGAACTCGGCCTCGGCCTTGGCGAGCAGTTCCGGGTCCCCATCGCAGACGGCGACGACCTGGGCGCCGGGCAACCCGTGGAAGTTCTTGCCGTGCATCAGGCCCATGCCCTTGCCACTCACGAGGGCGCATCGAATCACGGTTCGTCTCCTTTTATAACACCGGATGACCGGCCGGGACTCTACCACGGCCTCGGCGGGGTGTCGAGAGGAACGTTGCCCGGGTGCGGCCCGGCCGTCTTGGGGGCCGCGAGATTCCTTTTGACAGGCGCCGCGCCAACGATTACACCAACGGTGTGCCGCCTATCGGTTCGGCACGTGTGACCCAATCCCGTACCCTGAGATCGGAGGCAGCCGCCATGGCATCTCTCCCCACCTGTCGCCCGTCGCGGTGTCCGCTGACGCTGAACCGCCGTCGCTTCCTCATGGGCGCCGGCGCCTCGGTGCTGGCGGCCAAGATAGGCCTGTTTGAGTTCGCCTCGTCGCTGGTGGGCGCCGAGCCCAAGCCGGCCGGCCGGCCGCGCATCCTGGGCGCGTTCGCGCGACCCAACGTCGACAAGTACTGGCTGGGCTGGCCCGGCACGGCGTACGACATCAAGCGGCACCAGGCCCAGTACACCGACGTTCTGACGGCCGCCGCCAAGCGGCTCGACGTCGACCTCGACCTCTCGCAGGATCCGCTGTACGACGACAAGGCCCTGGCGGCCTTTCTCGAGAAGGTCAAGCAGACCGCGCCCGACGGCGTCATCCTGACCACCATGTCGCTCAACCAGGGCTGGAACCCCATCAACAAGTTCCTCGACACCCGCGGCGACGTGCCGACCGTGGTCTTCAGCCCCATGGGCACGTCGTTCACCGGGCACCTCCAGCACGGCCGCAAGGCCAAGAACGCCTTCGTCGGCGCCACGCAGGACGTCGAGTGGCTGGGCACGGCCCTCCAGATGCTGAAGACCGTGTGGCAGATGAAACACGCGCGGCTGTGCATCGTCCAGGGCAACAAGACCGAGGACAAGCCGCTGGAGACCATCGGCACGACGCTGCACTACGTGCCGCACCAGCGGTTCTACGACGAGATCGAGAAGGTCGAGGCCGGCGACGAGGCCCGGGCCATCGCCGACTACTACGCCAAGGCGGCCAAGCGCATCGTCGAGCCCACCAAGGACGACCTGCTGACGGCGGCCAAGAACTACCTGGTCTGCCGCCGCGTCATGGAGGCCGAGAAGTGCCAGGGCTGGTCGCTCGAGTGCCTGGGCCCGGTGGGCGGCCGCCGCATCAAGCCGCCCTGTCTGGCCAACGCCCGGCTGCTCGACGAGGGGAGCGTGGGCGCCTGCGAGGCCGACTGGGGCGCCGCCATCTCGCTCCGCCTCACGGCCTGGCTGTGCGACCGGCCGGGATTCATGCAGGACCCCGCCCCCAACACGGTCACCAACACGCTCATGGCGGCGCACTGCACGTGCCCGACCAAACTCGACGGGTTCGACAAGCCGCCTGAGCCGTTCGTCCTGCGGAGTCACTCGGAATCGGACCTGGGCGTCTCGGTGCAGGTGCTGTGGCGCCCGGGCCAGAAGATTACGCTCATGAAGTTCGAGGGCCCCAAACGGATCATCCTGGGCACGGGGCGCGTGGTCCGCAACATCGACACGCCGCCTTCGGGCGGGTGCCGGACGTCGCTCGAGTGCGAGGTCGACGGCGTGGCCGACTCGCGCGACGTCAAGGGCTTCCACCAACTGCTCATCTACGGTGACCACGAGAACGCATTCAAGGCCTACTGCCAACTGGCAGGCATCCAGGTCGTCCACATCTGATCCGGACGACCCTCGAACCCAAAGGGGCTCGTCTTGATTAACCGCGTCGCATGGTCTGTCCTGCTGGCGTGCCTGACCGCCGGCGTGGTCGTTCCTGCCGCGGCCGACGACTGGCCGACGTATCGGCACGATGCGGCCCGGTCGGGCATCTCGGCCGACGCGCTCTCGACGCCGATGTCGGAGGCGTGGGTCTTTACGCCCACGCACCCGCCGTCGCCGGCGTGGACCGACCCGCAGCCCAAGCCGGTCGAGGAGGTCCTGGAACTGCCGCGCCTGCGGTTCGACGACGCCTTCCACGTGGCGGCCGCCGGCGGCATGATCTTCTTCGGCTCGTCGGCCGATAACACCGTCTACGCCCTCGATGCCGCCACGGGCCAGGTGCGCTGGACGTTCACCACCGACGGCCCGGTGCGCATGGCCCCCACGGTGGTCGGCGGCCGGCTGTACGTCGGTTCCGACGACGGCAACGTCTACTGCCTGGGCGCCACGCATGGCCAGATTGTCTGGAGGTTCGCCGCCGCCCCCGCCGCCCGCAAGGTCCTCGGCAACGGCCGGATGATCTCGCTGTGGCCGGTCCGGACGGGCGTGGTGGTCGACCGCGGCGTGGCGTACTTCGGTGCGGGGGTCTTCCCGTCCGAGGGGCTGTTCCTGTACGCCGTCCGCGCCGACGACGGCCAACTGCTGTGGAAGAACGACTCGTACGGCCAGGGGGGCCTGGCGGGCATCTCGCCGCAGGGGTACATGCTGGCGTCGAAGGGCAAACTGTTCGTCCCCTCGGGCCGGTCGATGCCGGCCGCCTTCGATCGCACCGACGGCCGGTTCCTCTTCCACCGCAACTTCAACTGGCGCGGGACGGGCCTCTTCGGCGGCACGTACAGCGTGCTGGCGGGCCGGCTCCTCTTCAACGGCACCGAGCAGATTGCCGCCGTCTACGAGGGCAGCGGACGACTGGCCCTCAACGAGGGCATCAAGGCCGAGACCCCCACCGAGGGCACCCGCCGGCTCGTCGTCGATGCCGACACCATCTACATGCTCACGGGCCGGGAAGCCGCCGCCGTCGACCGCAAGAAGTGGACCGCCTTCAACGAGAAGAGGACCCAACTGACGCTCCGCGTCATCAACCTGTCGCGCCAGCGCGACCAGCTGCGCAAGCGGGCCAAGGGAAAGGACAAGAAACTCCTCGACCAGGCCGCCGCCGTCCAGAAGCAGATTGACCAGGCCCGCGCCGACAAGAAGGCCCTGGTCGAGTCGCCCGACGACTGGACGACATGGCGCACCGCGTGCCCGCACAACGACGCGCTGGCCCTGGCGCAGGGGCTCCTGCTCGTCGGCGGGCCCGACACGGTCGTGGGCCTCGACAGCAAGACCGGCCGGAAGGTCTGGTCCGGGAAGGTCGACGGCCGGGCCCGGAGCCTGGCCATCGCCGACGGCCGGCTCATCGTCGGCACCGACGAGGGCCGCATCCACTGCGTCGTCGCCGGACGGGCCAACCACCGCCAGGTCGCGCCGAAGGTCACGTCCCAGCCGTTCCCCGACGACGAGACCGCGAAGACGTGTGCTGCGCTGGCCAAGGACTTCGTCAAGAGGGCCGGCCTGACGGGGGGCTACGCCCTGCTCCTGGGCGACGACGGGCGCCTGGCCCTGGAACTGGCCCGGCGGACCGACCTCGCCATCTACGTGGTCGACGCCGACGCCCGCCGGGTCTCCGCTGCCCGCTTCGCCCTGAAGGCGGCCGGCGTGTACGGCCCGCGCGTGGTCGTGACCCAGACGCCGGCCGACGGCATTCCGTTCGCCGATTACTTTGCCGACCTCGTCGTCGTGCGGCCGGGTTTCTTTGACGGTCCGAAGCCGACGCCGGCCGGCGAGGTGCTGCGTATGCTCAAGCCGTGCGGCGGCGTGGCCTTCATCGGCCGCGCGCCGGAGGCGGACGCCGCGAAGTGGACCGACGCGTTCGTCGCGGGCCTGCGGGCCGTCGGCGAAGCCGCGGCCGAGGATGCCGGCGACTGGCAGATGGTCCGCCGCGGTGCCCTGCGCGGCGCCGGCTCGTGGACCCACGAGTACGCCGAGCCGGGCAACACGGCGTGCGGCGACGACCAACTGGTCCGCGGCGAGCTGGGTGTCCTGTGGTTCGGCGAGCCCGGCCCCGGCCGCATGCCCAGCCGCCACAGCAGCAGCGTCGCGCCCCTGGTCGTCGGGGGGCGGGCGTTCGTCCAGGGCGAAGAGGTCGTCCTGGCCTACGACGTCTACAACGGCCGGCCCTTGTGGCAGCGAGACATGCGCGGGGCCGAACGCCTCGGCCTCAAGGGCGGCGTCTCGAACCTCGCCGCCGACGCCGACAGCCTCTTCGTTGTCATCGGCGACAGGTGCCACCGCCTCGACCAGGCCACCGGCCAGACGCTCAAGACCTACCGCGCCCCCGCCGCCCGGGACGACAAGGACCCCACGTGGCGGTACGTGGCCCGCGTGGGCGACCTGCTGTACGGGAGCACCCGCGCCGGGCGCCTGTTCGCCATCGACGTCGCCGGCGGCAGGACCCGCTGGACGCACGACCCCGGTCGCCTCATGGAGACCACCATCTGCATCGGCAGCGGCAAGGTCTTCTTTGTCGACCGCGCGGTCACCGAGGCCCAGCGGACCGAGGGTCTGGCGGGCATCGAGGCCGAGATGCGCATCGACCGCCTCGGCAAAGCGATTCCGCCCGACGTGCGGCTGGCGGTGGCCCTGGACGCCCAGACCGGCGAGGTCGCGTGGCAGCGGCCGCAGTACGTGGCCGACTGCGTCAAGGTGGGCAGCCCCGGCGGCGAACTCATCGCGATGGTCTCGCGCGACGTGCTCCTTCTGTGCGGCCAGCCGTGGAACGGGCACTTCTGGGAGGAGTTCCTGGCGGGCGAGTTCTCGCGGCGGAGCCTCATCGCCCTCTCGGCCAAGGACGGCGGCCCGCTCTGGTCCGGACGCAAGGGATACCGCAGCCGGCCCCTCATCGTCGGTGACCAGGTCGTCGCCGAACCGTGGGCCCACAACCTGTACACCGGCGCCGAGGTCCCCCGCCAGAACCCCTTCACGGGCGCCGACGGCCGCTGGCAGATGGCCCGGCCGGGGCACCACTGTGGCAACATCGCGGCCTGCCCGAACATGCTGTTCTGCCGGTCCTGGTCGACGGCGTACTACGACCTGGCGGCCGACGTCGGCGTGGTCCACTTCGGCGCTCAGCGGCCCGGGTGTTGGATCAACTGCATCCCCGCGGCCGGGCTCGTGACGATGCCCGAGGCCAGTTCCGGATGCGTCTGCGCCTTTGCCCTCCAATGCACGGTCACCTTCCAGCCGCGACCGACGAACCGCACCTGGGGCACCTACAGTGCCGACGGGCCGGCCACGCCGGTCCAGCACCTAGCCGTCAACTTCGGGGCACCCGGCGACCGCAAGGATTCCGGGGGCACGCTCTGGTTGGCGCATCCGCGCCCCTTCACCGGGCGGCTGGTCGCGGACCCGAGACTCGCCATCCGGCCCAGGAAGACCGGCAAGGACGGCGTCGCGTACGTCGGCGACAACGCCGACTGGTTCCAGGTGGCCGGGAGCGACGAGGCGTGGATTTATGCGGCCGCCCTGTCGGGCCCCGCTGAATCGACCATCGCCATTCCGCTGGGCAAGAAGCAGGCCGCCCCGCGCCCGTACACCGTGCGGCTCCACTTTGCGGCGCCCGCGACCGACCAGGCCGGGCAACGGGTCTTCAACGTCGGCCTCCAGGACAAGACGGTCCTGGCGGATTTCGACGTCGCGGCCCAGGCCGGCGGCGCAGGTCGCGCCCTCGTCAAGGAGTTCAAGGGCGTCGAGGCCGGCGAGACGCTGACGCTCCGCCTCTCGGCCAAGGCCAAGGAACTGACGCCGGCCACGCGGCCGCTCATCAACGCCGTCGAGATCCTGGCCGAGTAACGCCACAAGGCCACTTGCCTTGCGGCTGGGCCCCGGATGGGGTGCCGTCCCGATAATGCAAGGAGGACCGCCATGTCGCATCACGTCGCCACGCGCCGCTCCGGGTGGGGCCGGCCGGTCGGTTACGTCGCCCTGATGGCCATCGTGTTCGTCGCCGCCGGCGGAGGCATCGCGGCCGAGGCGCCCGACGCCGCCGCCTTGGTCAAGCAAATCGGCTGCCCGCGCGGCATAGCCGCCCTGCTGGGCGACAAGGGATGCCGCCTGGCGCTGGATGTGGCCAAGGCGAGCGACCTCACGGTCTATGTCCAACTCGCCGGGGCCGACGACGTCGAGGCCGCCCGCCGCGCGGCCGACGCCGCCGGACTCTACGGCTCGCGCATCTACGTGGCCCAGGGCGGCCCGGAGCGCGTCGGCCTGGCCGACAACGTGGCCGACGCCGTCGTGGCCACCGGCGACTTCGCCGCCGCGAAGGCCGAAGCCCTGCGGGTCCTCCGGCCCCTGGGGAAGGCCTACCTGGGCGGCACCGCGGTCACCAAGCCGTTCCCCGAGGGCGTCGACGACTGGTCTCACCATTACCACGGACCCGACAACAACCCGCAGACCCAGGACCGCCTGGCCCGGGCCCCGTACCTGACCCAGTTCGTTGCCGAGCCGCGCTACGCCCCTGCCCCGCAGGCGGCCGTGGCGGCCGGCGGCCGCGTCTTCATGGCCTTCGGCAACGTGGCTTGGCACGAGCGCGAAGAGCCGTACATGAACACCCTGCTGGCCGTCAACGGTTTCAACGGCACGATGCTCTGGAAGCGCCCCTTGCGACAGGTTCACATGGTTGACCGATGCACGATGATCGCCACGCCCGAGACGCTGTACCTGGGCGGCGCAAAGTCGTGCGAAATCCTCGACGCCGCCACCGGCAACGTGACCGGCAAGATCACCGTCCCGGCAGACCTGACCGACGGACCGTTCTGGAAGTGGATGGCCCTGGAGGGCGGCGTCCTGTACGCACTGGTCGGCGCCGACGAGAAGACCGACCCCGACGCCAAGTGGCGCCGCCGGGCCCACGGCTGGCCCTGGGACGGCATCTCGAAGGGCTACAACGCCAACGAGTATGCGTGGGGGTTCGCGCCGACGCTCTTCGCCATCGACCCGAAGACGAAGAAGGTGCTGTGGCACCACCGCGAGGATCGGCCTATCGACAGCCGCGGCACGTGCATGAAGAACGGCCGCATCTTCATCGGCCGGTTCGGCGAGTACCTGGCGTGCCTCGACGCCAAGACGGGCAAGCCCCTCTGGCGACGGACGCCCGACCGCGACGCCTCCCTCTTCGAGGCCATCGGCCCCTATCGCCCCGGCCATGGGTACGTCGGCGGCTGGAAGAGCACGGTGTACCTCAAGTGCACCGACCGGGCGGTGTACTTCCTGGGTCCGCAGGTCAACTGGCTGACGGCCGTCTCGGCCGACGACGGCAAGTTCCTCTGGAAGCACGACGCCAAGGACCTCCACATCGTCATCCGCGACGACGGCGTCTACACCATCGGTCCCCAGGGCAGCAAGGACATGAGCCGGAAACTCAACCCGCTGACGGGCAGCGTCCTGGCCAGTTACGACCTGCAGCGGCGGGCCTGCACGCGGTCGGTCGGCGCGCCCGACGGCATCATCTTCCGGACCGAGGGCGGCACCCAGCGGCTTGACCTGGCCTCCGGCAAACCGCAGTACACGTCGACGATGCGCCCGTCGTGCCAGATCGGTGTGATCATCGCCGGCGGGCACCTGTACTGGGTGCCGTGGGGCTGCGACTGCAACCTCCAGATGTTCGGCGTCATCGCGTGCGGACCGGCGGGCGACTTCGCGTTCGACGCCCAGGCCACCGAGGCCGAGCGCCTCGTGGCCGCGCCCGACAGCGCGAAAGTGGCCGCCTTCGACTCTTCGCCTGCCGACTGGCCCACGTACCGCGCGACGAGCGCCCTGGCGGCCGCCAGCCAGGCCGAGGTGCCCGAGAAGGTCGGCAAGCTCTGGGCGTTCTCGCCCCCGGCCCCGTACCGGCCGACGGCGCCCGTGGCGGCAGGGGGTCTGGTGTTCATCGGCGGGTCGGACGGCATCGTCCGGGCCTTCGACGCCGCCACCGGCAAGCCCGCCTGGAAGGCGTACACCGGCGGTGCCATCGGGTATCCGCCGACGATCGCCGGCGGGCGGGCCCTGGTGGGGTCGGCCGACGGATGCGTCTACGCCTTCGAGGCCGGCACGGGACGCTCGCTGTGGCGGTTCCGCGCCGCCCCGGCCGAGCGGCGGATCCAGGTGTACGGGGCGCTGCTCTCGACGTGGCCGGTCTCCAGCGCCGTGGTCGTGGAAGACGGTGTGGCGTACCTGGCGGCGGGGATCAACAACTTCGACGGCACGCACCTCTACGCCCTGGACGCCGCCACGGGCAAGATCCGGTGGCAGAACAACTCGTCGGGCCATCTCGATGCGTTCTCTCACCGCGGCGTCGCCGCCCAGGGCGACCTGCTGCTCCACCGGGGCCGGCTGCACCTGGCGGGGGGCAACGCGGTCTCACCGGGCCTCTTCGACGCCGCCGACGGCAAGTGCCTCAATCCGCCGCCGGCCGGCTGGCACTCGGGCGCCCCGCGCGGACGCGAACTCATCCTCCAGGGCAACCAGGTGAAGGTGTGCGGCCAGCCGCTCTACACCAACTCCGCCAACCCCGTGTTCGACAACTCGGTCAAGTGGGACGTGCCGGTGGTCGCGGCCAGGAACGCCCGCCTCTCATGCCGCGAACACGCCGCCGACAACCGGACCTCCTGGACGCTCGAGGCCGCGCGGGCCGACGGCGGCGGCCTCTGGACCCAGCCGCTGCCCGCCGAGGCCGTCCGGTGGGGCCTGGCCGTCGACCGCCACGGCCGCACGGTCGTGGCCCTCGAGGACGGCCGCATCCTCTGCTACGGCGCCGAGAAGTAACGTCGGGCGGCGGTTACTTGGCCTTGACGTCGAAGCAGTAGAGGTTCGTGTCGTACCGCAGGTACAGCCTTCCGCCGATGACGACGGGGTGGGCCCAGCTGGGTCCGCTGCCCGCGACGCGGAACTCGCCCTTCATCTGCATGCCCTCGGGCGAGCAGGTGGCCAAGCCGGCCCGGCCGCCGCCCTCGCCGAAGAGGTACAGCATGCCGTCGGCCCAACAGAGCGACCCCTTGCCGACGCCCCGCTCGCCCCACATCTTCTTGCCGGTCTTGAGGTCGAGGCACGCATAGCCGTCGCCATTGTTGCCGTAGATGTGCCCCTCGTGGATGACGTAGCCGCCGTGGTGGCAGACCATGTCGGAAGTCCTCCAGGCCTCGGTCACCGAGAGGCGGCGGCCGGCAGCCGCCAACTTCAGGCAGACGCCTCCCTTGCCGTAGCCGTTGGCCCAGAAGACGTGGCCGTCGGCGTAGGCGGGCGTGGGGCAGTTGGCCGTGTTGCCGGCGCTGAACTCGTTCGAGAAGACCACGCCGCCGTTCATCGCGCTGACGCACACAATGCCTTTGCCCGTGCCGGCGACGATGAGCGGCGCTTTGGCAAACGTGAAGGCCAGGCACGACCCGTACTCCGCGCCGCCCGTGAACCCCTTGCTGGCCCAGGCGGGGGCGCCGGTGGTCTTCGCGAGCGCGACGATACACTTGCCGCCGCCCGGCTTGACGACCGCCAGGTTGCCCAGGATGAGCACCGATTCGGCGTACCCCCACCCGGGAACGCTGCCGCCGAACTCGCGCATGTTCTTGCTCCAGACGGGCCGGCCCGTCCTAGAGTCGAGGCACGCGACGACGCCGTTGCCCGAGACCAGGTACACCTTGCCGCCGTCAATCATCGGGGTGGCCCGGGCGCCGGGATGGTCGCCGGTCCAGGCGGCATCGACGACGGCCTTCCACTTGGGCTTGCCGTCGAGGTCGAAGGCAAAGAGGACGAGTTTGCCGTCGGCGTCGCCCGTAATGTAGACCGTGCCGCCGCTGACGGCCACGCCGGAGTACCCGTGGCCGATGTCGGTGACCTTCCACAGCAGGGGCGGTCCGTCGGCGGGCCATTCCTTGAGGAGTCCGGTATCGGGCGACTTGCCGTCGCGGTTGGGCCCGCGCCATCCGGGCCACTCGGCCGTGGGGGCTACCGCCGCCCACGCCGCCGACACCGCTCCCCACGTCACGACGACGGCCAGGACCAGACGGATGGACTTGGCGTGCACGCGATTCTCCTTACGCCACCGCCCCCCTGAGGTCATCGATTATGCCGCACGGGTTCCTGCCAAGCCAGTGTCGGATCATGGTCTCACCCTTCGGGATGACCATGCCACCCGACGCGTTGCCGCGCGGACAGCCCTGTACAAGCGGCACCGGTTCCCGTAAGATGCGTCGCGCGGACCCTTGGAAGGAGGCCAAAGCATGGCTGCTCGCACCGGTCGGCGGATTGTCTTGCACCACGCGTACGTCGCCTGCCTGGCCCTCGTGCTGGCGGCGAGCCTCGTGCCGGGCTGTGCCCGGGAGGAACCTGCCCCCCTGCACTGTTACGTGGGCGGCACCATGCGGCCGGCCATGGAACGCCTCATCAGTATCTACGAGCAGGACACCGGTCGGCGCATCCATCTCGATTACGGCGACTCCGGCTCGAACCTCATCAAGGCCGAGACCACGCGCCAGGGCGACCTCTACGTCGCCCACGACCCGTTCCACGGGGCCATGCAGAAGAAGGGCCTGACCGCCGAGGGCTGGGCCGTGGCCGCCGTCACGCCGATGATCGCCGTCGCCCGGGGCAACCCCCTGAAGATCCAGGGCCTGAAGGACCTGGCCCGGCCGGGGGTCCGGGTGGTCCTGACCGACGCCCTGTACAGCACCATGGGGCACGTCAACACCGCCATGTTCCGTCGGGCGGGCATCGCCGACGCCGTCGAGAAGAACGTCGTGACGCGGATGAAGATGGGCGGCGAGGCGGCCAACGCCGTCGTCCTGGGCCACGCCGACGCCGCCATCGTCTGGGGCGCAGTCATCCACCTGCGGCGCGAAAAACTCCAGGCCGTCAACATCGAGGCCGCGCTACGGCCCGACCCGAAGGTCGACGCCGTCACGAGCGCCACCTTCGGTCCCATCGACATGAGCCGCATCGCCGTCACGGTCGACATCCTGAA
The DNA here is from genome assembly GCA_035528235.1 of Phycisphaerae bacterium. Lineage (GTDB taxonomy): Bacteria > Planctomycetota > Phycisphaerae > FEN-1346 > FEN-1346 > DATKZB01. Next base: position 14,146 of record DATKZB010000385.1, read on the forward strand.
GTCGAGTGCCCAGCCGGAGGCGGCCCGGGCGTTTGTCGCGTTCCTGGCGTCGCCCCGCGCCCGGGAGGTCTGGCGGGAGTTCGGCTTCACCGATCCGCCCGACGACAGGCGATTCCGGCCGGCCGGCGGCGGCGGCGCCAAGACCGGCGGCAAGGTGCTCATCTATTGCGGCGCGGGCCTGCGCCCGGCCATGGAGGACGTGGCCGACACCTTCGCGGCCGCCACCGGCACGACGGTCGAGCGCGACTACGGCGGCGGCGGCATGATTATCTCGCGTCTGCGGCTGGCACGCCGCGGCGACCTCTTCATGCCCGGCGACGTCTGGTACGTCGACCTGGCCGAGAAGGACGGCCTCGTCGAGTCGAAGGCCATGGTCTGTTACTTCGTGCCCGTCATCCTCGTACAGAAGGGCAACCCCAAGGGCGTCAAGGGGCTGGCGGACCTGGCGCGGCCGGGCCTGCGAATCGGCCTGGGCAACCCCAAGGCGTGCCAGGTAGGACGCCTGACCGAGACGATCATCGCCAAGAACCGCCTCGACGCCGACGCCATCGAGAAGAACCTGGCCTTCTCGTCGGTCACCGTCAACGAACTCGGCGTCCAGGTCAAGGCGGGCGCGCTGGACGCGGTCATCGTCTGGGACGCCGTGGCCGCCCAGTACCCCGACAGCGCCGACGTCGTGGCCATACCGCCCGAGCAGAACGAGATTTCGCGCGTGGCCATCGCCCTGCTCAAGACGGCCACGAACCCCGAGGGGGCCAAGGCCCTGGTCGATTTTCTCCTCAGCACCGAGGGCCAGGCCATCTTCCGGAAACACCACTACCGGACCGAGCCGCCCGAGTAGCGGCCGCCCGAGAGGACACACGAGCATGCCCACCGTCGCCGGCCCGCGCGCCCACGCCGTCAGCGTGCTGACGATCGCCTTCCTGGTGGCGTTCGTGGCGGCGGTGGTGGCGCTGATTGCGGCCGACGTTTTCTACACGCATCCCGCGGCGATGCTCGAGGTGCTTGGGTCGCGCGAGGTCCGCTTCGCCATCTTCCTGAGCCTGGTGACGTCGGCGGCCAGCCTGGTCCTGGTGATCGGGTTCTCGATTCCCGTGGGGTACGCCCTGAGCCGATACCGGTTTCCGGGCAGCGCGGTGCTGGACGCGGTGGTGGACCTGCCGATCGTGCTGCCGCCGGTGGTCATCGGGGTGTCGCTGCTGGTGTTTTTCCGAACGTGGCTGGGCCAGTTCATCGAGAGCGTGCCGGGACTCCAGTTCGTTTACACGCCGCAGGGCATCGTGCTGTGCCAGTTCATGGTGTCGGCGTCGTACGGCATTCGGGGGGCGAAGTCGGCGTTCGACGGCGTGGACCGGCGTCTGGAGCACCTGGCGCTGACGCTGGGATGCACGCACGGCCGGGCCTTCCGGATGGTGGCGCTGCCGATGGCCCGGAACGGCCTGGCGGCCGCGGCCGTCATGGCGTGGGCCCGGGCGGTGGGGGTCTTCGGTCCGCTGATGATCTTCGCGGGGACCGTCCGCATGAAGACCGAGGTCATGCCCACCACCATCTTCCTGGAACTCTCGATCGGCCGCATCGAACCGGCCCTGGCGGTGGCCATGCTGATGCTCGTCATCGCCATGGTGGCGCTGACGCTCATCCACTGGCTCGGCTCGCGGAACAGGTGGTGGGGCCCATGATCCGCCTGCAAGACCTCTCGCTACGGGCCGGCGACTTCCGGGTCCGCGACGTGTCGCTCCACGTCGCCTCGGGCCAGTACGTCGCGCTGCTCGGCCCGAACGGCTCCGGCAAGACCCTCCTCATCAACTGCCTGTGCGGCCTGATTCGGGCCGAGGCCGGGACCATCCACATCGACAGCCGCGACGTCACCCACGCCGAGCCGCGCCTGCGGCGCATCGGCTACGTGCCGCAGGACTACGGCCTCTTTCCCCACCTGAGCGTCGCGCGGAACGTCACGTTCGCCCTGCGTGCCCGGGGCGCCAAGCACGCCCGCGCCATGGCCCAGGTGGGCCCCATCATCGAGACGCTGCACCTTGGGCGGCTGCTGGGCCGCTCGACAGTGACCCTCAGCGGCGGCGAGCGCCAGAAGGTCGTCCTGGCCCGGGCCCTGGCCGGCTGGCCCAAACTCCTGCTGCTCGACGAACCCGTCAGCGCGCTCGATGCCCCGACGCGCGACGAGGTGCTTGTGGAACTTCGGCGGGTCCAACGCGAGTTTGCCGTCACCACCATCCACGTCTGCCACAGCATCGGCGAGGCCAAGGCCGTGGCCGACCGCGCCGCCGTCATGATCGACGGCCGCCTGGTCCAGACCGGGCCGCTGGCCGAACTCATCGAGCACCCGGCCGGCCCAGCCGTAGCACGCCTCCTGCGCGCGGGGGCCTGACAACCCACGAGCCGGTTCGAATGGCCATCCCCAGAGCCCGCGCGGTGGCCTTCCTAGACCACCGCGCCCTGGCACAGGACAGCCCGCGCGGCGGCCGGGGAAGGCCGCCGCGCCAGGGGAAGGGCAGTTGACAGCATACATGCCGGGTGGCATGGTCATCCCGAAGGGTGACCATGCTTTCCACCGGCGATCATTCGGCCACGACCTCGATGCCGCAGATGAGCGTCTTGCCGCGCGCGGCCGCGAACTCCACCTTCAGGTCGTCGCCCACGCGGACGTGGCGGAACTCCTTGACGACGGCCCGCCGCGGCCCGCCGGCGGTCTTGACGACGTCGAAGTCCTTCAGGACCGTCTCGCCCTGGAGCGCGACGCCGAAGACCCGCTCGCCCTCGGCCACGTCGCGCGGCTCGGCAAAGTGCATCCGCACCGTGTACGGCCGCGTACGCGTGGTGCCGCGGGCCAGGCCGATGGACAGCGACTCAACGCCCTCGACGCCCGACGCCGCCACCCACCCCAGGTTGCCCTCGCGGATAAACGAGACGTGGTGCCGGAACGGCTTGGGCTTGGCGGGCTCGGCCTTGACCCGGACGCGCGGCGTGGGGCCGCCGACGGTGGGCCACTCGAGCCAGAGGGTTCCCGAGGGGGCCAGGCGGTCGCCGGGAGCGCCGACGTTCAGGCCCAGCCGCTGGATGGGCTCGTCGCTCGAGGCCACGGCCGTGAAGGTCCACGTCTCGACCGCCGGGTCGTGCATCATGGCCACCGAGCACTGATTCTGATACGAACACGTGCACGTCCGCGTGTAGTCCGGGGCGCTCAGGATGCCGCAGGCCGGTATCAGGTTCGACGTGCACCCCGACTTGAACCCGCCCAGGTTGCCCGTGCCGCCGTCGTGCTCCCAATCGTAGTACCCGGCGGCCGCCGAGCGGAACAGGATGAGGTGCCGCCCGGCGATGCTCGTGTTGCACCCGTAATTGCGGTGGTACCCCCAGTCGACCACCTCGCCGGTCAGCGGGTGTTGGCGCTGCCGGAGTTTGCCGGTCAGCAGGCTGAAGGCGTTCTCCTGGGCGACGATAGCGTCGCCGAGGATCATGCACGGGCCGTCGTAGTCGGCCGTGCTGGTCCAGAGCAACTTGCCGTCGCGGCCGCGATAGGCGGCCAGGCCGACGTCGGCCTCGTCGAGGGCGCGGTCGCGGCCGTAGCCGGCGTGCTCGACCAGGATGTCGTGCTTCTCGGAGTACGCCAGGCGCGTCCCGAACACGCCCCGCTCGACCTTCCATCGGACGCGTCCGGTCTGGGCGTCGAGGGCGTAGAGGATGGGCGCGGCGTCGGGCTCGATGCCGCGGAACCGCAGCGCCCGCAGGCGGTCCTCCGTCAGGCCGTCGACGCAGAAGATTTTGTCGCGGCCGGCGACGATCGTGTTGTGGCGGAAGTTGGCCTCGGCCTCGCGCTTCCAGAGGAGGCGCGGCTTGTCGTCCTCGCGGCCCTCGTCGCCGCTGCGGCGGTCCATGGCGAAGAGCCACTTGCTGCCGGTGCCGTGCGGGGCGTTCCAGTGGATGGCGACGTCCTCGATCTCCTTGCGGCGCCTCTTCCAGAACGAATCGATCTCCAGGCGCGTCCGGTCGTCGGTGCCGTCTGCCTCGCGCGGCTGCCGGGGACGGACCTCGGGGCGTTCCTTCTCGGTCTCCATGAACTCGACCCCAACCGGCAGGGCCGTGCCGATGAGCAGGTCCTTGTAGACGCCCACGTACCCCCAGCGGGCGCCCCTGGGCAGTTCGTCCTCGAGCGGCCCGGTGCCGTCGGCCGCGTCGGCCGCGGTGCGTTTCGGCTTCGGGAACCGAAAGACGTACTGCGTGCCGCCCGTCGCGGGGTCCAGCCGCAGGCACTCGCGCCCGTACGCCACGTAGATGCCGTCGGGCATGGTCACGTAGTTGCTGCCGATCTCGTTGGCCCCCGGCTGGTGCGCCGTGTTGTCGTAGTAGGCGCCGATGTCCGACATCCGGCGCTGCCAGATGAGCCGGCCCGTGTACGCGTCGACGGCCCGGATCATGTCGCGGCCCTCGATGACGACCCGCCCGTCGACGACCTGCGGCGAGGGACCGTGCCCGTGCCGGGGCAGGACCGAGTCGTGGGCCGGGCCGCCGAACCACAGCAACCCCAGCGGCGCCTTGACCAGGTCGTCCTGGGAGACGGTCGTGTTGGCCACGTCGGCGTCCTGGTGAGTCCAGTTGGCCGACCGGGGCGGCGCGCCGGCGCGCGTCAGCAGAACCAGACCCTTGGCGGAGTCGACCGTGGCGCCAGGCAGTTTGGCGGCGCTCGCCCACCCCTTTACCTCGCCGTACTTGGCGTCGGACGTCGCCAGGCACAGCGTCCCCCCGTACGGCCGCAGCACGCGGTACACCGCCTGGACGAACGCCGCCCCGCGGCCCGCGCCGGCCGCCTTCAGGTCCTCCGACAGCACCAGGCTCGCCAGGTACGGCGGGAACGGGAACGTCGCCGGGTCGCCCACGTAGGCGGCGACGCGGCGGCCGTACACGCCGGCGGCGTCCATCTGCCAGCGGACGGCGGCCACCTTGCCGGCGTCGGGGTCGACGGCGATGACCCGCAAGTCGGTCCGGCGGACAAGTTCCTCAAGTAGCCGGCCCGTCCCGATGCCCAGCACCAGGCAGTAGCCCCGCGTGACGAGCGTCTCCTCGAGAATCCGATCGACGCGGTCGGGCCACGCGTCGGCCTTGACGGGCAGCGGCACCCGCACGTAGCGGTGCGTGCGGACGGTCTTCTTCGCGGCGCCGAAGCAGTACAGCCCCCCCTGCCGGGTGACCACGAACAGGCGTCCGTCGGCCGCGAGCATGTTCCAGACGTCCCCCTCGACGCGTCCCTGCCACGAGACCCGGGCCCGGCGTCCCTCCGGGGGCAGGTCGACGGCGGCCACGAGGCCGTCGCGTCCCTCGGCGTAGACGCGGTCGCCGGCCCGGATGAAGAGGCGCTCCAGGGGCACGTCGGGCTCGGCCTCCCAGAGCCGCGCGAGAACGGTGCGCTGGTGTTCCTTGCCGCGCGTATCCAGATACGTCTCCTCGACGGGCTCGTAGGTGCAGCCGACCAGTTCGCCCTTCTCCAGGCCGATGGCGCCGTCGCTGGTCGTCAGCGCGACGCCCGTCCAGACGACGGGCTTGCCCTTGTCGATGTCGTAGGCCGCGCCGCCGTTAAAGAACCACTCGTCACCCACGGTCACGGCGTAGCCGCCGGCGTCCTTGCCGAACTTCCGTTCGCCGACGTGGAAGTACAGGAACGTGCCGTCGGTCCGGTCGTACGCGGCCGGCACGGTCCGCCCGCCCGAGACCAGGAGCACGTCGCCCGCCACGGCCAGGTACCCCTGCGGGGCGACGCCCGCGAACGCGTAACTATCGTGCTGCTGCTTGAGGTAGTCCGAACCGCTGCCGCTGTTGGTCCAGACGGGCCGGCCCGTCTCGGCGTCGACGGCATGGATAAAGGTGCCCATGAAGGGCCAGATGCCGGCCGCGAAGTAAATGACCCCGCCGCACAGAACGGGCGCCCCGCGGGCCGGCCACATCGAGATAAGCCGGTCGTTGCCAAGAATGCGTCGGTCGGCCGGGCCGCCGCGGAACGTCCAGAGGAGTTTCCCGCCGGCGGCGTCCAGGCAGTACAGGTGCCCGTCGTCGGAGGCGAACGCCACCTTGCCGCCCCACGCCACCGGGGCGAAACGCACCGGCCCGTCGGTGTAGAACCGCCACGCCTCCCCGCCCGTCTCGGTGTCGTAGGCCGTCACGCCGTCGCTGGCCATCGACGACACGAACAGCCGCTTGCCCACCACGACGGGCTCGTACGAGGCGTCGAACTGGAGTTTCGTCTGGCTCTTGGGCCAGGCCGGCGCCGGCGGCGCCAACTGGCGGACCCACTGAAGGTTCAGCCTCTCGGGCAGCCGCGCGGGCGAGACGGCCGTGCGGCCGGCATCGTATCGCCACATCGGCCAGTCGGCCGCCAGCGCCGACGCCGCCGCCAACGCCGCCACCATCGTTGCGAGAATCGCGACGGACTTCCTCAAGGTCTCGGCTCCTCTCGGCACATACTATTCCAGGATCTTTGAGGGTGGCGGATCTCCTGACCCGCCACCTGCACGTCTGCCTCGCCTGCCGTGCCGGGGCAGGAGACCCGGCACGCTT
>DATKZB010000386.1:0-3113 GCA_035528235.1 Phycisphaerae bacterium
AGGCGCACGTTTGCGACGCAAACCTGGGCGGCATCGACGACCAGGTCGGCCAACGCGGCGGGGACCGGCGCGGGCGCTGACTCGCACCAAGGGAAGACGGCGCGGGCATCCTCGGCGCGCACCGGCCCAATCCATTGTCCTTCGCCATTCGCATACAGGGGTGCCAGCCAATACTTGAACGTGCCGGCGCCCGGCAGGTCCATGGCGGTCATGCCGGTTGTATTTGTGATGGCCACGACCAGCTCCGCCGGGCGATCCGTCGGCGCGCGATACACGCGGTAAGCCAATGCGCCCTGCACAGGAGACCAGTCGATCCGCACACCGGCATTGGCCCATCCCCACGCCGCGGGGTTCATCTGCAGCGGGTCGAGATTTTTCTGCCCGTCTGGTATCCACGCCACGCGCTGCACGACTCCAGCACCCTTGGCAAGGTGAACGGCCAGGTTCAGCCGACAGGGTGTATCGGGAAGGTCATACCGAGGTTCGACAATATCCGCATTGAAGCGTACAATCTGAACGGGCTTCTCCGCAACCATCTCGGGTAGCACGGCCAGCGGGATTTCCGCCTCCACCCGATAGCCTGCACCGTCGTAACGTGCGTGCACACCCACTGCCGCGCCCGGGATCTGCACCCACTCACGCCGGCAATCCAGTGTGCCCGGCGTCGCGTCTCCAACGAACTCCCCGCGATTCCCCAAGCCACGCAACTGGGGATTGGCAGGCAGCGGCTCGGATGCCGGACGCAGCAGATAGGCGCGCCCGACTGTTTTCCCACCCGTCAAACCGACCGCTACGAAGATGCGTGTATCGCCCGCCGCCGGCGCGGTGCGTGCGAACCGCGACGGTTCGACGGGAGCGGCCGGCCCGATCAGGATTTCGACGCCCGGCGCCTTTCCGTAAGCCGCGACGCCGGCCAGTTCCGGCAACGGCGTGGGGTCCACCACGTTTGCGAACGCGCACAACTGCCCGGCATCGCGCCGCAACCGGACTTCGCCCACCAGGCGCCCGCCCTCGCGGATGGCGGCGACATCGGTAGCAAGACGCCCACTCCCAATCATAGGCGTCACAGATGTTGTTCCCCCCAAGGAACTTGGGCCAGGTCTGGTAACGAAGGGTATAGTTGCGCGTGGTTTCCGTCGCGCACGGCTGCGGCGCGGCCAGTGTCAGTTTGCCCTGGCGGCGTTGAATGTCCTTGCCGAATACGCCCGAGAGCTCGACCAGGCGTGCATCCTTTGATCAGACGGTTCTCCGCCGCCCGGTCCCAGGCAGACCGCCCGGGGCCCGGCCCGAGGTTGGCCGCGAAGTACTGAGCGCCGTCCCCGTCGATTTTGCCGGGAAAAATGATATCGTATTTCGCAAGCTTGTCGGCGAGGTCAGGCATCGCCCCCGCGGGTGCCAGCGGCTTATACGTGCCTTGGCGGTAATCCGGCACGCCCCGTGCATCAGTCGCCGCCGGGCGCAGGGTGCCGCCTTCGCCGTGCAACGTCAGATCGCGATCGATCCACGACCATCCGCCGGTGGGCTGCGGCGCCGCGCCGAGCTCCTCGGCCTCCACCCGCCCGTTGCCGTTGGTATCGGTCCAGGTCTTGGAGGCGCCTCTGTTCGCGATTGTCGCGACCGGTTTCCACCGGTTTTGCGACAAGGTACACTGCGCCGTCGGCAGCGGCGACCGCTTGCGGAACGTGCTGGTATTCCACCGCCCAGAGCTGATCGCCGGACGGCGTGATCTTCCGATACGGGGGCGGGCCTTCCTGCCAGGCGTAAAACGTATAGATACCGCTGTCATCGGCGGCCACCACCCAGGGTCCGCCATGAACTCCACCTATGGAGCCGCGCCCATCCGCCGTGCGATAGACGGGATGGCCGTCGTTGCCGGCGCTGCCCAGAAAGGTGGCCTTCAACCCGTCGAACGTGGCCAGCGTGCAGGTGTATTCGCCCGGCGGACAAGGGTCGCCCCAGCGGTCGCGGCCGTTCCAGTAGGCGGTATAGTCGCCCCGACTGAGCGGGCGCGCGCGCAGCAGTTCCCGTACGATCCAGCCGGTAGCATTTCGAATCACCAGACTGACCCGTGCGGCGCGGGGCAAAGTGAATGTGATCGGTGTACCCGGCCCGGTGAACACTTCGGGGTCCACCGCGGAGAAACATTTCGCCGCCGGCTGCGGGCCCGGGTCTGCCGTCAGTAGCCGCGCACGCCCCCAGAATTGCGGGTAGAGCTGTGCCTCGGCCGGCACGTCGGTGGTGGTATTGGGCTGCGGCCCATCGCTGTGCCATCATGCCACCGCAGTATTGGCCGTGCCGGCGGGATCGGAGAAGACCAGTTGCACGTCGAACGGGAATTCCAGGCCCTCCGCCGGAGTATAGCCGAGCAGGCGCCAGGGGATGCTGGCCTCGATGCGATAGCCGTCCGGGATATCCCCGAAGGCCACGCCCACCTCGGGCGCCGCCGCCACATAGTCCAGCGTGACGCCCCGCTCCGCGGTCACGGCATACTGATGAGGTTTCTTCTCGGTTGCCGCCGGCCGTTGCAGCAGCGCGACGGGCTTGCCCGCCACGTCAGCGAGAAACAGGCGCTGGGCAACGCCCCCCGCGTCCGTCGGCCCGAAGCACAGGCCAACGGCATCCCCGCGCTTGAACACGTCTTCCAGCATGGTGGCGGTGTTCTTCCGCGGGCTGGCGTCAGTCACCTCAATCAACACATAGCACGCCTGCGAGTCCCAAGCGAGTTTGAAGGTACCAACGACGCCGTTCGGCGTCATAACCGGATGGGTGGCCGTGATCGTCGTCCACTCCTTACCCTTGCCGTCGATGCGAATCGGCGCCGGCGTCTTCATCACTACTGCAGCCGCGCCATTCGCGGCGTGCGCGGCGGCCGCGAGAGTCATTCCATGGATCAGCAGCACGATGAAACGCAGGCTGAGTGTGATGTGTGAAAATCGCATGATACTCTCCTTGATCGGGAAGAAGATCAGCCAAAGGAAAGAGAACAGAGCCGCTTTCAGGAGGGCCGAGGGAGTGCAGAAGATAACCTCCAATGCACGATCCTCCATAACAGTGGCTCCGTGGAGGACGCACTTGATCCTCGCCTCAGAACGGCAGGCGTTCTCACAATGAAC
>DATKZB010000387.1:0-10689 GCA_035528235.1 Phycisphaerae bacterium
GAGTTCTGCAAGCAGCCGCACGAGAAACTGCGCCGAAACCCCACCGCCTTCCTCGAACACCACCTCTATCACGACCTGACGAACCAGACCATCGTCGAGGCGGCCCGGTGGCGGGCCATGTTCGACGCGGCCGGCCTCCAGATGCTCGAAGAGAAGGTCTTCGACATCGTCGGGCACGGCTACTTCGTCCTGAGGTGAGCGTGAGCCGACCGCGCGTCAGCATCATCCCGACCGACTACGACCACGTGGCCGACGCCGTCGAGCGGGCCATGGCCCAGCACGCGCCGGCCGTGGAGGGCAAGACCGTCCTCGTCAAGCCCAACATCCTGGGTGCCATGCCGCCCGACCGGCACGTCAACACGCATCCCAGCGTCGTGGCCGCGACCATTGCCGCGCTCGAGCGACGCGGGGCCGGACGCATCCTCGTCGGCGACAACTCCGGCATGCGGGCCTACGGGTCGAACGAGGCGGCCGCCCGCGTCGCGGGAATCCTGGAGGCCGCCGGCGACCGGTACGTCAACCTGGGCGCCTCGCCCGTCCGGACGGCCCTGGAGTCGGACTTCGCCACCCACCTGGCCTTCTCGCGCGAAGTGCTCGACTGCGACGTCCTCGTGAGCCTGCCCAAGATGAAGACCCACGTGGCCACGGGCATTACCGGCGGCATCAAGAACACGTACGGGCACCTGGTGGGCGGCGAGAAGACGCGGCTGCACCGCGACGCCGTCGGGGCCGAGAACTTCGCCCGGGCCATCGTCGACGTGTTCCAGGTGCGGCCGCCCGACCTCATTATCCTGGACGCCGTGGTCGCCATGGAGGGCCAGGGCCCGTCGGGCGGACGGCCGAGAGAGGTCGGCCGCCTGCTGGCCTCGACCAACGCCGTGGCGCTCGACACCGTCATGGCCGCCATGATGGGCCTGGAACCGCGCCGCGTCCCCATGCTGCGCATCGCCGAGGAGAGGGGCCTTGGACCGGCCGCGCTGGCGGACATCGAGATCGAGGGACCGTTCGCCGTTATCCCGAAGTTCAAGACGTGCGGCGTCAGCATGGGCTTTGGCGCCTGGATAAGCCGCATCGCCGCGTACGTCGTCGTGACGCGGCCGACCGTCCGCCGCCGCAAGTGCGTCCGTTGCGGCTCGTGCGTCAAGGCGTGCCCGGTGGGGGCGGTCACGATGACCGACTCGGGGCCCGTCATCGACTATGCGGCGTGCATCTCGTGTTTCTGCTGCCACGAGATGTGCCGGTACGAGGCGATGGACCTGTCGCGCCGCATGCGGTTCTTCCAACAACCCCGCGGCTGACCCGGCTGCGCCCGACCTGGATTCCGGTTCCTCTTGCGGCGGCGTTCGGCAAGGACGGCTCTCACTTCGCGGCGGGGGCGAAGATGAGCGTGCCCCAGGTGTGGGGCAGGAGTTCGGCACTGCCGGGACGGTCGACGACACGGCCTTCGCTGAGACCGGCCCAGTGGGCGGCGCGGTCGCGCTGGTCGCCCGCGGCGTTGGCGATGCCGACGGACACGTCGAAACCCACGGTCTTCCCCGCGACGTCGTGCAGGCCGAGGCCGGCCAGGGGGACGGCGACCTCGACGGTGTATCGGATGTGGCCGGTGCGTTCGTCCTTCCCCTTCACCTTGAAGGCGACCTGAATACCGGGGACGCTCGTGATCTGGTCGAAGTGAACCCTGGCCGCCGGTGACGCGATGGTCTGGGGGTTCGAGCCGCCGGCCTTCTTCTGCCAGAAGCCTTGGTCGAAGTCGGCCTCAGCGGCCCCGCCGTTTCGGACACGGGCAAGAATGACGCGGACGTCTCCTTCGCGCACGTCGCGGCGTTGTGGCTGAGACCAGTCGGGCGCGACGGAGAAGTCTACATAGGCCCCGCTGACGAACGGCGCGTAGGGCAGCTCGCTCCCGCTGTTCGCCAGGCCGGCGGGGTGACTGACGAGGTAGCCGAGGTAAAGATTGTCGGCGTCATACATCGCGCGGACTTCGGCCAGGCGTTGGCCGTCCAGCATGACGAGCATGGATGGGCAACGGACACCCTTGGCCCCGAACCAACCTTCCCGGCCGTCCAGTTCGCCGTCCACCTTCACCTGGAACCCGCCGGCGACGTTGGCAGGGGCCGGCGTGACGGCATGGGTCGGCTTCTCCGTCGGGGCAACGCCGTCGGGATCCCACGGCTGAACGGCCTGGGCGAGCGGGGCACTGAGGATAACGGTCGTGCGGGCCAGTCGCCGCACGGTCGGCACAATGATCTCGTGGACACGCGTCTCGGTGCCGGCGCCGATGTGATAGACCTTGCCGGTCTGCGGGTGGGCGAAGACGAAGGTCGATTGGATTTCGCCGTAGAGTTCCTGATCGACCGGCACGTCGCGGTCGCCGGCATGATGGTCCTTGAAGAGGTGGCCGACATAGAGGCCATCGGCGTGCCAGACCCAGACCGGCCCGAGCGTGTCGGGCAGAAAGAGCGCGTCGCCGCCTTTGCCGGACACGGACTTGGGGTGGTACATCTGGCCGGGCTCCGCAACGCCCGGCGCGCGGCGGCCGACGGCCCAGAGAAGTTCGCCGGTCTTCTTGTCGAACTTGGCCAGTTTGCTGCGCCAGTTGCGACCCGCCCACCAGCCCGAGCCGTCGATGCCAGGGAGGTCGAGTTTCTCGGCGGGCTCCGGCGATATGGCGGCGTAGAGACCGTCATCGGCTTGCAGCGGGATCGGCATGGACACGTGGCCGACCCCCTTCGAGCCGTCGCCGCCGAGGAAGCTGGGCGGCTGGAGGGCGATGGTCTTCCGCACCATGGACCAGTCATACACGGGCACGCCGTTTGGCAGGATTTCCTTCGGCGAGAGGACGAAGGCATGACGCGGTGCCTTGCGGTCGCGGAGGAGCATCTGCAGGTGAACGTTAAGGTCGGCATCCAGCTGGCCGGCCGCGACACGGATGACGCCCTCGAGGACGGGCACATCCTTCACGTGGGTGATTTCGTCGGCAGACAGGCGTCCGTCGCCGTTGCGGTCGGCCCAAGTCATCCATTCGTTCCGGCCCTGGTCATAGCTGCCCTGATACGTGCCGTCGGGCAGCTTCTCAACGTGGTGGTAGCCGACGAGGGCAACGGGCTTGGGCCTGTGATCGGCCGAGTACTGGAAGATGACGCCGTCGTCGTTGCCGTCACGGTTCATGAAGAAGTTCTTGTCGCCGTGAGTGACGAACGTGCGGCCGTTGTAGTGGAAGATGGGCCAGGGCGACTTGCCGCCGCGCGGCTTGGTCAGTGGGTTGCCGCCGTGCTCGTAACCGTGGTAAAGGTCGAGGCCGGCGAACATCTCGGCCCAGGTGTTGTCATAGAACCAGCCGGGCCGCCACGTCTTGCCGGCCCAATCGACCTCGTAGGCATAAATGCCGGGCTCATCGGAAAAGGCGTCTCTGGTCGTGAGCAGTTCGTTGGGGCGGGCGGGGTTGACGGTTGGGGCGTGGAGGTCGAGCTTGGGGGTGAACCACTCGCGCTGCAGCGTCCCGTCGAGCGACCAGCGCGAGGTGCGCGGGAAGCCTGTGGCGACGTCCTGCACCCAGAGCGAGTCGCCCTGGGGTCCGAGGCACATGGCGAAGACCCGGCCGATGGCTAACGGGTTGAAGCGGCCCGTCTTGGCGGCGCCCCCTTCTTTGCCGAGCCTGGCAACGAGCTTTCCATCCGCGTTGAAGCGGGCCACCTGCCCACTGGCGCCGCTCGAGAAGAAGCCGCCCTGCGCTTCCACCGCCATCGCTCGCGGGTCCGTCAGGGTGCCTTCATCAACGAGCGTGCGTTCGACGCCGCCCTCCAGCGTGAGCCGCACGATTTGGTTGCCCGTCTGGACGATGAGCCCGCCACGGACAACCTTCACGTCGCGCGGAGAGGCGAGGGTGACTTGCTTGCGAATCCGGCCGGTGGCGCGGTCGATGATGAAGAGCGCATCGTCGGCCCGGATGGTGGCGAAGAGCGTGTCGGCGGTCAGCGCCATGCCGTCAATCGACGCCGTGAAGCGGCCGCGCCAGCGCGTTTCGGTCTCCTCCTCGTGCGGCTTGGTGGGGAGGATGCAGAGGATCTTGCCGTGCGGTTTGCCGAGTTCATAGACGGCGATCTCGACCCGTTTCTTTCCGGCGTTCAGGATGCCGAGGTAGAAGTTGCGGTCGTCCATGGCCCCTGCGAGGCGCGTGTCCCACGGGTAGAACGAGAAATACCGCATGAGGATGCGGCCCTCGGCATCCATCTGCTGGATGCCGGTGATCTGGTTATCCTCCACGCAACCCCAGACCATCATGACGCTCTCGGAGTTCGAGCAGATGGCGGCGGGCCCGCCGAGGTTGCCGCCCCAGTCGCCCTTGCCATCGGGCGTGCGATAGGGCGGATTGCCGTTCTTGCCGACCGTCATGACATACTCGGCCCTGGGCCCCTCCGTGAAGAAGATCGCCTTGGTCGAGTAGCTGCCGGCCGCCTGGGGCATGCCGAGGTCGCTCGTACCGTCCCACATGACCGAACCGCTGCCCGCCTTCACGGGCTTGGCGTACAGGAGACTGCGGACGAGTTGGCCGCGGTCGTTGAAGAGGGCGAGGCTGAGGAACCCGTCGGCTGGGGCGGAATAAGCGACGGGCACGGCGACCTCCACGTCGGCAGCCTGAAGCGTAGCCACCGGCGGCAGCAGCAGGGCGGCGAGGGTGATGAGGATGTGTTTCATTGGCTCCCTTTCGCTCTCGGCATTCTCTCAAACCGGATCGGCACGAAGCCAGGGATTTCCCTGAACCGTCAGTGCCCGTGACCGCGCCCGCCAAGTATGTAGGGTGGGTGCTCCGCACCCACGCGGCGCGCGGGTGCCACTGGCGGCTTGTCCGCCAGTGCCCACAACCGCGCCCGCCAAGGCGGGCGGCTAACCCGTCAGTTCCCACAACCGCGCCCGCCAAGGCGGGCGGCTAACCCGTCAGTGCCCGTAACCGCGCCCGCCAAGGCGGGCGGCTAACCCGCCTCGCCCCGCCTCGATATGCTTTAGTGCATATTGAGGCCCGTCCATTCACGTTCAAAACGGCGCGCGAAACGACCGATTCCGGCGCATCCCGATCAAAAATCGAAAAAAACGATCAAAAACCGCGCGTTTCCACTTGCCTATCTTACCAAGACGGGGTCACATCGGCCCTGGCGCTGTCGAAAACGCCATTCCGACCGTCTGCAAGGGCCATTTTGGGCATCCTGGTAGAAGGGTGTTTTCTTAAAGCGTATAACGGCGGCCGGCAGCCAAAAAGACCGGGCGGCCCCGGGTAACCGGGACCGCCCGTGGCGTCTGTCGAACGAGATGAGGCCTGTCACGGAACCAGGAACGAGTCGTTGCCCGCACCGGCCGGCAACTCTTCCTGGCCATCGTACGAGGTCGTGTTGTCGAAGGCCTCGACGGTGCTCAGTGTCTTGGGGTCAAGCGTGGTGCTGGTGCTCGTCTCCCTCTTGAGCCAGATGTTGTCGTAGTTGGGACCGCTGTACGGATGGTCGCACCACGACACGTGGCCGTCGAGGTAGAGGACGTTCTGGCCATCGAACCGATGGTTGGGGCTGTTGAGTTGCCAGGCGTTCCCCTCGGGGATGCCGTCCGTGAGCTCCTCGTTCCAGGACGCGGTTTCATCGGACTCCGGGAACTTCAGCTTCTCGGCCAGCCTGCGGTCGGTCGCGCCTTCCGAGACGCCGCTGGGCGAGCTACTCCAGTAGTCGCGGCGCATGGGGTTGACGTCGGAGGCCACGGCCAGTTCGGTTGTCTGGGACGACGAGGTCGAGGTCAGCGTGTAGGCCCCCAGGACGTTCTGGTACGAGTAACTACAGTACAGTTGGTTGCGGAAGTCGCGAACCGCGTCAAACCGGACAACGGTGTCGTCAGGGATGTGGCCCGCCGACGGACACAGGAACACGTCGACCGGCAGGCCTGCAGCCGCGATGAGCCGCCAGAAGTTGCCCAGGTTCGACTCGATGGGGGTACCCTGGCTGTCGGTGGGCTCCGTCCCTTCGGTGATGTCCTGGTCGAACGAATAGTAGTCCGACCGGGTCTCGCCCACCTTGTCCCACGCGGCCGAGTCCGGCCGGTACACATCGGGCCACTTCTGGCGATGCGACGTGGCCCACGTCTGGCACGCCGTCCCAATCTGTTTCAAGTTACTGGAGCACGAGGCCCGGTTCGCCAACTCCAGGGCCCGGTACACGGCGGGCAACAGAATGCCCACCAGCATCCCGATGATCGTGATGACCACCAGGAGTTCGACCAGCGTAAAGCCCTTGCGTTTCATAGTTCATCCTCCGAATCTATGGCGCCACGTGGACGCCGCCTTCAGGATAAGGTATGAAGAATAACGCCGTTCACCTACTGCTGGTATGCGTGCTTCGGTTTGGGACGCCCGGGCACCTCCTCTCCATCCCCCCGTTCCAGGACGCGAAAAAGCCTGATTCTCGGCCGTGCGACAGACACCTTCTACTACCATTATGGACCGCAGTTCATCAACAGTCAAACAAAACGTCCACCGGCCCTTCGTTTTTTTGCCAACCCCCCCCGGCCACCCAAAAGACTTGTCGGCTGCGGGACGCTCTGGTACGCTTCGGCCTGCCGCGATTCGCCCCGTGTCGCACCCGCACCGACAGCGAAAGGGACGCCGTGCCGCACAAGAACGTGGACGAACCAACCATCCGCCGCCGCCTCGCCCAGGCCGACCAGGGCCACGTACTCCACTTCTGGCGCCGCCTGTCGCCGAAGGGCCGGCGGAAACTGCTGGCCCAGGTGGCCGGTATCGACTTCGAGCAACTCGCCGAACTCATCACGCGGCACGTGACGCATCCGCGGCCCGTGCGGCTGCCGCCGAACCTGAAGCCGGCCCCGTTCATCCCCCTGCCGACCACCGCCGCCGACCGACGCCAGCGCCGCCGCATGCACGACCTGGGCGAGCAACTCCTGGCCGCCGGCCAGGTGGCGGCCCTGGTCGTGGCCGGGGGCCAGGGCACGCGACTCGGCTACGACGGGCCCAAGGGCGAGTTCCCCATCGGGCCGCTCTCGGGGAGGCCGCTGTTCCAGATCTTCGCCGACGCCATCCTGGCCGCCCGCCGGGCCTACGGCGCCGCCATCCCGTGGTACGTCATGACGAGCCAGGCGAACGACGGCCAGACCCGGCGATTCTTCCGCCGGCACGGGTTCTTCGGTCTGCCCCCGGCAGATGTCCGGTTCTTCCGCCAGGGCATGGTGCCGGCCGTCGACTTCGAGGGCAAACTCATCCTGGCCGCGCCCGACGAGGTGGCCATGAGCCCCGACGGTCACGGCGGGTCGCTGCTGGCCCTGGCGCGGCAAGGCATGCTGGCCGACATGGCGGCGCGCGGCATCGAGCACATCAGTTACTTCCAGGTCGATAACCCGCTCGTGCCGCCGCTCGACCCCGTCTTCATCGGGTACCACGCCGCCGCCGGCAGCGACATGTCGAGCAAGATGGCCCGCAAACGCGACCCGCTGGAGAAGGTGGGCCTGTTCTGCACGTCCGGGCCCCGCCTGCACGTCATCGAGTACAGCGACCTGCCGGAGAAACTGGCCAAGGCCAGGAAGCGCGACGGCACGCTGAGGTCCGCGGCCGGCAGCATCGCCATCCACATCCTGAGCCGCGCGTTTGTCGAGCGGCTGACGGCCGGCGGGCGTTTCGCGCTGCCCGTCCACCGCGCCGCGAAGAAGATTGACTACGTGGACGCCGCCGGAAAGACCCGCGAACCCGACAAGGCCAACGGCGTCAAGTTCGAGATGTTCGTGTTCGACGCCCTGCCGCTGGCCCGCCACCCGGTGGTCCTGGAGATCGACCGGGCCGCCGAGTTCAGCCCCGCCAAGAACGCCGAGCCCGAGGACACCGCCGGCACCGCCCGCCGCGACATGATGCGGCTCCAGGCGGCGTGGCTGGAGGAAGCGGGCGTCCGCGTGCCCCGCCGGCCCGACGGCGAGCCCCGGTTCTGGGTCGAGATCAACCCGCTCGCCGCCCGAAGCGTCGCCGACCTCCAGGCCCTCGTCCGGCGCGGCCGCATCCCGCGCGTCCTCGCCGACGACCTGTACCTCGGCCCCCAAGACGCCTGATGGATCGCCGCGCCACCCCTCGTTCCCGCGCGGCGGCCTTCCTAGGCCGCCGCGATCGGGCCTGACGCATGTTCCTGGCGGCCTAGGAAGGCCGCCAGGCGGGATGAAGTAGCGAAGTTGCGTTGTAGGATTAAGGTCTTTCCGTTAATGCCTCTCACACGATGAGCATGGCGTCGCCGTAACTGTAGAATCGGTATTCCTGCCGGACCGCCTCGGCATAGGCGGCCAGGAGGCGCTCGCGGCCGGCCATCGCCGCCACCATCATCAGCAGCGTGGAGCGCGGCAGGTGAAAGTTGGTCACCAGCGCGTCGACCACGCGGAACCGGTACGGCGGATAGATGAAGAGCCGCGTCCACTGCCGCGCGGCACACACCTGCCCCGGCAGCGCCCCCTGGGCGGCCGACTCGAGCGCCCGGACGGTCGTCGTGCCGACGGCCACGACGCGCCGGCCCGCGGCCCGGGCGCCGTTGATTTGGTCGGCCGCCTCGGCCGACACTTCCAGGAACTCCTCGTGCATCCGATGCTCGGCCGGCCGCTCGGCCCGGACCGGCCGAAACGTGCCCAGGCCGACGTGCAGCGTCACCATGGCCCGCTCGATGCCCCGGGCGTCGAGCCGGTCGAAGATCCGCCGGGTAAAGTGCAGCCCCGCCGTCGGCGCCGCCACGGCACCGTCGCGCCGGGCGTACACCGTCTGATAGTCGGCGACGTCGGCGGCCGCGTGCTCGTCGCCGGCGGGCTTGCGGCGGATGTACGGCGGCAGCGGCGGACGGCCCACCTCTGCAAGCAGCGTCATGGGGTCGGCATCACCGGTCGGCCGGACGCGCCAGACACCGGCCTCGGCGCGCTCGACGAGTTCGACCTGGGCGTGCGGCCGGTCGTGGGCGTCGACCACGTCAAGTTGCTCGCCCGCCCGAATCCGCCCGCGGCCGGCCAGCAGCACCTCCCACAGGCCGCCTTCGAGGACGCGCAGAAAACACCCCTCGATGCGCGACCCCGTTTGCCGCCGGGCCGTGAACGCCGCCGGGATGACCCGGGTGTCGTTCAGCACGAGCAGGTCCGACGCGCCCAGCAGGTCGGGCAGGTCCGCAAAGTGCCGATGCGCGAGCGCCCCGGTGGCCCGGTCGAG
The DNA here is from genome assembly GCA_035528235.1 of Phycisphaerae bacterium. Lineage (GTDB taxonomy): Bacteria > Planctomycetota > Phycisphaerae > FEN-1346 > FEN-1346 > DATKZB01. The sequence goes on from DATKZB010000387.1 coordinate 9,212, forward strand.
GACCAGCAGGCGCGAGGCGTCGCGCGGCCGGACGGGTTCTTGCGCGATACGGTCGGGCGGCAGGTCGTAATCGAACTGCGACACGACGGCGTCGTCGGGCGGCGCGGCGTTGGCCTCAGAGGTCATGCGGCGATTGTAGGCCGCGGCCGGGCCGGCGGCAAAGGGATTGCGCCCGGCTTGCTGACCCCTCAGTTTCGGTGGGCAAAACCGAGCCACGACCGTCGTATCCGAGCCGCGACCGAGTATCCGAGCCGCGACCGTCAGGGAGCGGATCTGTGGCGGCGGGGCCGGCCTGCCGCTCCCTGACGGTCGCGGCTCGGATAGGGCACAACGCCATCACCGTAACTGAGGGGTTACCCGGCTTGACCCGGCCCCCCTGCCCGCCTACAATCGCTGCCCGCGGGTCCGGTTGGCGGACCCGCCGGGCGGGGACCTCATGGGCACGTGGCGCCAACGCGCTGTCTGGCGGATCCAGTATGCCGCGCTCCGGATGGTCGAGACGGCCCTTCAGTGCTTCCCCATCGAGACGAACCTGGCGACGGCTCGCCTGGCGGGGGACCTCCTATTCTGGCTCGACCGGCGGCACCGGCAGCGCGCCATCCGGAACCTCCGGGCCAGTTTCCCAGGCGCGAGCGAGGGGGCCCTGCGGCGCGCCGCCCGACGCTCGTGCCGGCACCTCATCATGGTCGGGGCCGAGGTCCTGTGCCTGCCGCGCCTCATGAGGTTCAACAGTTTCCTGAAGCACGCCGACCTATCCGGATGCATCGGGCAACTGGCGAACGTGGCTGGCGACAAGTCGTGCATCCTCATCTCGGGGCACTTCGGCAACTGGGAGATGGTGGGCTACGCCATGGCGGCCATGGGCCTGCCGCCGACGTCGGTGGCCCGGCCGCTGGACAACCCGCTGCTGAACGATTACATCCTGCGGCTGCGCGAGCAGACCGGCCAGCGGATCCTCCTGAAATGGGGCGTCACGCAAGACGCCATGACCGAACTCGACCGCGGCCGGCCGCTGGCCTTCATCGCCGACCAGGACGCCGGCCGCAGCGGGTTCTTCGTCGATTTCTTCGGCCGCAAGGCATCCGCCTACAAGAGCATCGCGTACCTGGCCATGGAGCGCGGCCTGCCCATCATCGTCGGCGGCGCGTACCGCGTGGGCGACCATTTCCGGTACCGGCTGGTCACGACGGGCGTCATCGACCCGGCCGACTACCCCGAGGGGGTGGACGGGGCCATCGCCATCACCCAGGCGTACACCGCGGCCATCGAGCGGCTGGTGCGCCTCGCGCCGGAGCAGTACCTGTGGGTCCATCGCCGGTGGAAGACGCGGCCGCCCGAGGAGCGCAAGAGGCGGCGCGAGCAGGGGCTCCCCGAGAAGGACATGGACTGACCATGAAGAGTCCACTGCTACAGCGCCACATCGCCACTTCATCCCGCGGCGGCCTTCCCAGGCCGCCAGGAACATGCGTCAGGCCCGA
>DATKZB010000388.1:0-6106 GCA_035528235.1 Phycisphaerae bacterium
ATCGTATAGCGAGCCACGGCCCGGCCTCCGGTGCGAGTCGCTTCGCAACGATCTCATCGGCACGTCGGGCCGGCTCGCTTTCATCTTCCTTGCTTCCCCCATCCGCCCGCGGTATCCTCAAAACCTGCGAAAGGCCAGTTGTAGTAAGCGTCGTGGCATTTGGGGTCGCCCGTGCCGCCCATCAGGAGGTTGGCGGCGCCGCAGGCGGCGCAGTTGTCGACGAGCCGCTTCAGGCCCGCGATGCCGGCCTCGAGCGACTCGGCCACGGGGATGTCTCCGCCGTAGACGCTCGGCACCTTCAGGCCGCGCTTGCGGCACTCTTCGCCCACGGTGTGCGCCTCGTCGGGCGTGGTCTGGGCCGAGATGACGAGGTGCGTCTTCGAGTTGGTCGTCATGAGGCCGGCCGAGGTGTACCCGGCCTCGGCGATGGCGTCGAGGGCGACGCGCCAGTCGTGGGCGTCCCAGGGGCGGGTGTAGATGCCGATCTGCCAGGGGTTATTCATGGTGGCCTCCGTGGCGGCCTGGGCGCGCCGAGCCGCCAGGTGCGAAGCCGCGGCGCCGGCGGCGCCCAGCGCCAGGCTCCGGCCGAGGAACTGCCGGCGAGAGAGGCGGTTGCGTGTGTCCATGCGGCTGTCCTCCCGGGGGCGGCGCGTCACCCGTCGCGGATTTCGCGCTTTTGGGCGTCGTAGACCTGGCGGCGGCCGGCGTCGAACGCCTTCATCGCCAGGATGCAGGCCACGGCGTGCTGGTACCCGGCGTCGACGTCGGCATTGCAGGGCTTGCGGGTGCGGATGCACTGGAGCCAGTCGAGGAAGTGCTCCGGCCGCTCGACGGAGTCGACGACCGTGCGTCCGCGGATGGCGCCCTTGTTCTTGCTTCCGCCCTCGGCCGTCAGGACGGGCTCGTGCCAGTTGACCATGTCGAGGGTGCCCACGTCGCCGAAGATCTTGAAGGAGTTGCCGCCCGAGTTGCCGAAGTTCGTCGAGTAACTCACCAGGAACCCCTCCGGGTAAACCCACAGGGCCTGGACGTGGTCGGGACAGGTGAACTGGTGCTTATCCTTCCACGTGAACGTGCCGCCGAGGCAAACGGCGCTCGTGGGGTACTTGGCGCCCGTGATGTAATGTACCAGGTCGATGAAGTGGCTGCCGAAACCCGGCACCGACCCGTCGGAGAACTCGCGGTACCCGTACCAGCCGCTGTACAGGACGGGGTCGAAGGGCCGCATTGGGCGGTCGCCCAGGAACTCCTTCCAGTCGAGGTCCTTCTCCTTAACGTCCTTGACGTACCCGTACCAGTACGGCTGGGCGCCGTTGCGGCACTGTTCGATGCGGCCGACGGTGCCCAGGACGCCGGTCTTGTAGAGTTCGCGGCAGCCGGTGAACGTGGCGAAACTCCGCAGTTGCGTGCCGGCCTGGAACACGACCTGGTTCGCCCGGACGGCGTCGCACGCGACATTGAGCCGGTCCAGCCGCATCGCCAGGGGCTTCTCGCAGTAGACGTCCTTCTTGGCCTTGGCGGCGGCCTCCAGGTGCGTCGTGTGCAGGTGGTCGGGCGAGGCGATCATGACGGCGTCGACGTCGGGCAGGGCCAGGATGTCGCGGTAGGAGGCGAGGGCGCGTGCCTCGCGGCCGTACCATTCCTTGCACTTGGCGGCGGCCCGCTCTCGGGCGAGGCGCCAGGGGTCGGAAACGGCCGTGATCTCCAGGTTCTGGTCCTTGGCGTACTGGTGGACGCCGGGCATGTGGGCGCCGAAGCCGCGCCCCCCGCAACCGATAATGCCGATGGAGAGCCGGTCGTTCGCCCCGGCGACGCGGGCGTAACTGGCGGCGGACAGCGCGACGGCCGTCGCGCCGGCCGCGGCGGTCGTCTTCAGAAAGCGGCGGCGAGTGAATACGTCGGACATGGCGGTTCCTCCGAAACGGGTTTCGAGGCGGCCCCTCCTACTTTTCCACTGGCACCACGATGCCACGCATGATGATCTTCTGGGCGAAGGCGAACACGATGAACGTCGGCAGCGCCGCGATGATGAGCGAGGCGTAGATGATGCCCGGGCCCTTCTGCTGCTGCTGCAACTGGTACAGCCAGACCATGAGGGTCCACATCCGCTCGTCCTGGCAGATGAGCAGGGCGAACATGAAGTTGGCGTACGCCAGCGTAAACGCCTGGAGCGCAATGACCGCCAGGATGGGTTTCGAGAGGCTCATCGTGATCTGCCAGAACATGGTCCACTCGCTGGCGCCGTCGAGGGCGGCGCTCTCGTAGAGTTCGCGCGGCAGGGAGTCGAAGAAGCCCTTCAGCAGGAAGATGGCGTACCCATTGGCGAGGCCGGGCAAGAGGAGGGCCGCAAAGGTGTTCAGCAGCCCGAGTTCGCGCAGCATCAGAAAGACCGGAATCTGTGTGACCATGGGCGGGAAGGCCATGGTCAGCATCAGCAAGAGCAGGATGTTGTACGAGGTGGGAATGCGGTACCGGCTCATGGCGTAGGCCGCCAGGGGATTGACGAGCAGGGCGAACAGGACCGCCCCGCCGCAGTAGATGACCGTGTTCAGGATGCCGCGGCCGTGGAACAGGAGGTAGGCCAGGACGGCCCGGTAGTTGCGCGTGGTGAATTCCCACCGGAGGCTGCTCTGCATGGGCAGGAAGTCGAGGTAATGGGCATCGCGCTGGGGCGGCAGGATGTCGAGAAAGTCGCTGGCCGTGGTCCCGAGGGCGGCGTTGACGGCCGCGATCGTGCCGTACTTGGCCTGAAGGTAGTCGCGGAAGCGGAAATCGACGCTGTGGATGCGCAGCATCTCGGCAGGCAGGATGTGCAGTTGCCCGGTGTCGGGGTCTTTCCAACCGGTGAGGTAGGTCTCCCAGTCGGTCAGGGCCAGGCCCTCCTCGAGCGACTTCTGGACGAGGGGGACCTCGTCGAACGCCCCGTAGGTGGTCTCGTAGTTGCGGTTCAGGACCGCCACGGTGCCGTACTTGGCCTTCAGGAAGGCGTGGTAGAGAGGCTGGGCCCCGTCGTCGGCCCGTATCCAGAGCAGGTTGAGGGTGTTGCGGACAAAGTCCTGCCAGTCGCGTTTCTCCTTGTCGGTGCCCGGGGGCAGGCGGCGCGTCAGGTGGACCTGGGCATACGAGGCGTAGCGGGTGCCGTGCGCCAGGTTGTACTCCTGGATGTTCTTGGTGTACTGGGTCTTGAGGAAGAGGGTCATGTAAAAGCCCTCGGCCGAGAAGTAGTAGAGGTTCGACCTTGGCTGGGCGCCCTTGAAACGACCCAGCATGTCGGAGAATCCGGACTTGGGCTGGCGGTAACGCCGGCTGAGGTAGTCCTCGGGCAGGACGAAGAACCCGTGCCAGTTGGCCAGTTCGAGGCCCAGCCCCGCGTTGGCCGCCTCGACGTCCGTGTCAAACCGGTCCATGATCCGGGCCTTGAGGTCGCGCTCGGCGCTCGGGACGGTCTTCGACACGGGGGCGTGGATGTAGCCGATGCCACAGGCGTACCGGGGCAGGTCGGCCCCGTCGAGAAAGGCGTTCCACTCGGCCACCAGGCGCTGGTTGGGGGTCTTGGGGGGAGCGAGTGTTTCGAACGACGGGGTGTCGTCGTCGTAGGCGATGCGCATCGTGTCGAGCGACTCGTTGAACAGGCCCTCCATGTGCTTGCGGTACAGGGCCACGTCGTTGTACCAGAACCGCGGGATCGGAACGAAGTCCTTGATGTCGACCGGGCTCTTCGTGCTGCCGGCCAACATGATCATGAACGGGTAGATCATTGTGAGGGCCCCGACGATGAGCAGCACGTAGATGGTGCCGACGAGGAGCCTGACCTTCAGCGACTTGCGGCCTATTCGTGAAATAATGGGCATATTCGCGAGGGCCTATCGCTACTTTGTCAACTTCCGCTGCCGTGCGCGGCGGCCTTCCTAGGCCGCCGCGATGGTTTGTCCTGTGCCCACTCGCGGTGGCCTAGGAAGGCCACCGCGCGGTCACCGAGGCGGCAAGGGCCGAGTTGACAAAGTAACACTATTTCGTTGCGTCGTCGCCGGTCGTCCGAAACTCCAGGCGCGACAGGATCGACAACTGGTGCGCTGTAAAGCCGATGAGCAAGAACCCCAGGACCCACGCCATGGCCGTGGCGGGCCCGAACTTCAGGTAAATGAACGCCCGGTAGAAGATGTGGAGGCCGGCCACCTCGGTGCCGTATCCGCCGCCCGTCATCGCCAGGATGTTGGCCGTCGACTGCCACGAGCCGATGAAAACCCCCACGAAGTTGATGATGAGCAGGGGTTTGAGGATCGGGAAAATGACGAACAGCACCTTGTCGATGAACGTGGCGCCGTCGATGTCGGCCGCCTCGTAGAAGTCGTCGGCGATGCCCTTGAGCGCCGCCAGGTAGATGAGGCACCCGGGGCCCATGCCGGCCCAGACCATCGGCAGGACGCAGCACAAGAGGGCCGTGTCGGAACTGATAAGCCACTGGAACGGCTCGGCCAGCGTCAGGAACGGCCGCATGTACCACACGGCGCCCTGCATCGTCAACACCGGCTAGGCCAGCCGCAGCATCGTGTAGAACACCACGCCCCCCGCCAGCAGAAACAGGCCCGCCGCCAGCCGCGACCCGTGGTACGCCAGCCGCCGGGCAAACAGCCCCGCGATAATCAGCAGCACCAGTCCCACCGCGATAAACACGATGGCAGGCGTGTGCAGCACGACGCTGTTCAGCATGCCGCCCTCGTTGGGCTCGTAGAAGGTCTTCCACAGCAGAACGACCACCAGGCCGGTGATGACCGCCGGCAGGTAATAGATGGTGCGGAACAGGAGTTTGCCGTACGGCACCTCCTGAAGCAGAATGGCCAGGACGACCGGCGGCAGGAACGTCAGACCGATGACCAGCAGGCTGTACCGGAGCGAGTTCCAGACCGAGATCCACCAGTCGGCGCTCCAGAGAACGTCGCCGAAGTTGTCGAGCCAGACCACCGTCGACCCACCGATGATCTTGTAATCCATGAAGGCCATGACCGAGCCGCGCACCAGTGGCAGGTATTGCCAGACCAGAATCGTCAGCGCCGCCGGCACCAGCAGCAGGTACGCGATCTTGTACTTGCGGAACTGCCAGCCGCGCTTCGCCTCGCCCGGCGCCCGTGCCGGCGTGAACGCCCGCACGACGTACCGGAACAGCCAGGTGAACACGACGGCGATCGCCAGCAGGGCGACCACGGCCGTCGCGCGGCGGCCGAAACGCTCGGCCGGCGGCACGGTGCCCAGGATTTCGTCGTTCGCCATCAGAACGGCTTCGTGCAGCAGGCCCTGGAGCACGTCGAGCCGCTCCTCGGTGTCCTGGGGCAGTTGGCCGTTGCGCATCATTTCGTCGGCCTTCAGCAGCGGGCCGGTCAGAATGTCGTAGGCGAAGTTCGAGTCTTCGCCGTACGGCTCGGGCTTGCCGGTCTGGACGGCGATCTCGAAGATCTCGCTCCATCCCTTCGGCGCCAGGCGCACGAGTTCATTGTAGCCGAACATCGTCAGATACTTCGGATTGACGAACCGCCCGAAACCGCCCTCGACCATGATGCGCGTCTTGATGCGGACGGCGTCTTCGCAATCGTAGAAGCGGACGTACTCCCAGGCCGCGTCGCGGACCACGGGATCCTGAATGCCCGAGAACAGGCCCATCATGCGGCTGTTGAGTTCGCCGCCGCGCAGGCCCGTGGGCCCGAGCGGCACGGGCACCATGCCGGTGACGTCGGGGTTGAGCGTGGCGAACAGTTTCTCGTCGATGTACTGCTCCATCATGGCGATCTCGCCGCGCTGCCACTTCACCTCGGCCTCGGCCACCTCCTTGAAGGCGTACCCGTAACGGCGGCGGCCGGTGGCGTCGATCCACGGTTCGGCGCAGAGGCGCGTGTAGAAGTCCAGGGCCTTGGCGGCCTCGCGCGTGTCGAAGACGCACGTCCACTTGCTCGTCTGCTCGTCGTACGTCATGACCTCCGCGCCGGCCGACCACAGCAGCGACACCCAGCACCACGACTCGTGCTTGCCGCGCCAGTATCGGATGCCGTAGATGCCGCGCGCCGGGTCGGTCAACTTGCGGCACATCTCGTAGAAGTCGTCCCACGTCCAGTCG
>DATKZB010000389.1:0-2499 GCA_035528235.1 Phycisphaerae bacterium
TCAGGTGGTGGCGACGGCCGGCCTTCCTCGAACACCTACCCTGTGCCTTCGGGCATGTATAGCAGACGGAAACCCGCACCCGTCTACTCCCTCGACCCGACCCCTTGACGTAGGGCCTCATAGCAGAATGACAGCCTTGGCGGTCTGCCACGAGAGAGCCCACACGCCCCAGAGCCCTACAGCCGCCACGGGGCGCGGTAAGGACGGGCCAGGAGGCGCGCGGCCTCGGGGTCGTCGAGAATCTGCTCGGCCCCGGGGTCCCAGCGGATCTTGCGCCCCAGCAGCATGGCGATGTTCCCGAGGTGCGACGGCGTGATGGACCGATGGGCCACCTCGACGGGGGCGGCCGTGCGACCGCGGGTCCGGATGCACTCCAGAAAGTTGGCGTGCTGCGACGTGCTCTTGTACAGGTGGATTTCGTCGGGGGCGATGGCCGACTGCCGCAGGGCCGCCGGTTGCGTGCCGCCCTCCAGGTCGACCCACCCCTGGGTGCCCTGAAACCGGACGCCCCCGCCGCTCGACGTCACGCGCATCTTCACGCCGTCGGCGTAGGTGCACGTGAAGTCGAACGCCGTGGCGGTGTTCCACAGGTCGCTGCGCGGCGGCCAGGTGGCGGTGCCCTCGACTTCGACGGGGCCGGTGGCCTCGGCCCCCATGCCCCAATGAGCCATGTCGATGTAATGGGCGCCCCAGTCGGTCACCTGCCCGCCCGAGTAGTCGAGGTTCCAGCGGAAGTTCCAGTGGCAGCGGTTGTACGTGTACGGCGCCCACGGGGCCGGGCCCAGCCACAGGTCGTAGTCGAAACCGTCGGGCACCGGCTCGGGGTCGAACGTCTTCTTGGCGTTCGAGCGGATCCAGTGGCCGCCCATCAGGCCCACCCGGACGCTCTGGAGCCGGCCGATGCGTCCGTTGCGGACCAGTTCGCACGCGTGGCGGCACTGGGCGCTCGAGCGACGCTGGCTGCCGCACTGAAACACCCGGCCGTACCGGTGCACCGCCTCGACCATGGCCCGACCGTCGCCGACGGTCAGCGACAGCGGCTTCTCGCAGTAGACGTCCTTGCCGGCCTTGGCGGCGGCGACGACGATTCCGGCGTGCCAGTGATCGGGCGTCGCGACGACGACGGCGTCGACGTCGTCGCGGGCCAGGACCTGGCGGAAATCCTGCGTAGCGAAGAGGCCTTTGTAGGTGCCGGAGGCCTTCTCGGCAGCGTAGCGTTTCTCGACGGTCTCCTTGGCGGGGGCGATGCCCCGGTACCAGGCATCCTCGTAGCGGGTGCTGCCGGCGTCGACGTCGCACAGGGCGACGACCTGAACCTCGTCGAACCCCAGGAACGTCTGCAGGTTGACGGTGCCCCGGCCGCCCAGGCCGATGCACGCCATGGCAACGCGGTTGCTGGGGGCCGGCCGGCCTTCGGCGCCGCGCGCCCAGGCGGGGATGACGTACGGTGCGGCCGCGGCCGCAGCGACCATCTTCAGAAATCCGCGACGGGACACCTGCCTGCCCAATACCATGGTCACACCTCCTCGCGCCGGCGCCACTGGCGGAACCACCCGCGCTCGCCGGGCACTCAGACACCCGCACGGCCGCTACTCCATACAACGCGACTTCGCTATTTCAAGCCGCCTGGCGGCCTTCCTAGGCCGCCAGGAATACGCTCCGGGCCTGATCCCGGCGGCCTGGGAAGGCCGCCGCGCGACAAGTGGCGCGGCCGTTACACAAGACCCCACTTGCGGCAGTTGTCGAGCGAGACCTTGGCGGCCCGCATGGGGGTCAGGGGGTCGCAGGTGTCCTGCTCGATGCAGATCCACCGGGTACCGCCCTTCTTGCAGGCGGCGATGATGGCCGGCCAGTCAAGAATACCCTCGCCCACGGGCACCATCGGCCGGTCGGGGCCGCGGCCCATGTCCTTGAAGTGCACGACCTGGATGTGGCCGGCGTACCGTTTCAGGTACGCCACTGGGCGCCGGTGCGGCGGCGGTCCTCGGGCAGCCAGGCCACGATGGCCCACTCGTCGCGCAGGTCCTTAATCATGTCGACGGTGGCGTTGAACTCGTTCTGGAGTTGGTCGAGACCTACGTGGACGCCGGCCGACTCCAGGCCCAGGTCGTCCATCATTTTGCGGACGGCCTTGGCGTCGTACTTGGCCGTGGGGCCGGCCTGGACGGCGGGGTAACCCATGCGGGCCACCTTCTTGAGGGTGCCGGGGTAATCGGCCTCGACCTCGTTTCGGACGGTGTAGAGTTGCAGCGCGACGACGGGTTTGCAGGCCTTGGCCACGGGACGGCTCCTTTCGATGCGGGTTGGTGCGTTACGGGCACGACATTGTATCGGCGCCTGGCGTTTGAACAAAGGAAAAGCGCCGCGGCGCCTGCGGGATGACCATGCCACCCGGCCCACGTCGCCACGGTTAGCCGCGGGGCTTGCCCCGCGCTGCCATATGCTTTAAGAAAACGCCCTCTTCCCGCAAGGCCGAAAATGGGCCTTTTGGAAGGTCAA
>DATKZB010000390.1:0-26224 GCA_035528235.1 Phycisphaerae bacterium
GGGCGACGTGCCCGGGTTCGTCCGCGAGGCGCTTGGCCGGCCGGCCGACCTGGTGGTCGTCTGCGCGGGTGCCCTGGCGGCCTTCGAGCAGGCCCTCCGGTGCGTCGACCGCGGCGGAACGGTCCTCGCCTTCGCGACGACCGACCCCGGCGTGAACCTGAGCGTGCCCCTGAACGACTTCTGGCGGAACGACGTGACGCTGAAACCCTCCTACGGCAACTCGCCCTACGACGCCTCGGTGGCCCTGGAACTGATTGCCGCGCGGCGGGTGCCCGTGGCCGAGATGATCACCCACCGCCTGCCGCTCGCGGAGACGCCGAAGGGCTTTGAGTTGATGTCCACGCCTGGCGGCGAGCACCTGAAGGTCGTCATTTTGCCGCAGGCTTGACTGCTCGCTTGCGCTCCCGGCTGGTTGGCAGCAAATGTAGGCCGCGTCGCGGCCTGTGAAAGGTGTGTGTGCGGCTTCATCTCCGCCCCGCAGGGGCGGCTGGGCTGTAGCCACGGGCGCGAGCCCGTGGACCCGTGGCCCACGCGATCCCCATTTTTTCTTTTCAAAGCCCCGTCGGGGCGGCTGAGCGGCGCGCACTCAGTCCCACACGTACCGCGGATCGTATTCAATGCCGTGACGTTCCAGCAGGGCGATGAACTCCTCCTGAAACGTCATCCGCTTGTGATGCTCCGCCTGGCTCTCGACGTACGCTGCCACGGTCGAGGCGTTCGAATGGCTTACGGTGAAAGCGCCGTATCCGTTCTGCCAAGCGAAACGGTGCGGTAGCGATAGCGTCTCGTTGATCCACTTGGACGAAAGGCTCTTCCACTTACGCATGGCCTCCGCGATGCACACGGTCGTGGGCAGAACCAGCAGACCATGGACGTGATCGTCGGTGCCTCCGATGGCGAGCGCCTTGCCGAACTCCTTTCGGGCGACGCCGGCCATGTATTGATGGAGGCGGCGAGCCCAGGCCTCCTGAATCGTCCGCGAACGATCCTTGGTGCTGAACGTGACATGGTGCAGGAGGTTCGAATAGGTGTGCCCCATGCCCGCCTCCTCAGTCGCCCCTGACGGGGCTTGATATGATGTCGGGGCCATCTTACCACGGGCTGGCGCCCGTGGCTACAGGCCAGATGCCCCTCCGGGGCACACGTAGGCAAATGCAGGCCGCGACGCGACGCGGCCTGTGGCTTGCGGCCCCGTGCCGGCGGCGTCAGAACGCCGATGCCCGGTAGGGGTATTTCTCGGCCAAGGCCATCGTGTTGGCCAGGTTCGTGCAGGCGGCGGTGCATCCGGGGTGCGACAGGCTCATGCCCGCGGCGCAGGCCCCCAGCCGCAGGCTCTTCTCGACGGGCCAACCCTCGTGGATGCCGTACAGCATGCCGGCGCAGAAGGCGTCGCCGGCGCCGGCGGCGCCCTTGATGTACCCGTCGGGCAACCGGAGCGACGGCTGCCAGACCTCCTCGCCGTCGGCGGTCCGGACGTATCCGCCCTCGGGCATGTGGATGCACACGAGCCGCTTGACGCCGAGTTCCAGCAGGGCCGCGGCCGAGGCGCGGACGGCCTTCGGGTCCACCTGGCCGCCGGGCTTCAAGTCGTGGCCCGTGGTGCGGCCGGCCTCCAGTTCGTTCAGGATGGCGTAGTCGGCGTGCTTCAGGGCGGGGCGGACGATCTTCGGGAACCGGTCGCTGTCTTCGCTGACGACGTCGATGGAGGTCTGGATGCCGGCGTCCTGAAGGCGCTTGAGCAGCCGCGCGGCCACGGTGCCGAACTCGGGGTCGGGCTCGTCCATGCGGTCGAGCAGCAGCAGGTACCCCACGTGGATGAGGCGGGCCCGTATCTTGTCGACCGGCACGTGCTCGGGGCCGAACTGGGCGTTGGCGCCGCGGTTGTGGAAGAACGTGCGGCAGCCGGTCGCCTGGACGACCATGACGTTGGTATACGAGGTGGGGGCCTGGGCCGAGACGCCCAGCGCCGTCGTATCGATGCCGTGGTCGGCACCATCCTGGCGGATGAACTGGCCGTCGGCGTCGTCGCCCGTCAGGCCGATGCCCTCGAGCGGAATGGCCTCGGCGCCGGGCGCCGGGCCGAACTTGGCGATGTCGAGCAGGCAGTTGTACGGCGCCCCGCCCGTGCCGCGCTCCTCGGCCAGGATGTTCGAGAGGGTCTCTTCCTGCGGCCATCGGTCGCAGATGTAGAGGTGATCGATGATCCAGTTACCCGCGCCGGCGATGCCGCGTCGTTCGCTGCCCATGGTTTCTCCCCACTCGGGACCGGGGGTATGATAGCGGGGCGACGTGCGGCCCGCAAGAAAAGGTGTGGCCGGGGCGTGTCCGTCGAGGCGCGCAAGGAAAGGGCGGCCCTGGGCGGGCCGCCCAACGCAACTTCGCTACTTCATCCCGCCTGGCGGCCTTCCTAGGCCGCCAGGAACATGCGTTAGGCCCGATCGCGGCGGCCTGGGAAGGCCGCCGCGCGACAAGTTGCGTTGTAGGATTAGCGTCGGCGGCGCATCGCCATGCCGGCCAGGCCGAGCGCCAGCACGACCACCGTGGCGGGCTCGGGTGCATGGGCCGCGCCGAACGTCTCGTTGTCCATGAAGAAGCCGCAGGGGTAACTCTCGTCGCCGATGGACTGGACGTAGACGGTCACTTCCTCGCCGGCGTCGGCCTGGATATGCCAGGTCAGCATCACGCCGGTCACGACGTCGGCGTCACTGAGGACGGCGTCCCTGTAGTTGTTCTGGTCGGTGGCGTCTTCGCCGACAAGGATGACCTTCATCTCGGAGCCGGCGAACTGTTTGTCGCAGATGAGGACCGAAAAATCCATCTCCCAGGCCCGGCCCAGGTTGTCGCCGAGCGTGAACGTGGTGAGCGTGGTGTTGCTGGTCCCCTGTCCGCCGCTGTTGGCGATCTGGTCGAACTTCAGCCAGGCGGGGTTGCCGCCCGCCGGGCCCTGGTACGGCGCGCGGAGCGGGCTGTGGTTGGGCCCCGCCAGGTTGCCGGCCGAGTTGTCCCACGTCAGGAGGTACCCCGACGGGGCGTGCCCGAAGTACAGTTCATAGTCCTCTGCCGTGGGGTCGAACGGACCCGCCAGGACCTCCGAAATGGTTGCCGCCGGCGCGGCTGCGGCCAGGAACAGTACGGCCGCGAGCGCGCAGAATCCGACCCCGCAAGATGACCTCATGATAACCCCTCCTCCTCAGACAACAGGTGCGACACCCCTCTGAACGCGCGATGCCTTCCGGCGTCGCCCTTCCGACGGTAGGTGGACCGTCTGCCACCTCCGGCTCGACCGACCGCGCGTGTGGTTGGCACTCAAAGGCAGGCGGGACGAAAGACCCTTTGCCCGAGCCAACCCCCTTATCCGTAGGGATAGTATACCGCTATTCGGGCCAAAAGCAAAACGGGGCGGCACAAAAAACCGCAATTTGCGTCACTTCTCTGGCCGATGAGGTATCCAGTATGTTGGGTGCGAGGCCGGTGGTTGACACCCGTAGGATCCCGCCTTATAATCGCTTTACGCCATGAGACAGGCCGGGCGGGTCTTGCGGCCTGGTAGGGACTTGCACAACAAGGGCTTACATGGCCGAGACGAACGGACCATCCAGCGACCAGCCCGCCTGGCGGACTGCCCATGCCCCCTGTGTGTATTGCGGCCAGGCGGTCGAGCGGTCCGAGGAGCGGTGCCCGCATTGTCGTACGTCGTTCTCGATCGCGGTCCGCAAGGCCTCCCGCGAGGTCGTCGGCGACTGGTACTACCTCGACCCGCGGAACCCCAGCGGCCGGGGGATCACCTTCGAGACCCTCATCAAGATGATCGAAAAGGGCCGCATCAGGGCCGATTCGGTGGTTCGCGGCCCGACCAGCCATCATGACTGGATGTATGCCGCCGAGGCCCCGCGCCTCGCAAAGTACCTCGGCATGTGCCCCCACTGCTTCGCCCAGGCCAAGCCCGAGGAGACGTTCTGCGCCACCTGCCACCTCAACATGAACTCCCTGTTGCCCGAGCCCCAGCCCGGCGTGCCGGCCGACCAGATCAAGGAGCCGTTCCACAAGGCCGCGGCCGACACCGAACGCGAACTGGCCGGGACGCCCGCGTCGACCGCGGCGGCCTCCGCGGCCACGGCGGCCCCCACGCCGACGCCGCGACCCGCCCTGAGACTCCGGCCCGAGCCGACGCCCACGGCTACCGCGGCGGCCCTGGCCGACTCCAGCGCCCCCGCCGAACGCAAGTCGCGCGTCGGCGTGGCCGCCGCACGCCGCGCCCGGCCCAAACTCTGGCTTGTCGTCGTCCTGACGTGGGTCACGCTGGTGCCCGTGCTGCTGCTGGGTTACTTCCTGCCGATCCCGCTGCTGCACGACGGCATCATGGCCGTGCTGGGGCGGCAGCCGCCCGCGCCGCCGCCGCCCGTCCCGCCCATCCCGACGCCGACGAGCGACCAGAAGTGGATCCAGACCCAACTGGCCGCCGCCGACAAGGCCGAGCAGGCCAAGGACTACGCCGGGGCCATCCGCGTCTACCAGGAGATCATTGCCAAGACCGGCGACACGTCGTGGGAGAAACGCGTCCAGGACCTGCGGGCCAAGCCCGAGGCCGAACGGCGGGCACGCATCGAGGAACTCGGCAAACGCATCACGCTGGCCCAGAAACTGGCCGACGACGGCCAGTTCGAGGACGCCCTGGCGGTCCTCAAGAACATCAGCAAGGAGAACCGCTCGTTGCTGGCGTCGGTGGGTGTCGGCGTGGAGGAGATGGTCAAGACGGTCGCCGCCGACCAGGCCGAATACGCCAAGCAGAAGGAGTTCGAGAGGCTCCTGCCCATCCAACTGGCCGAGGCCGCCAAGTTGCGGACCGCCAAAAAACCCCGGGAGGCCCTGGCCGCCTACAAGACGATCGGCAGCACCTTCCCCGCGGAACTCGTTGCCAAACACCTCGACCTGGCCAAGACGCTCAAGGAACTCGATGCCGAGGTCGCCGCCGCGCCGCCACCGCCGCCGCCCAAGCTTCCCGAGCCGCCGACCGACCAGGCCGCCAAGGCCGTCGCCGACCTGATGGTTCAGGCCGCCGACCTCGAGAAGAACGGCAAACTCGACGAGGCCCTCAAGAAACTCGAAGAGGTCAAGACGAAGTTCGACGAGAAATTCTGGCCCGAGGCCATCGACGAGAAAATCAAACTCCTCAAGGCCAAGATCGAGGCCCTCCAGTTCTTCGGCATCAAGTAGTACTACAACGCCACTTGTTGCGCCGCAACGAACGCAACCTCTTGCGTTAACCAAACTTACGCGCCGTAGCGCGGGGGTTTATCCCCCGCGCAGGATCCCGCGGGGGATAAACCCCCGCGCTACAGCCTGATGGCGATCCACGGTTGAATTCCCAAGCGGCTGCTCTGTGGCCAAGTGGCGTTGTAGTAGTAGTGCCGCCACGATGTTGATCGTACGCCGGCCTGATCCTGCCACGCACCTTGCCGCGCGGCGACTTTCCCAGTGCCTCCAGAACACTGGCGGACAAGCCGCCAGTGGCACCCGCCGGTCTCTGCGCTAGGGTCTTCCTGCGGAGTGTCTCAGGGCGCCGTCTCGGTCGTCTCGGCGGCCTTCGGGCCAGACTGGGTGGCCTCGGATTCCTTGGACGCCGCGTCGGTCTCGGCGGCAACCGGAAGGATACGGACGATCAGCAGCACCTGGCCCTCGGGCAGCGGCACGACCTGCCACCGCCAGTTGCCCAGCGCGAAGTTGGTCGAGCCGAGGGTGTCTATCCCGGCCCCCTCGTCGGCCTTCTGCCGGGCGCCCATCCCGGTTCCTCCGACGCGCTGCCGCACGTCGCCGTCCTTCCTCTTCTCGGCCCTCGCGTGAAGGTTGTTCCTGTCGGGGGCGGTCTTCGCCTCGACCGGCTTGCGTGGCGCGGTGGCCGGCTCGGGCGACGGCTTGGCGTGAACGGTGGCAGGCCCAGCCTGCCGGGCATCCGGAGCCATCTCGGCCTGTGCCGCGGGGGCGGGCGTGCCGGGTTTGACCCCAACGGCGCTTATATAAGCGGATTCCTGCTTCGCCACCTCGCTCTGGGCGCCGACCTGGCGCTCTTCGGCCATCTGGGCCAAGTCGTCGGCGTCCTTGTCGCGCGTCTCCGTCGCCGGGCGCTGGGCGCGGCCCGCCGGTTCGCCCGCGGGCTCCTTGGCCGGCCGCTTGCCGACCCACGCCATCATCGGCGGTTCGGCCGACTTGGCTTTCTGCTGCGTGGCGTTGTCGTCGGCCCGGTCCCCCCAGCTCGGGGTGGCGGTCGCGGCCGGCGGTTCGGCGGGTTTTTCGGCCGGGGGCGGGGGCGCCTCGGCCTTCTTCGCGGGGCTCTTCGGGCGATCAGCGGATCCACCCTTCGACAGGCCGTCGGCCGGGTGGGCTTCGTGCCCGGCGGTACTGTATCCGAAGGAACGAGATTTAAACTCGTCGGCCCCCCCCGCGCCGGCCTTGCCCACGGACCGGCCCCACGATTCCCCTTCGGCCCTGGCCAGGTCGCCATGGGCCCTCAGTTGGTTCTGGAGCCGGCCGATGGCCTGGAACAGCGTGCTGGAGTCCATGCCGACGGTCATCGTGGTGGCCTGGGCCAACTGGGCGCCGAAACGCGACAGGTTATCGCGGTCGGTCAGGACGACCCACGTGTCGGCGCCGTTGCGGCTGGCGAGGAAGTAGACGCCTGCCTTGGCGGCCGCCTTGGCGCCCGCCTCGTCCAGGCTCTCGGCCAGGGCGCCGCGCATGCCGCGGCCGGTCTCGCGCCCGCTACTGCGGTCCGCCTGGGTCGCGGGCAACTCCTCCCAGTTGTTCGCGCCGAACAGCCGGACGAGTTCCTTGTTGGCCTCCACGCGCGAGGCGGTGCGGACCACCAGTTGGTTGTCGGCGTGGTCGAGGTTCGTCGGCGTGGCGACGGCACGCAGGTCGTCGACGGCGGCCTGCCCCAGCGCGACGGAGTTCATCATCGTCTGGACCATCCGGGGTCCGTCTTGCGTCGCCGCCACAACCGGGTACGCCGTGTCGGGGCCGGCCTTCCCGAGGCCCGCGGCGACGGTGGACTCGGGCGCCACGAACAGGTCCGCCATGTCGGTGTGGCCGAGTTTCGCGACCTCCTCCAGCCCGACGGTTCCCCCATCGAGGTAGCGCACGGCGGCCCCGTTGGACTGAAACCGCAGGCGGTCGGCGGTTCCTCGGCGCACGAGGCCGAGGTCGGCCGTTGCCACCCGCACTTGATCGTCGACGATCGTCACGCCCGCCGGAGCCAGACCCTGAGCGGTCGGCGCCGGGCGAACGACCTGCTCGTTGCCGAAGATGGCCTGCTGGCCGGCGACGTCTTCGAGGTTGGCCAAACCCGTGGTCGAGGCCCTGGCCAGCCCCCGAGCCGGCCGCGCGTCGGCCTTCTCCTGACGCTCGCCCAGCGTGTTGACGCCGACGCCGGCCTTGCTGTCCCCGTCGAGTCCGTAGGCGTCGGGCGTCTCGCCTGCGGCCCACCGTTTCTTGCCGGCGGAGGTGAAGTGGGCCGCCTCCGGCGACGCCTCTTCCGCTTCGCGCCGCGTCTCAACCTCCTCCGCAAGACTCCGCTCAACGTTGAACACCACGGCAGGCGACCTGGCCGACGGCGCCGACATCATCTCCGCCTGGTTGGCCAGCCA
Source organism: Phycisphaerae bacterium (assembly GCA_035528235.1). Lineage (GTDB taxonomy): Bacteria > Planctomycetota > Phycisphaerae > FEN-1346 > FEN-1346 > DATKZB01. The sequence continues at coordinate 7,641 of DATKZB010000390.1, forward strand.
CGCGAACACGCCGATTCCGGCCGCCAGCAGGAACGTGGCGGCGATGGCCAGCGCCCGCGGCCAGGTGCGGGCCCGGGCCAGCGCCAGCGTCCGCTCGTGGGGTTGTCCCTGGACGGCGCCGCGGGGTTCGAGGATGCTGCGGCGTTCCATCTCGCGCATCACGTCGCGCGCCAAGCCCTCCGGGGCCGCGCGGACCGGCAGGCGGCCCAGCAGGTCGGCCGTGGCGCGGAGTTCTTCGAGCACCTTGCGGCAGTCGGCACAGGTATCCAGGTGGGCACGGACGGCGGCCGACAAATGGGCCGAGAGTTCCTTGTCCAGGTACGCCGAAAGATGTTCACGTGCCTCGTCGCACAACATGACCGATTACTCCACCCCCACGATGCCCGCCCCGCCGATCATCAGCACTCCAGGAGCGGCCTCAACTTGTCCCTCAGCATCAGCCGGGCCCGATGCAGTCGCGATTTCACGGTTCCCGGCGGCACATCCAGTATCTCGGCGATTTCGTGGTAGTCGCAGTGCTGAATGTCCCGCAGCACGACCACCGTCCGATGCTCCTCGTCGAGGCTGTCGATCGCCTCCTGGACCAGGGCCTCCGTTTCGGCGGCCACCAGCGGATCCGCCGGGTCCGCCGAGGCCGGGTCGATCACGGCGTCGCCGGGGTTCGAATCGTCGTCGCTGCCGGCGGGCGAGCCCATCTGCACCCATTTCCGTTTCCGGCGGTGACTCAGCGACGTGTTCACCGCAATCCGGAACAGCCACGTGTACAGGCTGCTCGAGCCGCGGAAATGCTCCAGGTTCTCATACGCCTTGACGAACGTGTCCTGCACGAGGTCGCGTGCGTCCTCGGCCGACCCCACCAGCCGGTACACGGTGTTGTGCAGACGGTCCTTGTGGCGTTCGACGATCTCGCCGAACGCGGCGCCGTTGCCGGCCCTTGCCTGGCCCACCAGTTCATGGTCGGCCAAGCCGTTTCGTGATGCCGCTCGTGAGGCCACTGATTCCTGTCTGCCCTCTTAGACACCGCCGTGTCGGCGGGGTTCCCGAAAAACGGAAAATCCGGCCCTTGCCGGTCCCAGGCGCGTTCCGACCCCTGGGGGATTCTACTATAATCCCGGCCGCGGGCTGCCACAAGGGGCCGGTGCGGGCGCAGAAACTCCTCCCAACACGTTCTCCCCTGTCCATACGAGCGCCGCGGCCGCGCGTTTTGGAAAAACCCCGCCGCGGCCCGCCGTTGGCTTTTGACCGGCCCTGGCGTAGAATACCCGACCGGGCACGTGCCGGGGGCTGAGGCACCATTCGTGACTGACTGCAAGCCAACCGACGGCCGCGCCGGGACCGTCCGCCGACGGGTCCGGGTGCGCGGTATCGTTCAGGGCGTCGGGTTCCGCCCGACGGTCTACCGTCTGGCCGTCGAGCGGCGCCTGGGCGGCTGGGTCCTGAACGACGCCGAGGGCGTGCTGATGGAACTGGAGGGTCCCCCCGCGGCCGTCGAGGCGTTTCTAGCGGACCTGCGCGACCGCCCGCCGCCGCTGGCTCACGTCGCCGCCGTCGAGGCCGACGACGTGGCCCCGAAGGGCGAGACCGGTTTTGCGATCGTGCCGTCGGCCGGCGGCCGCCGAGAGGCCCTGGTCTCGCCCGACACGGCCGTCTGCCCCGACTGCCTTCGCGAACTCGCCGACCCCGCCGACCGCCGCTTCCGCTACCCCTTCATCAACTGCACGAACTGCGGGCCGCGGTACTCCATCATCACCGACATCCCGTACGACCGGCCGAACACGACGATGCGGGCCTTCGCCATGTGTCCCGCCTGCCGTGCCGAGTACGACGATCCGCGCGACCGGCGGTTCCACGCCCAGCCCAACGCCTGCCCGGCGTGCGGCCCCGCCCTGGCGCTCCACGATGCCGACGGCCGGCCGGTGCCGTGCGACGACCCCGTCGGGGGGGTCCGCGAGGCTCTGCTGGCCGGCCGCATTGTTGCCATCAAGGGACTGACGGGTTTCCACCTGGCCTGCGACGCCCGCAGCGACGCCGCCGTCGCCGCGCTGCGCCGGCGCAAGGGCCGCGACCAGAAGGCGTTTGCCATGATGGCCGCCTCGGCCGAGGCGGTCGCCCGCCGCGCGTGTCTGGACGAGGCCGGGCGGGCGCTCCTGGAGTCGGTCCAGCGGCCCATCGTGCTGGCGCCGAAGCGGCCGGGCCACGACATCGCCCCGCTCGTGGCGCCTCGGAGCCCGTACTTCGGCTTCATGCTGCCGTACGCGCCGGTGCACTACCTGATTTTCGAGGGCGACTTCCCGCCCATGGTCATGACGAGCGGCAACCTCTCGGAAGAACCCATCTGCCGCGAAGACGACGAGGCCGTCCGCCGCCTCTCGGGCATCGCCGACCTGTACCTGCTGCACAACCGGCCCATCCACACGGTCTGCGACGACTCGGTGACGATGGTGCAGCGCGGCCGGCCGCTGGTGCTTCGGCGTGGGCGCGGCTACGCCCCGCGGCCCATCCGGCTGCCCGTGGCGGCGGCCGAGCCGATTCTGGCGGTCGGGCCCGAACTCAAGAACGCCGTGTGCCTGGTCCGCGGCCAGGAGGCCTTCGTCAGCCAGCACGTCGGCGACCTCAAGAACGCCTTGGCCGCCGGGTACTTCGAGGCCACCATCGAGAAACTCGAGCGCCTGCTCGAGGTCGCCCCGGCCGCCATCGCCCACGACCTGCACCCGGCGTACCTGTCGACGCGGTACGCCCGCCGCCGCGCGGACCGGACGGGTGTGCGGCTGGTGGGCGTCCAGCATCACCATGCCCACGTCGCCGGCGTGATGGCCGAGTGCGGCCTGGAGGGCGAGGTCATCGGCCTGGCGATGGACGGCACCGGCTACGGCACCGACGGCACCGTCTGGGGCGGCGAGGTGCTCCGGGCCTCGGCGGCGGAATTTGCGCGACTCGGCCACCTGGCTTGCGTTCCGCTGCCGGGCGGCGACGCCGCCATCGAGCACCCCGTCCGCACGGCCTGGGCGTTTCTGCTTCAGGCGTACGGGGCCGAGGGGGCCGAGGCCCATCGCGTGGGCCACCTGGCGCCGGTGCCGGCGACCGACCGCCGCCTGTGGACCGACATGACGGCGCGCGGCGTCAACGCGCCCCGGGCGTGCGGCCTGGGCCGGCTCTTCGACGCCGTGAGCGTGCTGGCGGGCGTCTCGGCCGAGAATTCGTACGAGGGCCAGGCGGCCGTCGAACTCGAGGCGGCCGCCGCCGCGATGCCCGACGACGCCCCGCCGTACCCGTTCGCCATCGGCCAGGCCACCGACGCCGGAAGCGGCGGCGTGCCACAGGGCTGGGTCATCGACACGGTGCCGCTGGTCTGCGGCGTGGTGGCCGACGTCGAGGCGGGCCGAAGCGCGGCCGAGGTGGGCGCCCGGTTCCACGCCGGCGTGGCGGCGATGCTCCGCGAGGCCGCCCGACGGGCCCGGGCCGAGACGGCCCTCGCGCGGGTCGTCCTCTCGGGCGGGTGCTTCGCCAACGACCGGCTGGTCCGGACACTGGCCCCCGCGCTTGAATCCGACGGGTTCGGCGTGTATGTTCACCGCGATGTGCCGCCCGGCGACGGCGGCGTGGCCCTCGGCCAGGCGTACGTTGCCGCCGCGCGGCTCGGGGCCGAGCGGCGTTAGCCTTACAACGCGACGTGTCACGCGGCGGCCTGGGAAGGCCGCCGCGCGGAGGGCGCGGCGCGGGTGCGAATCGGGCACCGTTAGCCGCCGCGCTTGCGCGGCGCGGCTGTGCGAATTGACGAGGTCGTAACCATGTGCCTAGCCATACCCGGCCAGATCGTGTCGAAGGAAGCCGGCATGGGCCTCATCGACATCCGCGGTAACCGGATGCGGGCGGGCCTGCTGCTTGTGCCGGAGGCCCAGGTCGGCGACTGGGTGCTCGTGCACGCCGGGTTCGCCATCACGCAGCTTACGCCCGAGGACGCCGCCGAGACCAACGCCCTGTTCGACCAGATGGAGGACCTGAAGGGCGGCCCGTTGTGACCGCGCGGCCGTCTTCGCCTGGCTGGCACTTGGGGATATGGCGGGTCAAGATTGGGTTGGGGCGCGGTGGGTCCCCGTACCCACCGCGCCAACCCGACATCTTACGCGGAGCGCGGCGGGTACGGGGACCCGCCGCGCAAACACGCAAAGTTAAACTGCTGCAGTTACCTGGTGTGAAGCCATGATCAACACCCGCGTGGAGCAGTATCAGCGCGACATCGCCGCCGCCGCCGAGGCCATTCCCGGCGACGCCCCGGTGGCGCTGATGGAGATCTGCGGCACGCACACGGTGGCCATCCGCCGGTCGGGCCTCAGGAGCCTGCTGCCGAAGCGCGTCCGCCTCATCAGCGGCCCGGGGTGCCCGGTGTGCGTGACGAGCCAGGGCACGATCGACGCCCTCGTCGACCTGGCCGGACGCCCGGGCGTGACGGTGGCCACGTTCGGCGACATGGTCCGCGTGCCGGGCAGCCGATCGAGCCTGGAGCGCGAGAAGGCCGCGGGCGGCCGCGTGGCCGTCTGTTACTCGGTTCTGGAGGCGCTCGACCTGGCCCGTCGCCGGCCCCGGGAGACGGTCGTCTTTGCGGCCGTGGGCTTCGAGACGACCGCCCCCGGCACGGCTGCCGCCATCGAGACGGCCCGGGCCGAGGGTCTCGCCAACTTCCTCATCCTGCCCGGCCACAAGTGGATCATCCCGGCGATGGACGCCCTGCTGGCCGGCGGCGAGGTCCGCATCGACGCCTTTCTGTGCCCGGGGCACGTCAGTGTGGTCATCGGCAGCCGGGCCTACGAGCCCATTGCCGCGCGGTACAAGCGGCCGTGCGTCGTCGCCGGGTTCACGGCCGAGCAGGTGCTTGCCGGCATCGCGGCGATTCTGCGGCAGTTGGCGGCGGGCGAGGCGCGGGTCGAGAACGCCTACGCCCAGGCCGTTCGGCCCGAGGGCAACCCGGCGGCGCTCGCCGTCCTTGGCCGCGTCTTCGAGCCGGTCGAGACGGTGTGGCGCGGCCTGGGTCCGATTCCCGGCAGCGGGATGGGCCTCGGGGCGGCCTACGCCGCCTTCGACGGGCCGCGGGCGCTCGGCCTGGAGTGGCCGCCGCCGGAGACCGAGGCCGACGTGCGCGGTTGCCGTTGCGGCGACGTCATCCGCGGCCTGATTGAGCCGCACGCCTGCCCGCTCTTCGGGCAGGGCTGTTCGCCGGCCCATCCGGTGGGGCCGTGCATGGTTAGCCGCGAGGGGTCCTGCCAGGCGGAGTATAAATATGGAAAACTTTAGGACGCGTTTAGCCGCGGCCGGGACGGCCGCGCGCGGAGCGGACGAGTGTGCGATGGCCGAGCGGGCGATGGCCGAGTGTGCGCGGTGGGTCCCCGCACCCACCGCGCATCCGAACGGTTGCTCGCGGCGGGTACGGGGACCCGCCGCGCACAGGCTTGACCAGCGCTCTCGCGGCGGCCTGGGAAGGCCGCCGCGCGGCAAGGGACATCGTGGGCCCGGCGGGGCCGTGTGGCTGCTGGCGGCGGTGGCGCTGGCCGGCTGCGCGGGCCCGGCCGTCGAGGTCGTCGAGACCCGGCCGGCGATGGACACCGAGGTGACGGTCCGCGTGGTGGCCCCGAGCGAGAAGGTGGGCCGGCAGTGGTTGGCCCTGGCCTGGGCCGAGATGGACGAGTGCGTCGCCCGGCTCGACCGCCATCGCGAGGGCTCCGACGTGTGGCGGCTCAATAAGGAGGCGGGGCGCTGGCACGTGGAGGTGCATCCGCTGGTGACGAGTTGCCTGGCGGCCGCCAAGGAGGTCTACGACCTGACGGGCAAGGTGTTCGACCCGACGGTGGGCCCGCTGATCGAGTTGTGGCGCCAGGCCGAGAATCGCGGCCGGGAACCCACCGACGAGGAGATCGCGAAGGCCCGGGCGCTGGTGGGCATGGACAAACTCGAGATGATCGTGGCGACGGTCCAGAAACCGCTCGACGAACTGGCGCCCGCGCCGCCGCGCTCGCCTCCGCCCACCCCGGACGAACTGACGCGGATGATGTACTCGGTGGGTCTGCGCGAGGGCATGCAAGTGGACCTGGGCGGCATCGCCAAGGGATACATCGCCGGCCGGATGGCCCGGCGGCTCCAGCAAGCGGGCGCCGTGGCGGGCCTCGTGGCCGCCGCCGGCGACGTGTACGGCTTCGGCCATCGCCCCGCCGGCGTTGCGGGCGAAAACCGCGACCGGCGATGGGGCGTCGGCGTCCAGGACCCGCGGTATCCCGATGACCGTTCACATCTGTATACGGCCATTCGCATTTGCGACCAGGGCGTCGACACCAGCGGGCACTATTACCGGGGCTTCTGGATCGGCGACAAACGGTTCAGCCACATCCTCGATCCGCGCACGGGCCGGCCGGTCGAGACCCGCCTGGCAAGCGTGACGGTCGTGGCCGACGACTCGGCCACCTCCGACGCCCTCGCGACGGCCATCGCCGTGCTCGGCGTGCGGGAAGGGCTGGCGCTGGTCGAGACGCTCGACGGCATCGAGTGCCTGCTGCTGGAGACGGCGCCGGTACCGGCCTCGGTGGGCGGCACCGACGAGACGACCGACGAGGCGCCGCTCATCGCCCACCGTTCGAGCGGCTTTGCGGCGATGGAATACGATCCGGGCGGCGCCCCGCCGCACGATTGACGGCAGCCGGCCCCTGCCGCGAGGAATAGCGGGCCGGCCCATGCACAAGGAGGTCCTGCCGTGTGGAATCGCTGCGCCCTTCTGATAAGCATCCTGACGGTCCTCCTCGTCGCGCCGGCGACCCAGGCCGAGCCCATCGTCGTGCCGCTGGCGAAACAGGCCCCGACGATCGACGGCCATATCGAGCTGGCCGAGTGGTCGGCCGCCGCCGCGTTCGACGGCTTCGGCCGCGACGGCCAACTGCTCCGGCGGCGGGCCCAGGGTTGGGTGGCCGCCACGGCCGACACGCTGTACGTCGCCATCCGGAGCCAGTTGCCCGCCGAGGGCGCGCTGGCCGCCGCCGTCGATCGCGACTCGCCCAAGGTCGTCTTCGACGACGCCGCCGTCCGCGATTACATCGCCGCCGTCCGGCACCTCGCCGCCGCCGGCTTCCCAGCCCTCGCCCCGCCGGGACGCTAACGGAGAACCTATGTCCTCGCGCACCGCCACCCTCGCCCTGGCAGTAGCAGGCCATGCTGCACAATCGCCTATCTACCCACGCCGCTGAACCGCCAGGCAGGAGGCTGCCGTTTTGGCATGCCCCAGGTGCTGCATGCTGTCACAGTGGCACCCACCACACCTAGCGGCTGGGGCGTAAGCCGCTTCTCGCTACGAGACCGATATCTGACTGATTGGCACAGCACTTGCCACTACACGTAGAAGAATCGGAACGGCACGGGCCAGCACAGCAAGTACGGCTCGGCCGACACCTCTGGCTAGCGGCTTGCTGGCTTCTGGATGCCTGGCCACGCCACGCTTGTCCTGGTAATGTCCTTGTGCCCGTCTGGCGCGCGTTGGGCGGGTGGCACCAACCTATTGGAGGTCGGCTAATGGCAAGTCGGAAGACATACCACGTGACACCTAGGTCTGATGGTGGCTGGAACGTCAAGGCCGAGAAGGCGGCCCGCGCATCAAGCACCCACGGCGAGAAGGCTCACGCTGTTGACCGCGCCAGAGACTTGGCGAAGTCTCAGCCGCTCGGCCAGGTGATCATCCATAAGAAGAACGGGACCATCCAGACTGAGCACACCTACGGCAAGGATCCGTATCCGCCGAAGGGTTGATGCAGGCGGTACCCGTGCGTCGGGATAGGCCCATCGGGGCAATATCTGGCGCACCTTTAGCGAAAGGGGGGCCGCATGCCCGTCTTCATCTCGCACAGGACAGCGGACGACACCATTGCCCAGAATGTGGCGTGGCGGCTAAAGAGTCTCCACGAAATTCAGTGCTACGTTGATAACTTTGATCGAGAAGCGGACGCCGCTCGGAGTACCCGGAACATCACCAGCCTGATTCTTCGCAGGCTCGATATGTGTACGCACCTTCTGGCCATTGTGACGCGGAATACGGAAGGTTCGTGGTGGGTGCCCTTTGAGATAGGCGTGGCAAGAAAGGCGCCCAGAGCCATTGCCACTTTAACCAACCTGGGGCTGGGCCTCCCCCAGTATCTAGAAGAATGGCCTGTTCTGCGGGGCGAAGATGCTACCGATAAGTTCGCGGCTATCTACAAGAGGCATAGGATAGACGCGAGGCGAACGCTTCTTGAGAAAGTCGCCTCTGTCGCCGACCAGGATCGCCTGGTGGGATCTTTCCACACGGAGTTGAAGAGGGCACTCGCCCAGTGAGGGATGGCACATGAGGCGCAACCCACTTGCAGAGGCCATTTTTAGGAGTCTGTTGATGCCGCAGAAACCTAAGGTCTTTGTCAGTTACCAGCACTCGAACGACCAGTGTTGGTACGATACCTTCAGCGCCCGCTTCGGCGAGGCGTATGAGTTGTTCACCGACACGTCTGTGGACCGCGAGATCAACAGCGAGAACGCCACATACATCGACCGGAAGATCCGCGAAGAGAACATCACTGGCAGTTCGATCACCATCGTTCTTTGCGGCCTGACGACGTGGAAGCGCAAGTTCGTCGACTGGGAGATACATGCGACGCTCGACAAGCAACACGCTCTCTTGGGCATCATCCTCCCTACAAACCGGCCGAATGCCGCCGGCAACTGGGTGGTTCCAGGCCGGTTGCATGACAATATTGCACCCGGATACGGGCACTGGATCCACTGGACCGAAGACCCCAAGGCGCTCGCCGATGCCATTGCTACGGCCAAGGACAAGGCGCGGTTTACGGGCAACATACGCAACGAGCAGAAGCAGATGCCAAGGAACCTGTAGTGATCCTCTTCGCAGCACAGATTGTGCTTGCGGCTGAAGACGCGCCGACCGGGCACGCCCAGGCAGGTGCTTGGTGGGGGGACCTCCTGCGCGTGGCGTTTGAGGGCGGCGGTGTCTCAGTGCACCTGGGGCCGATGATCCTCATGGCCTCGGCAATCCTGGTCTGCGTGTGGGGCTTCTTCTGGGCACGGCGACTGAAGCGGCGCCCGCCCAAGTGGGATACTACGGCAGTGACGCTGAAGTTCGGCAATCTGGCCGAAGTCCAGATTCAACCCAACCACGAGACTGTCCGCATCGCGTTTCAGGCCTGGGTTGAGATCCGCACCCGAAAGGTGGGTCTGCCCTTTGACCAAGAGCACGACGTCATTGCCGACGTCTACGACTCATGGTACAGGTTATTCGGGGTACTGCGAGATCTGACCAAGAGCATCCCGGCGCACCGTATGCGGGAATGTGAAGATACATGTAAGTTAGTTGGCATTATGCTCAGGGTCTTGAACGAGGGGTTGCGGCCGCACCTCACTCGCTGGCAAGCCAGATTCCGCCAGTGGTACGAGGCCGAAAAGAAGGCAACAGGCAGCGAGAGAAGGTCCCCGCAGGACATCCAGCGCGGCTTCCCCCAATATGCCGAACTGGTGGCGGACCTGAAACGGGTAAACGCCGGATTCCTTGAGTTCGCGGCGTCCCTGGCTCGCCTCGCTGGCTGCGAGCGATAGCGCGCGTGCCCCTCGGTTACCAGGACAGAGCACCGGCGCCTTTGGTGCCAAGGTTGCCTGGCGCACCGCATTCCCAAGGTCATAGCTTGGGCCCAGAGGCCTGGGCCCCTCTGCGTCACCCGCCGACGTCTTACTCGGCCCGCGAGAAGTCGAAGTCGAGCGTGGCGTAGCCGTCGATCTCGAAATGCTCGACGACGATCTCGACCGTCTTGGCCGCATCGAGCGTCAGCGCGGCGGTGTTGCGGGTCGGGCCGTGCCACGCCCAGTTGTCGATGACGGCCTTGCCGTCGACCGTGACGCGGACGCCGTCGTCGCTCAGCGTCACGAACTCCCACTTGCCCGCCGTCAGGGGGATCTTGGTGGTGGCGATCATGCCGAAGTGATCGCCGCCCATCTTCGCGGCCGTGACCTTGTCGGAGACCCCCTGGTCGCTCGGTCCGCCGTACCCGTACCGCAGCGCGATCCGCCCGGTCTCGGCCGAGACGGCCGTCGGTCCCTTGGCAAGGCGGTGGTAGCCTTCCAGGTCCTCGCGCGGGTCGACGTCCGGGGTCCACTTGAAGAACGTCACGTTCCACGTGGCCGCGATCAACGTGCCGGCAACGTCCTGGCGGAACCCGTCGGCGCTGACGTGCATGACGTAGGGATGGACGCCCGGCCCGGCGGCCTCGATGGCGTACTGCGGCGGGGCGTCTTTCTCGGCGGCGGCGAGGCGGCCCGCGACGCCCGCCCCCTCGACGGTCACCTTCAGGCCCCGCGGCATCTCGTGCAGGTCGTAGACGACCGCGCGGCCGGTCGCCTCGCGCAGACGCACCAGCGGCGAGGCGTGGTCCCACGGTCCCCACTCGGTCATGACGATGTGCTGGCGGCCGCGCAGGGCCGGCCGCGCGCCCACCGGCCGCGTCTTGCCGAAGACGGGATACTCGGGCGTCGGCGCCGGGTCCACCTTGACGGCGTCGTCGCGCGTGACCTTGTAATCGGGCTCGGCCACGAGGTCGCGGCCGACGTCGGTCAGCGTGTTGGGTCCGATCGTGACGTCGCCCGTCCCGCGGAAGTGGAAGGCCAGGACGTCGCCCTTGAAGGTGTTGGCGGCGATGAGGTTGTCGGTGGACTCGATGCCGTTGGCCTTGGCCCAACCGCGTTTCATGAAGTCGGGGTTCGGCCCGCCCCAGTAATGCACGCCGCACTTGTTCCCCTCGAAACGGTTGTGGACGACGCGGTTGCCGCGCCCGTGCTCGATGTTCACCCCGCCGCGCTCCAGCCCGTAACCCATCTCGCCGTTGGCCTCGAAGACGTTGCCCGCGATGAGCGTATCCTGCGAGTACCCGCCCCAGATGCCGCAGATGGCGTTCCCGACCAGGCGGTTGTTCAGGAACCGGTTGCCGAACGAGAAAGTCATCTCGATGCCGTGGGCCGGGGCGTACGAAAAGTCGTTGCCGATGAGCAGGTTGCCCGTGTTGCCGCGACGCTTGTACCACTCGACGGGGTGCTCGCCGGCCTCGCCGAGGGCCTCGCGTCCGGCGAATCCGAAGAACCCGTCGCCGCCGTGCGTGACGGAGTTCTCGGCGATGACGTTCTCGTTGTTCTGCTCGAACGCCAGGATGCCGGCCGAGTCCTGGCCCCGGTTATAGACCTTGTGGCTGTAACCGCGCACGCAAAAGTCGATGGCGTTGCGGCTGACGACGTTGCGGCTGGAGCGCCACATCGCCACGCCCCACCCGGAGTTGAACGAAAAGTCGTTGTCGTAGACCTTCGAGTCGTTCACGCCGTCCAGGCACAGGGCGTTCTGGCCGTGATAGACGCGCGAGTTACACACGGTCACGCGGCTCGAGTCCTCGACGTAGATGGCGGCGCCGTACTGCGTCAGCCACTGGTTCTCGTCGTTCTGGTGCGGGAACATCCAGTCGGCGCCGTCCTCGGCAGCGGGGGTCGACCGCAGGTACGCCCGCCGGTTGTCCGAGGCGTCGACGGCGTCGAGGACGAGTCCGTCGGCCTTCGTCGCCCAGAGACCGCCCCAGAAACCCGAGACCCGCGCGCCGCGGATCGTGACGTTCGCCTGGCCGCTGAGCCGGATGCCGTACCCCTTGTACTCGTCGGGCCGACGGTCCGCGGGCGACCCGCGAAGGACCGACCCCTCGGCGAACTCGATCGTGATGTCCGGCGCGGCGATCTGGATCACGCCGTCGCCGTTGGCATCCTCGATGACCGTCCCCGCCGGAATCACGATGCAGCACGATTCCCTGACGACCGTATCGTCGGCGGTGACCTCCACCCGTGGCAGATTGGGCCGTGTGGCCGAACAGCCCGCCTGTGCCATCATGACGAGAACGGCCGCTGCGAGAAGCATGCGGGAATCCATGGTCTGGCCTCCAATCCTTACGGTGCGCCCGCCATCTTAGCAGCCACCGACCCTCACGCGAGGAGATTGTAGAATCCGTAGGCGGCGGATACTCTTTACATCCTCCCTCGCCCCAACGGGGCGGTGGGATGTAGCCACGGGTGGAGCGGCGTGGCCGCGTAGCGGCCCGACGCGCAACCCGTGGAACCCGTGGGAGGCGGATATTCTGTGCATTCTCTTTCGCCCCAACGGGGCGAAGGGATGTAGCCACGGGTGGAGCGGCGTGGCCGCGTAGCGGCCCGACGCGCAACCCGTGGAATCCGTGGGAGACGGATATTCTTTCGCCCCAACGGGGCGAAGGAGATTCCCGAACCGACGAAAGGACACCTATGCCCGGCACCTACTCCCAGATTCTCCTGCACATCGTATTCAGCACCAAGAACCGGGAACCGTGGATCAAGTCCGAAATCGCTGAACGTCTGTATCCATACATGGGCGGAATCGTCCGCGCCGAGAAGGGCGTGCTCTACGACATCGGCGGCGTCGAAGACCACGTTCACCTGTACCTGCGGTGGCGAACGGACGAGTCGGTGTCTAATCTGATGCGCACGGTGAAGGCGCGTTCGTCGAAGTGGGTGCACGGCACCTTTCCCGCCCTCGGCCCGTTTGCGTGGCAGGAGGGGTACAGCGTCTTCTCCGTCAGCAAGTCCCGGGAAGAGGCCGTGAAGAAGTACATCGAGGCACAGGCCGCGCATCACAAGAAAGAGGACTTCCAGTCCGAACTTCTGCGAATGCTCCGTGCGCACGGCGTTGAGTTCGACGAGCGGTATGCGTTTGACTGATGCCTTGCGACGATTCCTCCGCCCCTTCGGGGCGGGTCTGTCGATTACACACCGCCCACGGGTTGCGCTCCGCCCGCCTTGCGGCGGGCTGCGCTCCACCCGTGGCTACATGCCGTCGCCCCGTTGGGGCGGAAAACGCCCCTTCGGGGCGGGTCTGTCGATTACACGCCGCCCACGGGTTGCGCTCCGCCCGCCTGGCGGCGGGCTGCGCTCCACCCGTGGCTACCTGCCGCCGCCCCGTTGGGGCGGAAAACGCCCCTTCGGGGCGAAGAGTGTGAGATGATCCCGACTTCCACGGGTTGCGCTCCGCCCGCCTTTCGGCGGGCTGCGCTTCACCCGTGGCTACATGCCGTCGCCCCGTTGGGGCGGAGGTGGCTACAATCCGTCGCCCCGTTGGGGCGGAGGGGTTGAAACACAAACGCTCACACGGGTCACTTCCGGGAGGGGGAAAGGCCGCGGGGTCCCTTTCTGCGTTCGCAATGCCTCGATGCCACGCGGCGGGCATGGGGCTTTTGGAGAAACCGGCCCGGCGCCAACGTGTTTGACACTACGGATGATTCGCCCCTTGTTCCACCAAGTCATGGGGGAGAGCGTATGACGAGACCGAGACCGAGAAGCCCCGTCGCCCCGGGCGCGTGGTGCGCCTTGGCGATCCTGCTGTGCCTGGCCGCCCCTGCTGCGCGCGCCGCCGAGCCGGCCGCCGACAAGGCCGCCGACGACTACAACATGGCCGTCTGGCTGTACAGCTCCAAGAAGTACGAGCTGTCGGCCGACGAGTTCGCCTCGTTCCTCAAGAAGTACCCGACCCACGAGAAGGCGGCCGACGCCCGGCTGGGCATGGCCCGGGCCCTGCTGCACGCCGGAAAGAACGACGAGGCCGTTGCAGCGCTCGCGGAACTTCGCCAGAAACACCCCGACTTCAAGCAGATGCCCGAGGTCATGTTCCACCTGGGCCAGGCCCAGGTGGCCGCCGGCCGGATGAAAGAGGCCGCCGACGTCTTCGACGAGATCGCCCGAAAGTACGCCGACCACTACCTGGCCGGCTGGGCCCAGGCCCGCCGGGGCGAGGCCCTGGTCCTGCTGAAAAACTACGATGAGGCCGAGAAGACGCTTGCGCCGCTCGTCGAACGATTCCTGACCGGCAAGGACGCCGCCAAGAACCTCAAGGCCGAGCGCGACCGCCTCCAGAAGGCCGCCCCGAACGTGGCGGCCGGGTTCGACGCCCTCCTGGAACGGGCCCACCTGAATCTGGGCCTGGCCCGGTTCGGCGCCGGCCGGTTCGATGCCGCGCGGCAGGCGTTCGAGGAGTTCCTGGCACTGGCGCCCAAGAGCGGCCTGGCCGAGACGGCCCGGTTCCACCTGGCCCAGAGCCTCTACAAGGCCGGCCAGTTCCCGCGGGCCGCCGAGGTCTACGGCGAGATCGCCAAGGGCAAGGGCGAGATGGCGCCCGATGCGGCCTTCGAGATGGCCCTGGCGCTGTACCAGGCCAAAAAATACAAGGAGGCCGCCTCGGCCTTCGGCGACTGCGCCAAGAAGTTCCCCAAGGCCGCCCGGGCCGGCAAGGCACGCCTCTACGCCGGCACGTGCCTGTACCTGGCGAAGGATTACCGCAACGCCATCGACCAACTCAAGAAGGAAGACAAGGACCCCGAGGCCCAGTACTGGCTCGGCATGGCGTACCTCAGGGAGAACAGGCCGGCCGAGGCCCGCCAGACGTTCGAGAAAGTCCTGGCCGCCGGCGACGGCCCGCGGGCCGCCGACGCCCTGCTCGGAAAGGCCGACGCCCTGCTGGCCGAGGGCAAGAACGACGAGGCGGCCGCGGCGTACCAGCAGTTCGCCGCCAAGTTCGGCGGTCACGCCGACCTGGCCCGGGCCCTGTACGCCGCCGCGGCGTCGCTCCACCGCTCGGGCAAGTACGACGACTCCGAGAAGTTCTGCGCCCGGTTTCTCGAGAAGGCCGCCCAGGACGACCTGGCCGCCCAGGTCCTCTTCATCTCGGGCGAGAACCGGTTCCTCCAGAAGAAGTACGCCGAAGCCGCCGCCCAGTACCAGAAACTCCTCGAGACCCGGGCCGACTCGCCCGACGCCCCTGCCGCACGCTTCCGACTGGCCTGGATCAAGTACTTCGGCAAAGACTGTGACGGCGCCCTGGAACTCCTGGGCCGCATCGACCCCGCCAAGACCGACAAGGCCCTCCTGGCCGAGGCCGAGTACCTGCGCGGCAACTGTCTGCTGGAGAAGAAGCAGGACGCCCCGGCGGCCGAGGCCTTCGGCAGGTACCTCGACCAGAAAGACGCCAAGCGGTACCGCGACGACGCCCTCCTGAAGTGGGCCATCGCCCTCGACCGGGCCGGCAAACGCGGCGACGCCGTCGCCCGGCTCCGCCAGTTCCTGAAGGAGCACGCCGCCAGCCCCCTGAAACCCGAGGCCGAGTATCAACTGGCCGAGGCCCTCGCCGCCGAAGGTAAGTCCGACGAGGCCGCCGCCCATTACAAGGCCGTCGCCGACGGGTACGCCGACCACCGCCTCGCGCCCTTCGCCCTCTATGGCCTGGGCACCTGCATGGTCCAGAAAGGCGACGTGGACCAGACCGCGGCCGCCTTCGGCCGGCTGGCCGAAAAGCACCCCAAATCCGAACTCGTGCCACAGGCCCTCTACCAGCAGGCGACCGTCCTGGCGAAGACCGGCAAGTTCGCGGAGGCCCGGGCGGCGTACAAGGCGCTGGTCGACCGCTTCGGCGGCCACGACCTGGCCCCGGCCGCCATGCTGGGCATGGGCCTCGCGCTCGAGAAGGAGAAGAAGTTCGACGAGGCCGCCGTCGCCTTCCGCCAGTTGGCCGAGCAGGCCAAGGACGACAAGACGCGCGAGCAGGCCGCCTACGAACTCGCCTGGTCGCTCCAGCAGGCCGGCAAGGACAAGGAATCCGCCCAGGCTTACCGCGCCCTGGCCGAGAAGTTCCCCAAGAGCGCCCTGGCCGCCGACGCCTTCTTCTACCTGGCCGAGGTCCCGTACGCCGAAAAGAAGTACGACGAGGCCGTCGCCCTGTACGAGAAGGCCCTGGCCGCCGCCAAGGACGACCGCCTGAAAGACAAGGTCCTCTACCGCCTCGGCTGGTGCCGGTGGGGCCAGCAGAAGTACCCGGAGGCCGCCGCCCTGTTCGACCGTCTCGTGGCCGAGGCCCCCGCCAGCGACCTCGTGGCCGAATCGCTCCTCCAGGCCGGCGAATCCTACGCCCGCGCCGGCAAGGCCAACGAGGCCATCGACCGCCTCCAGAAACTCCTGGACCCGAAGTACAAGGACTTCGAGCACGCGGCCGACGCCCGGCTGCGGCTGGGCGAGGCGCAGGCCCTGCTCGGCCACCACGATAAGGCCGTCGCCACCCTGACGGCCCTCGAACAGGCCTACCCTAAGTACAAGGCCATGGCCGAGGTCCAGTTCACACTGGGCAAGGCGCTGTACGACCTGAAGCGGCACGACCAGGCCCGGCAACGGTTCCAGAAGGCCCTGGCGTCGACCGAGACCGAGACCGCCGCCAAGAGCCAGTTCTACCTGGGCGAGACCTACCTGGCCGAGGGCAACCCGCGCGAGGCCCTCAAGGCGTACCTGCGGGTCGTCGCCCTCTGGGCCGCCTACAAGGAATGGGCCGCCGCCGCCCAGTTCGAAACCGGCAAGTGCTACCAGGACCTCGGCAAGGCCAAGGACGCCCGCGAGGCGTTCCAGGCCGTGGTCGATAAGTATGGCGATACAAAGTGGGCCGCGCCGGCCAAGGAGAAACTCAAGACGTAGGTCCCCCGGCCGGCGCCGCCCGGAAGGCGTGAAGCCCCGCACATAGAGCAGATTAACATTGTGTGTTTGCGCGGCGGGTCCCCGCACCCGCCGCGCTCGAGGGTCCGACGCCGGCTCGGCGTGGTGGGTACGGGGACCCACCACGCCCAAGCGGTGGTGTGAGTACGCAATCTCGAAACGCTCTAGCCGTGTCGGCGAGACCGTCGCACGCGTGAAAGGAGAAGTTGGTTATGATCCATCGGCGCTACACGGCCACCGCTCTCGCGCTGGCCATGTCGCTGGCTGTTGCCGCGCTCATCGCCCAGGCCGGCCCCGCACCGGCGGCACCGGCTGTTGCGCCCGAGGCCGCGCCCGCCGCCGGCGGCCCCGCCACCAAGACCGTTGAGGCCAAGCCGACCATCTTTGAACTGCTCCAGTCGGGCGGGTACATCATGTATCCCCTGTACGCCCTCAGCGTGGTGGCGTTGGCGTTTGCGATCGAGCGCGCGGTGAGCCTGCGGCGGCGTCGCATCCTGCCGCCGGCGTTCGTCCAGAACCTGCGAGGGCTCATCGCGGCACGCCCGCTGGACAGCGAGAAGATCCTGACCTACTGCCAGGCGAACCCGAGCCCCATCTCGCGGGTGTTCCAGGTGGCCGTCAAGCGTCTGCGGCGGCCGCTGCCGGAGATCGAGAAGTCCATCGAGGACGCCGGCGCCCGCGAGATTCGGCTCCTGCGCCGCAACTGCCGCGTCCTCTCGGGCGTGGCGTACATCTCGCCGCTGCTCGGCCTGCTGGGCACCGTGCTGGGCATGATCCGCTGCTTCAGCGAGGTCTCGACCGGCGAGGGTCTCGGCAAGGCCAAGCAACTGGCCGAGGGCATCTACCAGGCTCTCGTGACGACGGCCGCCGGACTGACGGTCGCCATTCCGGCCGCCGTCCTCTACCTGATGTTCTCCGCCAAGATCGAGAAACTCGTCAGCGAAATGGACGACCTGAGCCTGGAGTTCGTGGAATCCGTCTCCGACGACGTGGGCGAATAGGCGGCCGCCGGCTCACGCGCCGCCACAAGCACCGAGGTTAAGCCATGCGAATCGACCGCAAGAGCGAAGAAGAGTCGATCGAAATGATGAACATGACGCCCATGATCGACGTCGTGTTCAACCTCCTCATCTTCTTCCTCGTCGGCACTCGCTACGCCGAAATCGAACGCGACATGAACGTCAACCCACCCACCGCCCGACACGCCCAGCCCGTGACCGCCACGCCACGCGAACTCATCGTCAACGTTACCCAGGACGGCCGGTACGTCATCGCCGGCGTCGAGTACACGACCGAGGACCTCGACCGCCTCTTCGCGAGGGCCGCCAAAGAGAACCCCGACCAGGCCGTCGTCATCCGGGGCGATGCGGCCACCATGCTCCAGAACCCCGTCAACGTGCTCAGCCTCTGCGAGAAGTACGGCATCAAACGCAAGTTCCTCACCACGATCAACCCCGGAGGCCCGTAACGCCCCCGCGCCTTGGCGCAGGGCAACCTCGCGAGACGTCAAGGAGTTGACAAAGTACCACGATGACCACCGACGCACCCAAGTGGAGCCTGCCGGCCCGCATCCTCTGGATCGCGGTCCCCGTGGCGGTCGTCGCCGCCCTGGTCGCTTTCATCCTATGGCCGCGCGCCGAGGTCTTCTACTCCGACGGCAAACGCTCCTGGCCGGCCCAGCCCGGCCTCGGCTTGCGGTCCGTCCTCTGGGACGCCGGCGACCTGCTCGTCGGACTCGGCGACGCCGACCAGGACTACGACCCGTGTCTGTCGGGCGACGGGCAGGAGTTGTACTTCACGCGCGGCAAGGCCGGAGGCGGCGCCGACATCTACGTGGCCTATCGGACGCTCGACGGGTGGACCGAGCCCAAGCCGCTCGACGCCCTCAACACACCGGCCGATGAAATCGGTCCGGCCCTGGCCCGCGACGGGGCCACCCTCTACTTCTACTCCAACCGGCCCGGCGGCGAGGGCGGATACGACCTCTACGTCTC
>DATKZB010000391.1:0-2862 GCA_035528235.1 Phycisphaerae bacterium
CGGGTGGCATGGCCGCGTGTATCGCCGGCCAAGCCCCGTCGCCGTACCGGCGACGGCTAAACGGGCATGGCCGCGCGCCGTCGTTTAGCCGCGGGCGGTACGCCCGCGTGTGTCCCGGCCATCTTTCTGATTGACCGCCCCGCGCCGCACGACTACCGTAGCCGGGGCCAGAGGACGCGAGGAGAATGCCATGGCCTTTCCCCAGTACCGAGCCCGGCGGCTGCGGGACCACCCGATCCTGCGCGAGATGGTGGCCGAGACGAGCCTGGAGGCCCGCCGCCTCGTCCAGCCGCTCTTCGTCAAGGAGGGCCTCGACGACCGCCAGCCCATTCCCAGCATGCCCGGCCAGGCCCAGTTGGGCATGAAGGGCCTGGTGGCCGAGGCCCGGCGTGTCCGCGACGCCGGCGTGCCGGCGATCCTGCTGTTCGGCATCCCCGCCGCCAAGGACGCCGTCGGCTCGGCGGCCACGCGGCCCGACGGCATCGTCCAGCAGGCCGTCCGGGCACTGAAGAAGGCCGTGCCGGACCTGGCCGTCATCGTCGACGTGTGCCTGTGCGAGTACACCGACCACGGTCACTGTGGCGTGCTGACCGAGACGGCCGGCCGCCGGACCGTTGACAACGACGCCACGCTGCCGCGCCTGGCCCGGATGGCCGTCACGTGCGCCGAGGCGGGGGCCGACGTGGTGGCCCCGAGCGACATGATGGACGGCCGCGTGGCCGCCGTCCGCCTGGCACTCGACGACGTCAACCTGTCGCACGTGCCCATCCTGTCGTACGCCGTCAAGTACGCGTCGAACTTTTACGGCCCGTTCCGCGACGCGGCCGAGAGCCCGCCCCAGTTCGGCGACCGCCGCGGGTACCAGATGGACTGGCGCAATACGGACGAGGCGCTGCGCGAGGCGGCCGAGGACGTCCAGGAGGGGGCCGACGCGCTCATCGTCAAACCCGCCCTGGCCTACGGCGACATCATCCGACGCGTCAAGGACGCCCTGCACGTGCCGGTGGCAGCGTACAACGTCAGCGGCGAGTACGCCATGGTCGAGGCCGCCGCCGCCAACGGATGGGTCCGCCGCGAGGCCATCATCGACGAAATCCTGACCGGCCTGTGCCGCGCGGGCGCCGACATCCTCATCACCTACTGGGCCACCGAGGTGGCCGAGAGGCTGGGGGCGTAAGGAGACCCGCATGACCGGTGCCCGAAGCACCCGGTTCCGACCCGCCGCCTGCGCCGTCGCGTGGCTGCTGCTTGCCGCCTGCGGCGCGGCAAGGGCCGCCGAGCCGCCATGCGCCCTGAAGGGCGGCGAGACGATCGTCTTTTTCGGCGATTCCATCACCCAGGGCGGGGCGTACGTCGAGTATGTCGACGCCTTCCTGGCCACGCGGATGCCCGGCCAGGAGTTCCACATCGTCAACTCGGGCATCTCGAGCGAGACCATCTCGGGCACGAGCGAGACCGACCATCACCCGCGCCGGCCGTGGGCACACGAGCGGTTCGACCGCGACGTGGCCGCCCACAAGCCGCAGATTCTCGTGGCGTGTTTCGGCATGAACGACGGCAACTACCATCCGTTCGAGCGTCTGCGGTTCGAGAAGTACCAGGCGGGTGTGCGCCTGCTGATGGAACGCTGCCACAAGATCGAGTGCCGCCTCATCCTCCTGACGCCGCCGCCGTTCGACCCGTATCGACGCGGGGCCGGCGACCCGAACGCCACGGAGTACGGATACAAGTTCGCGGCGGTCGATTACGACACGACGCTGGAGGCGTACAGCCAGTGGCTGCTGGGGCTTCGGCGCGAGGGGTACCTGGTGGCCGACGTCCACACCGCCACCAACGAGCACCTGCGGGCACGGCGGCGGACGAAGGTGAGTTTCTTCCTGGCCGGCGACGCCGTCCACCCGAATGCCACGGGCCACTGGCTCATGGCCCAGACGCTGCTGGAAGCCATCGGCGTGCCCGCCGCGGCGGGCGAGGTCGAAATCGACGCCGCCAAGGCCGAGGCCCGAAAGGGCGAGACCGCCGACGTCGAGGCCAAGGACGGCGGCGTGGCTTTCCAATGGGCCCGTCCGCTGCCGATGCCCATCGACCCCCAGTGGGACGGCGAGTCGCTGGCGCTCGAAAAGACCACCGACCGCCTGGGCCGGTACGTGATGACCGTCACGGGCCTGCCGGCCGGGACGTACCGCCTGGAGGCCGACGGCGCGGCCGTGGGGGAGGCATCGGCGGGGGACCTGGCGAAGGGGCTGGACCTGAACGCCCTGGCGAAGTTCCCCACCCACGCCCGGGCCCGCGAGGTGCTGGGCCTGGTGCAACAACGTCGGCGGACCATCTATAAGGCGTGGCGCCAGGGCGTGGCGTCGGGCCAGGACGGGGCCGGCGTGGCCGCCACCATGACGGCCGAACGGTCGACCCACGAAATCCTCGAAAAGGTGCAGGATTTGTGCCAGCCCCGGCCGGTCCGGGTCCGGATTCTGCCCGTTCGATAGCCCCCGGCACCCCTGTTCGCCGCGGGGCTTGCCCCGCGCAAGGAGCCAAGTTAGCCGCGGGGCCTGCCCCGCGCTGCCGTATGCTTTAAGAAAACGCCCTTGCGCCGCGGGGCCGAATATGGGCCTTTTGCGGGGCCCGAACCCCGTTTTCGGCGCGCCAGGGACGATTCGCCCCCATTTTGGTAAGATAGGCAAGGGGAAACGCGCGGTTTTTGATCGCTTTTTTCGATTTTTGATCCGAATGCGCCGGAATCGCGCTTTTTCGAGCCTGTTTTGACCATAAATGGATTGGACTCGATATATACTAAAGCGTACCGCAATGGGAGGCAGGCTGGAGACTGGAGGCTGGAGGCCACAGGCTATTCATGAAAGGCTG
>DATKZB010000392.1:0-17732 GCA_035528235.1 Phycisphaerae bacterium
GCCAGATCCCACCCCCGCACGTTCTCTCCGGCGGCGGGCATGTGGTCGACGCGGGCCACGACGTCCATGTTGACGCTACCGATGACCAGGATCCGCATGGCGGGGAGTTTACGGACCGGCGGGCGGAGTTGAAAGCGAAAAGGCCGCGGCACCGGCCATGCGCCGTCGTTTAGCCGCGGGCGGTACGCCCGCGGGCAGCGCCGATGGAGGCCCGACGGCCGTGCCCGTCGCCGTGCCGGCGACGGCTAAACGACCGGGGCCCGTGCGCCGTTGTTTAGCCGCGGCCGGTACGGCCGCGCATGGGGCGCGGCGGGGGGAATTGTCTTGCCGGGGGGCGGGCGACGGCCTAAAATTCGCGGTCCTGGCGTCCTGCGTTGTGCTCGTCGGCGCGTGGCCAAGGAGGGGACTCGCCGCGCCAAGGGGGCAAGAGAGTCGGCATGGTGGCGAAACCCAAGGAAGACCTCCAGAAAGCCCACCGGCGCCGCAAGAACCGCGAGTCGTTCCTCGAGACCGCAGAGTCGATCGTCGTCGCGTTCGTGCTGGCGTTTGTCTTCCGGGCGTTCATCGTGGAGGCGTTTGTCATACCCACCGGCTCGATGGGGCCGACGCTGTACGGCCAGCACGTTGAGATAGCGTGCAGCGACTGCGGGCACGTCTTCGCCATGGGGGCCGAGGGCCGGCCGACGTCCGAGCCGATCTGCCCGAACTGCTGCCTGCCGCAGCGGCTGCCCCTGCGGACGCCGCTCTACAGCGGCGACCGAATACTGGTCCTCAAGTTCCTCTACGATTTCGAGGAGCCCCGCCGCTGGGACGTCATCGTCTTCCGCAACCCGAACGAGCCGTCGGAGAACTACATCAAGCGGCTGGTCGGCCTGCCGGGCGAGACGCTTGAACTGGTGGACGGCAACATGACGGTCAACGGGCAGATGGCCCGCAAGACCGACACGGCCCAGGACGCCCTGTGGATGCTCGTCCACGACACCCGCGCCCGGCCCACGCGGCGCGACTGGAAGCCCCGCTGGGTCGCCACCCAGGCGTGGGACTCGAGCGAGGCCGGGTTCACGATGCCCAAGGCCCTGCGGCGCGACCAGATCGCCTGGCTCCAGTACGTGCACCGGAACGGGCGGAACCAGGTTGACAACATCCTGGACGCCTACGGCTACAACAGCGGCATCGAGGGGCGGATGGGCGCGAACGTCTGCACGGACCTGGGCCTGCTGACCGAGGTGACCGCCGGCGACCGGGCATCGGTCTGCCTGGTCGAGATGCGGGCCTACAAGGACCGGTTCCGGTTCGAGTTGACGGCCGAGGGCAGCGATCAGCCGGCCCGGATCCTGCTTAACGACGAGGTCATCGCGGCGTCGGCGGCCGGCGTTCTGCCGGTGGGCCGGCCGGTCGAGGTCCAGGTGGCCAACGTCGACCACAAACTCATGCTCCTGGTGGACGGCGAGCGTGTGGCCAACATCACGTCGGCCGAGGTCACGGCCGAGGGCGACATCGCCTACACGCCGACGGCCCTCTCGGAGGACGAGCGGCGGGGGTTTGACGCCCCCTCCGGCGACGATCCCCGGGCCCTGGCCGCCGAGGTCCGCGTCGGCGGGCGCAGCGGGCCCCTGGCCCTCGGGTACCTGGGGCTCGACCGCGACGTCTACTACACCAACGAGATGATCCGCAACGGCGGGTCGGGCCCCATGCCGGGTCATGCCACGCAGGGGAGCCCGCTGACGCTGAGGGCGGGCGAGTTCTTCGTGTGCGGCGACAACAGCCCGAAGTCGTTCGACTCGCGGCTGTGGTTCAAACTGGACCGGCCGGTGGTGCCGAGACGGAACCTGGTGGGCAAGGCGTTTTTCGTCTACTGGCCGGCCGCCGGCGAACGGTGGCATGTTCCGCTTCCCTTGCTGCCCGACCCGACGGGGTGGCGGCTGGTGCACTGACGGCAGGCATCGCCAGGCGACCCGAGGGGTCGAGAGGCGTTGTTTTCTTAGGTTTTTTCCACAAATCCGGAGCCCGTGGCGGGACGGGGCCCGCAGGGGGCGGCCGGGGCGCTCGGCGGCGTGCGGCAGGGCCGTCCCCGACCCAGGCGGGGGCTTGCGGAATCGCTCTTTCGGTGTTATCGTGGCAGGTGTCGCCGGTTTGGGGCCACCGGGGCCGTTTGGTGACGGGGTGACGGGGTTGCGGGGCAAGGGCACCGGGGCCGTCGCGTGGCCACCGGTTTTGCACAGGTTTTCCACAGCCCGGGACGGGGCGAGTTGCTGCAACGGGAGTGCCGCGGGTGGAACTCCTTAACGTCATTGGGCTTACGAAGATCTACGACGGCCGCAAGGTCGTCGACGACGTCGGTTTCAGCGTCAACGAGGCCGAGATCGTGGGCCTTCTCGGCAAGAACGGCGCCGGCAAGACCACCAGTTTCAAGATGACGATCGGGATGATACCGGCCGACGCGGGCCGCGTTATCTTCGAGGGCGAAGACATCAGCGCCCTGCCGATGTACCAGCGGGCCCGGCGCGGCCTCGGGTACCTGGCCCAGGAACCGAGCATCTTCCAGCGGCTGACGGTCGAGGAGAACCTGCTGGCGATCCTCGAGATGATGCACCTGTCGAGGACGGAGCGGAAGGCCATTGCGGCCGAACTCCTGCGCGACTTCGGCCTGACCCACCTGGCGGGGCAGCACGCCCGGACCCTGTCGGGCGGCGAACGCCGACGCCTGGAGATCGCCCGGGCCCTCGTGACCCGGCCCAGCCTCATGCTGCTCGACGAGCCGTTTACCGGGGTCGACCCCATCGCCATCTTCGATATCCAGGGGTTCATCCGGAACCTCAAGAGCCGCGGTATCGGTGTTTTGGTGACCGACCACAACGTCCACGCCACGCTGGGCATTGTGGACCGCGCCTACATCATCAACGAGGGGAAGGTCTTCCGCCACGGCACCAGCCAGGAACTCGTCCAGGATCCGGAGGTGAAGCGGGTGTACCTGGGTGCGACGTTCCGCGGCGACGAGTTCGACGCGGACGCCCCAGCGTAATCAGACGGCCGCGCCGTCGCGGTTCTGCGCCGAGTGCGGCCAAACCCTATCGCCATGGACCGCAAAACGCCCACCATCGTCGCCGTCGCCCTGAACCCGGCCTTCGACCGGACGCTCGAGGTACCCAGCCTCGAGATCGGCAGCCACGTGCGCGGGCGGCTGTTGTCGGTCCACCCGGCCGGCAAGGCCGTGAACGTGGCTCGGCTGCTGGGGGCCCTGGGGACGCAGTGCATCCTGACGGGGTTCGTCGGCGAGGGCGACCGCGACCGCTTTCTCCGCAGTTTCGAGAAGAGCCCCGTGCGGGTCGAGATGTTCGAGGCGCACGGCATCACGCGCGAGAACGTGACGCTGGTCGACCCCGAGCGCGGCGCCGAGACCCACGTCCGCGACGTCGGGTTCCCCCTGTCGGCGGAGGACCTGGAGCGGCTGAAGAAGAAACTCGGCATCCTGGCGGCCGGGGGGGCTTACGTCATCTTCGCGGGGAGCCTGACGCCGGGTATGGAGGCCGAGGATTTCGCCGGCCTGCTGGCGGTGTGCATCGAGAAAGACGCCCGCGTGGCCGTCGATTCGAGCGGGCCGGGCCTGGAGGCCGTCCTTCGGGCCGGCCGGCTGTGGCTGGTGAAGCCGAACCTCGAGGAACTCTCAGGTCTGGCCGGCCGGCCCGTCGCCGGCGACGACGAGGCTATCCGGGCGACCGTCGGGTCGATCCTGGGGCACGTGGACCAGACCGTTGTGACCCGCGGGCCCGATGGGGCCATGCTCGTCTCGCGCGAGGGCGCCTGGCGGGCCCGGGCCGAGGTCGATACCGAGGCCGTCGTCAACACCGTCGGCTCGGGCGACGCCCTGCTGGCCGGTTTCGTCCACTGCCACGCCGCCGGAAAGGGGCCGGCCGAGTGCCTGCGATTCGGCGTGGCCTGCGGCACGGCGTCGACGCTGCAACTGAGGGCGGGCCTGGTGAACCCCTACGACGTCAAGGCGTGCCTGGAGAAGGTGGAACTGGTAACGATGAAGTGAGAATATGTCCCGCATCTCTCCGGCTGGCTCAGAACTCTAGGAAGTGCACCGTCTCTTCTTCCAGCTCCTCCAGGTCGATGAGGACCTTCGGACGGCGGGCGCTTCCGTCGGCGTTTCGGAAATCGGCCTGGAATGAGCCGCACTTGACGAGCGCCTGGTCCGTAAGGCGGATAAACGAAATCTGCTGGAGATCGAAGGACACCTTTCGCAGGCGGGACCATGCCCCCCGCTTGATGCGCTCCAATTCGTACTTCGACTTCCCGCCCTTGAGATTGCTGTGCCATGCCTGAAAT
Organism: Phycisphaerae bacterium; assembly: GCA_035528235.1. Classification (GTDB taxonomy): domain Bacteria; phylum Planctomycetota; class Phycisphaerae; order FEN-1346; family FEN-1346; genus DATKZB01. The sequence goes on from DATKZB010000392.1 coordinate 4,330, forward strand.
GACCGCGCCTCGTCGTTGTATTCGACCTTACCGAGGGCGAGGATAAGTCCAACGGCGCCATACTGGCCGATGGCTGCCGCAGTAGCCTCGCTGTCATTCACGATGATCTGATGGCTGCTGGTATTCATGGCGTGGGCCTTGAAGTCCCACGGGGTTTCCAGGAATCCGTCGAAGGTCACGTTCCCGTACTTGGGCCCCGGCATCTGCAGGAGATCGGGGAGGACACTCTCGCACAGGAACTGGAAGTAGAAGCCGATCCACTCCATCTGGCGCCAATTGCGGCCGCCTTCTCGCTGCATCTCGAGTATGCTCTGTCGGCCGTCCCAGTGCTTGACAATCGCGCCCTGGAGATTGGCCCCAATCTGCTCCGCACGCTGTCGGAACGTCATAGGCTCTCCTTGAAGGGTAGCATAAGATCGGACTCGCCTTCAGGGCTCTCGCTGGCAATCCTGTAGGTGCCCTTGTCGAGGCGTTCTTTCGCGAAACTGAAGTACTCTGGAACGATCTCAAACCCCATATACTGTCTCTTGTGCATCTTGCTTACCACGGCGACCTGGCCTGATCCCAGGAAGGGGTCGAGGACCACGTCGCCCGGCTCGCTGCTATAGAGCAGTATCTTCTCTATCAACTCGGCCGGCAACTTCGTGGGTGTCTTCTTGTCGCCGCGCCAGTATTCTCGCTTAATGAACCATACATCCTCCATGTCGCGGTAGCGCAAACTGCCCCCGCTCTCGTGGCGGTCATCTTTGTGGAACCGGGCGCTGTTGAAGAATGTCCTTGAAGCATCATCCTTGCAGACAAAAAGGCAATGATAATGGCTTGTCACAAACTTGCGCTTACATACCACGCCAAACTGGTACTTCCAGATAATGTGATTCACGGTAGTTAGGCGAAGCGCGTCAATGGCGACAAGGAGGTCCTTGAGGTTGTTCCAGCCGGAGAAGATGAACATGCTGCCACTGGGCTTGAGAACTCGTGTGGCTTCGGCAAGCCATGTCAGCGTGAACTCTCCGTACTCCGAGGCCGGTATCTCGTTGTACCCCGCAATCACGCGTGATTGCGTGCGGTTGTAGTTTGACCGGTGAGCCTTGAAGTCAATGGCGAAAGGGGGGTCTGTGATGACAAGGTCAACGCAGGCTTCGGGCATGAGTTTCATGCCCTCAACGCAGTCCGTGTTGTAGATGGCGTTCAGATCCGGTGTCGGCATTCCCTGCACTCCTTGTGCGTCCGCGGCGCGAGTGCCCTCCACCTGCGGGTTGGCACCTTCACTCTGTGGTGTGTTGGCCTCCATGGAGCGCCAATCTCCGGCGGGCCAGACCGGCTTCGGCCAGACAGCCCTGCTGGATGGGGGCTCGCCTTGGCGAAGCGCCACGCCCTTTGTTTCCAGGGGACACGCAACGCATCCTTCTGCGTGCTTCTGCGCGAATCTGTTGCCTTCTCGAACAGATTGGCCTATTCCATCTCTCAGCATACCCCCGTGACGCGCGACCGTCAAGCGGCGGGGGGGCGCCCCATGTGGCTGACGCCGCTCACGCCGGTTTCACGTACCTGCCCACCAGCGGCCCCAGGCGCGCGAGCACCTTCGGGTCGATCGACCCGGGGTCGGTCCAGATGGCCTGGGCGAGGGCGCTGCGGCAACCGCACTCGGGACCGACGGTCTCGGCGATGCGCGGCACGGCGGCTTTCATCAGGGCGATGGCGCCCGCGGTGCCCGCCTCGACGTTGGCGATGATGCTCTCCATGACGGCGTCGGGGCTGGCGCCGGGCTCGTGCGGCCGCCAGCAGTCGTAGTCGGTCGCGATGGCGATGAGGGCGTAACAGATCTCGGCCTCGCGGGCCAGTTTGGCCTCGGGCATGCACGTCATGCCGATAAGGTCGGCCCCCCACTCACGGTGCAGCAGACTCTCGGCACGGGTCGAGAACTGCGGGCCCTCCATGCACACGTACGTGCCGCGCGTGTGCACCGTCGTCGCCATCCCCATGCCGCACTCCACCAGCAGGCCGCGAAGGCTCGGGCAGAAGGGGTCCGCGAACCCGACGTGGACGACCAGGTCGTCGAAGAACGTCTTGCCGGGCCGGGTCGTCCGGTCGATGACCTGGTCGCACACCACCAGGTGACGCGGGGCGATCGAGTCCCGCAGGCTCCCCACGGCGCCCGAGGCCAGGATGTGGGTGACGCCCAGTTGCTTGAGCGCGAAGATGTTGGCCCGGTACGGCACCTGGGACGGGTTGAACCGATGTCCCTTGCCGTGGCGTGCCAGGATGGCCACGCGCTGGCCCTCGATCTCGGCCATGAGGATGGGCCCGCTGGGTCGGCCGAATGGGGTGTCGACTTCCTTGAGTTCGCCCTTGGCTCCCCGGGTCAGGGCCTCGCCCAAGCCCGTCCCACCAATGAGACCGATCATCGCGTTGTCCACGCACTGTCTCCTTTCGGCGCTCGAACCGACTGTACGCTATCAGACGGCGGGAAACCGGTCAAGGCCGTGGCGTCGCGGCTGTGGCGTCGCGGCCGTGGGGTTCCGAGGCGGGGGTCGGCAGGCGGGGGCACTCGGGCAAATGGAGAAGCGCCGGGGCTGTGACACCCCCGGCGCTTCCGGCGGTCGCGACGGCGACCGCGTGTCCAAGGCCCCCACCCAGCGCAGGGGGGAAAAACAGCCAACCGCAACTCGCTTCACCGTACCGGCGTGCGGCAGCAGGCGTCCAGATGAAAGGGTACGCCAGTGACAACGGTGTGTCATTTTGCCAAAAAGGGTGCGGTTCAGGACGGGTCGAGCGTCCATGCCCCGGCGCCGACGGCCTGGGCCTCTTCGCCCACGAGGCCAAGAAAGGCCTCGACGCACCGGGGGTCGAACTGGGTGCCGATGCAGCGGCGGAGTTCCTCGGCGGCCTCCTCGTGCGTCAGCGGCGGGCGGTACGGACGGGCGCTCGTCATGGCGTCGTAGGAGTCGATGACGGCCATGATGCGGGCCTCCAGCGGGATATCCTCGCCGGCCAGGCCGTTGGGGTACCCGCGGCCGTCGATCCGCTCGTGGTGGGAGAGGATGGCGTCGCGGGCGGGTCCCAGGAACTCCAGGTGCCGGATCATCTCGACGCCCCGTCGCGGATGCTCCTGGACGATCGCCCACTCCTCTGCCGTGAGTTGTCGCGGCGCCTTGAGGATCTCGTCGGGAATGGCGATCTTGCCGATGTCGTGCAACTCGGCCGCGTGGGTCAGGGCGTTGAGCCGCGGACCCGACAACCCCAGTTCTCGGGCCACGGCGGTGGCCCAGACCTGGACCCGCAGCGAGTGGCCGTGCGTGCAGGGGTCCTTGGCCTCGATGGTCAGGGCGAGCGACCGGATGGCGGCGTAGTTGCCCCGCTCCAGGTCGCGGCGGTCCATCTGGCTCGAGAGGCTGATGGCGGCGGCCTCGGCGGTGAACTGGAGTTCGGCCAGGTCCTCCTCGGCGAACGGGCCACCCGGCCGGTCGGTCACGTTGATGACGCCGATCTTGCGCCGGGCGGTCTTCATCGGGGCCGTCACGAGCGGGAACGAGGCCAGCGCGTCGCCGGCGTCCAGGCCGAGCGTCTCGAGCATGCCCTCCGTGCCGACGTCGTTCAGGACCAGCGGCAGGCCGCTCTCGAACACGTGGCCGCAAATCCGGTTCGGGATCGGCACCGCCACGTTGGCGGCCAGTTCCTCCGGTATGCCGCGCGAGGACGCGATCCGTAGCACGTCGTCCTCGATCACCATGACGCTCACCCGCCGGGCGCCCAGCGCCTCGGCGGCATGGGCCACGGTCTCCGCGGCGGCCTCCTGAACGGAGTCGGCCAGCGCCAGCCGCTCGAGGAAGAGGCACCGCTTCGCGGTTCGTTGGCGGGCCTCTTCCAGGTTGTTCATCGTGCCGATCATGTCGTCCGTCTGCCGGCTGATGGCCAGCGACAGCGCCACCACGGACACGATGCTCAGCGTAACGAGCAGTTTGGTGACCGCCGGCTCGAGCGTGGCGGTCAGCAGAAACGCGATGACCAGCAGCAGCACCATCAACAGCGACGTCTGGAAGCCGCAGCACCAGCGGATACTCGACAGACGGCACCACCGGCACCGGCCGTACGGCGCCGCCCGAAGCGTCTGGCACACGATGCAGTTCGGATTGCCGGCCGGAAGCGGCGTCCCGTCGTCGGCGGCCGCCTGGCCGGCCCGAAAACGCTCCGGCATGAGTTTCAACAGGAGCGTGTGGGCCAGCAGGCTGAACGAGAAGGCCGTCGTTCCTTCCATGATCGAGGCGGCCGCCGCGCCCAGCGAAGGCAGCCAGCCGAGCGAGTTGCCGGTTGCCAGGAGCGCCAGGCCCGTCCCCAGCAGCACTACCCGCAGGATCTCGTCCAGCCGGAAGAGGCCTGCCGGCGGACCGGGGTCTTCCCGATCGTAGGGATGCTTCTGGTTGCGGATGGGCCAGTCGAGGATCACCAGCCGGTCGGATATCGCCGCCAGCACCGACAGGCCCAGGGCGACCCACAGGGGAGGTACCCAGTCGGCCAGGTAGGCCATGACTGGTAGGCACCCGGTCGCGAACTGATGAAACCGAATGCCGGCGGTTGAGGCGTGGAGACCCTTCCTCATCCCGGCGCCCTCCCAGCGCAACAGTCCAACGAGGCCCGAGCGGGCCTCACCACATCCCGCTTGGCTTATCGGCATCGGGGGCGGTTCAGGATGAGCAATATCCGGTCGGTGCCCAGGCAGGTGTGACAGGCGGTTGGCACGGCGGGTCGGGGGATGCCGTCGGGGGCGGTCGGCCGGGCCCCTCACGGACGCGGGATGCCGGCCCACTCGCCCAGGCGGGCCTCGCGGAGCAGGGCGTCGTAGTCGCGCCGGGCCTGGGGACTGTCCTGGAAGAGGCGGGTGGCCTCTTCTCGGGCGGCCTGGGCCTTGTCGGGCTGATTGGCCTTGGTGTAGGCGTCGGCCAGCAGGGCCAGGGCCTCGGGCCGGCCGGGGTCGTACATCAGGAGGCGTTCGAGTTCCGCGATGGCGGGTTTCGGCCGGTCGAGTTCCAGGTAGGTCGCTGCCAGGAGCATCGTGGGCCATTGCCCGCCCGGCAGGGCCGCCGGATGCAGCCGCTCGTTGCCGGTGATGGCGTTGGCCCCCAACCCGATGGCCACGGGCGGGGCCTCCGAGGCGCACCGTTGCAGGTGGCTGACGGCCTTGAGGGTCTTGCCGGCGGCCAGGGCTTCCAGGGCCATCAGGTAGTGACCGGCCGGCAGGCGGTCGGCCGCGGCGAAGTGCCGGGAGGCCACGGGGGTCGGCCGACCCTTGGCCTCCAGCGCCAGCATCATACCCAGGTACGCCTCGACGTAGCGGTGCTTGGGATCGGCGCCCGCGATGAAGTCGAGCCGGTTGCGGACCGACTGCCACCGGGCCGACCCGGGCCGCTCGGCCCGCATGAGGACCCGCGCGGCCGCCAGGGCGGCCTGGACGTCGTGGGTGGTGGCGCTTCCGGTGAGCGTCTTGGCGGCGTCGGCCAGGTTCGGGGCGCCGGCGGCCCAGTCCCACAGTTCCATCGCCACCCAGTTCCAGGGGTCCATCGCGCCGCGGAGGGTCTTGAGGGTCTCCGGCGGCGTGGGCTTGGGACGCCGGGGCAGGCTGACCTCGGCCAACTCGGAGTCTTCCCCGCTCACGACGGTTACCAAGGCGGGCTCGGCCCGGTGCTCGAGTTTCACGACGATCGGCTGGTCGGGCCGGAGCGTCCCGGTGGCCTGGGCGGTCTCCTGGCTGGTGCGGACCATGACGTGGCACCGCGGCTGCGGCTCGAACGAGACCACGCGGACCGTTGCGCCGCCGCCGGTCCGCTCGTACGCGACGGCCACGCGGTCGTTGGCCCAGGCAATCGGCCCGATGCCCGACACCATCGCGAGGCGCATCGGCAGGATGTACGTTCCGAACGCCTGGAGGTAATGGCCGGGGTGCGCCGGCGCCGGGTTGGAGCCGTTCCATATCTCGATGGTTTGGTCGGCCCGGGTCGGTTCGTCCTTGAGGCTGGCCTTGGGCGGCAGGACGTGCAGCCGCGCGCCCGGGGCGGTGTAACGCGGTTTCAGGACCAGGTGGTTGGCGTCGGCCTGGGCGTAATACACGCCGGCCCAGTCGCCCTGGGGGTCGATGGCGAAGACCGACGCCTGCCACGAGCCCAGGCGGCTGTGGTCGATCTCCTCCCAGACGGGCCACAGCATGCTCTTCTGGACGGCGGCGTCGGTGACCGACCCTACCGGAAAGAGCACCGCGGCGCCCGACTGGCGCGGAAACTGGGCCATGTTCCACAGGCGGAACCCCTGGCGCAGCGGCAGCGGGTTGTCCAGCCGCGCTACGTACTCCAGCGCCGCCGACCCCGGCCGCAGCGTCACGTGCACCGCCATCCGAAGCGCCGAGAACGACGCGCCCCCGGCCGACGCGAACCGCCGGTCGACGGCCACCGTCACCGACCCGTCGGCCGCGCGGACGACCCGCCAGCAGGCGGCCGGGTCTCGCGCGCCGCCCGACTCGCGCAGCGGGAACGGGAAGAACGTCCCCCCCATCGACCACGGCTCGACCACGTCGTTGACCCAGAAGAGGTCGCGGCCGGTCTTCTTGAAGACGACGCGCACGAGGCGCGCCTCCATGTGCGGCAGGACGGTGGCCTGGATGTACTCGTTCTCGAGGATGACGGCGTCGGTGGTGACCGTCTTGGGCTTGTCGGGGTCGACGGTCTCGCCGGGGACCGGCTTCTGGACGTAGGCTTTCCGGACGACCTGGAACTGGACGGCCGGCTTTTCGGGCGGCGCGGTCGCGGCGGCGGCAGGTGCCAGGCCAAGGGCCAGCCATCCGAGGGCGCCCACGGTGACGCGCAGCAGCATCGCTTGCTCCTCTTGGCGCGTGCCCATCTCTACCGGGGCGAGGTGCCCCGGGCGCAGACTGTCGCCACGCGAGTCAGGTATTTATCGGCAGATTGGGGAAGGTGTGGCCACGGGAAACCGCGCCCCCGCGGCTGGGCGCGCCTACCGTCCGACACAGGGCTCGTAGAGGACGTCGTCGGGGTCGAAGTCGCCGATCATCGCCTCCGGCAGGCGCTGGTCGATGGTGGCCTTGTCGGGCGGGACGGTCTCGACGTGCCAGTCGGCAAACAGGACGTTGGCCTGGCCCCCGTGCCGGAACTGGACGTACGGCCTGCCGGGCTCGATGTATGGGAAGTCCTCGATCATGGGGTTCGAGGTCGTCGCGGGGGCCAGGTGCGTGACGACCTGGGCGGCGTCGGCGAAGACGACCGTCCGCGAGGTGTCCCGCCCCCGGATCGAGCCGACGTTGCAGCTGCCGTTGCCCCGGACGTTGCCGCCGGCCGGGCTGGGGTGCGTCGAGAGACACCGATTGATGCCGTACGTCCACGGCTCGCCCTGGTACTTGGGCTTGTACGGCCCGGCGAAGGGGACGGCGGGGCATCGGACCGACCCGGCCGTCCTCAGGTACGGGTACAGTTTGCCCTGGGTCCGGTCGAGAATGCGGTTGCCCTCGCCCCGCGCCGGCGACCCGTTCGGCTCGAACCCGTAGTACCAGACCCGGCCGGGGGCGCCGGACTCGGGCGGGTCGTACAGCGGGAAGAACCAGCCGTCGTTGTCGTTCAGGTACAACTGGACGGCCAGGCCGATCTGTTTCAGGTTCCACGCGCAGGCCGTCTGGTTGGCCATGCCCATGGCCGCCACCAGCGCCGGGGCGATCATCGCCGCCAGGACGCCGATGATGGCGATCACCACCAGGAGTTCCACCAGCGTGAAGGCACGCTTACGCATCGGTTCGGTCCAAGTCCCAACGTTCGCCGGCGGTTACTGCGGCCGGCTCGGAGTGCGCCGGCGGCGCGACGCCAGCATGGCGGCGGCGCCCGCCACCAGGGCCAGCGTGCCCGGCTCGGGTGTCACGAGGGTATCGAGCGCGAAGTACGCCGGCGTGTTCATGCCCCACTTGCCGGAGTCGCTGCTCGTGAGCGTGAAGACCAGCGATGCCACCTCGCCCAGGCCCGACAGGTCGACCGACGCCCAGTCGTCCAGGATGTAGTCCTGGCCGTCGTCGGCAGAACGGAAGTCGGCCAGGTAGACCTCGGCCGTGCCGGTCGTGACGCCGCCGGCGTCGAGGCCCGTGATGGTCAGCAGGAACCAGTCGGGGTCGGTGCCCGTGTCGCCGCCGAACTTCTTCGAGTATCCGCTGCCCTCGAGCATGTCGTAGTAGGCGTACGTCGTGTTGGTGACCCAGGCCTGCTCCAGGACGGTGGGCGCGGCCAGGGTGACGACCGGCGTGACACCGTACCAGGTGTCGAGGTAGGCGACGCCGTAGTTAGCGCCGCTGTGGCCGGTGCCGGCGATGGCGCTGTACTGGTTGCCGTAGCCGGCCGTGGCGGTGTCGGTGCTGTTGGAGTAGGCCCACCCGCCCCAGAAGGCCCAGCCGGTGAAGTCATCGATGGTGTAGAAGTTGTTGAAGAAGGCGGGCCCCGTGGTGAACCCGCCGGCGGCGGGGTCGGCGCTGCCGTTCCAGTAACTGTCCGAGTCGAGCGACAGGCCGTCGAAATCGGCGACGTTGTCGCCGGCGGCCGTTGCCGCCAAACACCAGGCCAGTACGATCCCCAACGCGTGGGTTTTCATCTCGCGTCTCCCTTTGGGCGGTAGCGGCGCGCGGTCGCCGTCCGCTGCTCGGTTGCCCTCGTGTTCCCCGGGTGCTTGCCCGATAGACGCTCAGAGGCGTCGTGCTTTCCGGGGGGGGGAGGGGGCAAAAGAAAACCTCCGACCCCCGCGGGAGGCCGAAGGCCGGACCAGCCTTCAAGCCGGCGATTCCCACTCCGCGAGGAATGCCAAGCATCGTGAAAGCCTGGGAGAGGTCTTCTGGCTCGCGAATCATCCTACTCGGCCCGGCCTTCCCACCCCCGGGGGGGCAGTGACCTGGTTTCGGGCCTTTCGTCCTCGCTTACAGCGGCGGGACCGCGGTGGCTTTTCACCACCTTCCCTGTTCCCGGCTTCCTATTCAGTTGTCGGGTGTACTATACCACAGACCGTGCCGGGAGTCAAGCGCCCGCGCGGCCGATGGGCGTCCCAGGACTTCCTGGCACGCCCCCCACTCTTGGGTGGCATGCCCACGCCGCTGCTGGCGTGGGCATGTCGCACGTGGGCCGGGGAGCATGCCCAGGCAACGGCGGCCTGGGCATGCCACCCATGCCAGAAACTCTTGCCGCGCGGCCGATGGGCGTCGGCCAATAGGCTTGACCCCGGGGGCGGCGGCCCTAGAATCGCAGGTCATGAACCGCGCGACACGGTATCTGGGGCTGGTGTTGGCGCTGGCGATGGCGGCGGGCGGCTGCGACGAGTCCGCGTCGCCCGAGCGCGACGTCGGCGAGGACGAGCCGCTTCGGATTCTCAGCCTGGCGCCGAACGTCACCGAAATCCTCTTCGCCATGGGCCAGGGCAAGCGCATGGTCGGCCGGTCGACGTACTGCAAGTTCCCGCCCCAGGCTGCGCGGCTGCCGGCCGTCGGCGACACCATCAACATGAACCTCGAGAAGATCGTCGCCCTCAAGCCGAACCTGGCGCTGGTCGTTACGAAGCGCGACGACGTCGTCCGCACGCTCGAGGGGCTGGGCGTCCACACCGTGGCGCTGGAATGCGACACGATGGCCGAACTGTACCAGACCATCGACACCATCGGCCGCGAGACCGGCGCCATGGGCCCGGCCATGAACCTCAGGGACATGATCCGCGACGGGCTCAGCGCCGTCCGCCGCCGCGTGGCGGGCCGCCCCCGGCCGAAGGTCCTCTTCGCGTTTCCCATGACGGTGGGATCGGCCAAGATGATGGTGGCGGGTCGTGGAACGTTTGTCGATGAGTTGCTGGACGTGGCCGGGGCCGAGAACGCCTACCCCGAGGCGGGCGACTGGCCCACCATCACCCCCCAGCAGGCCGTCGCCATGGCCCCCGAGATCGTCATCGTCAACGCCGTCGGCGACCAGGCCGCGCCCGACCGCATCGAGGCCATCCGCCGGGCCTGGGCCGACCTGAAGGGCGTGCCGGCGGTCGTCAAGGGCCGCGTCATCGTGCTTCAGGACGCGTACCTGACGATCCCCGGTCCGGGCGTCGGCCTGGCCGCCGAGCGCCTGGCCAATGTCATCCACGGCCTTCCCGGGGAGCCGGGCCGATAACGGGGGCAGCGACTGCCGTGCCGATCCGCCCGCTCACATTCCGCCGCTACCTCCTGGCGATCACCGGCTGGGCGGCCGTCTGGCTCGTCGTCTCGGCGGCGGCGGTCGTCCTGGGGGCCGAGAACATCTGGGCCTGGCCGTCGTGGGAGAGCGCCCGCACCGTCCTGGGCTTGCGCCTGTATGCCGTGCTGACGGCCAGTGCCGTGGGGGCCGCGCTGGCCCTGGCCGGCCTCGCGTTCCAGGCCCTGCTGAGGAACCCCCTGGCCGACCCGTTCATCCTGGGCGTCTCGGGCGGCGCCAGCCTGGGCGTCGTCCTGTCGAGCCTGTTCCTGTCGGTCCTGGCGGCCCCGCTCTTCGGCTTCGTGGGGGCCCTGCTGACGGTGGGCGTGGTGTACGCCGTGGCGCAGCGTCGGGGGCGGCTGGAGCCGTACACGCTGCTTCTGAGCGGCGTCATCATCAACGCCTTCTACGGGGCGGCCATCATGCTCGTGACGGCCCTCATCGACCCCGAGAGCCGCGGCGACGTCGCCTACTGGATGATGGGCTGCATCAGCACGTTCGGGGCGAGGTGGTGGCTGGTGGGCGTCGTGGGCGGCCTGGTCGTGGCGGCGGCGGTCCTCTTTGCCTTCCTCGCCAAGGGCTTCAACCTGGTGGCCGTGGGCGAGGACACCGCCGGGGCCCTGGGCGTGCCGGTGGACCGCCTGCGACTGGTGACGTTCGTGGCGGCGAGCCTGGTGACGGGGGCGTCGGTGGCGTTGGCGGGGCCCATCGGGTTCGTGGGCCTCATCTGCCCGCACCTCCTGCGGATGGTCATGGGACCCGATCACCGGCGGCTGGTGCCGGCGACCGTCTTCCTTGGGGCGTCGCTGCTGGTCGTGGCCGACCTGGCGACGCGGCTGCTGATGGGTCTGGGCGGCCAGGCCCCGCCCGTGGGCGTCCTGACGGCGATGGCCGGCGGGCCGTTCTTCATCTACCTCCTGAGGACGCGATGGCGGCGAAAGACCGAAATCCGCTAACGCCCGACGACGCCCCCGCGGCCGGCCCGTACCTGGCGGTCGAGGGGGTCGAGTTCGCCTACGCGCCGGGCACGCCGGTCCTTCGGGGGTTCTCGATGGGCCTGGCGCGGGGACGCCTGGCGTGCCTGCTGGGCCCGAACGGCAGCGGCAAGACGACCCTGCTGCGGATACTCGTCGGCCTGCTCGACCCCCAGGCGGGCCAGGTCCGCCTGGCCGGGACGCCCCTGGCCGACTATCCCCGGGCCGCGCTCGCCCGCCGCGTGGCCTACGTGCCGCAGGAGACCCTGGCCGCCGTCGGGTTCACCGCACTGGAGACCGTCCTGATGGGCCGGTCGCCGCACACGGGGGCCCTGGGTTTTGAGTCGCCGGCCGACTGGCGCGCGGCCCGGGAGGCCCTGCGGCGGACCGACACCGAGCGCTTCGCCGGCCGAAACCTCGACGAACTCTCGGGCGGCGAACGACAGCGGGTCATCATCGCTCGGGCCCTGGCCCAGGAACCCGACCTCATCCTCCTGGACGAGCCCACCTCGTTCCTCGACATCAAGCACCAGCACGACATCTACGGCCTGCTGGCAGGCCTCGTCCGCGACGAGGGCAAGACCGTTGTGGCGGTCAGCCACGACCTGAGCCTGGCGGCGGCGTACGCCGACGACCTGGTCCTGGTGGACGAGGGTCGCGTGGCGGCGTCCGGGCCGCCCGAGGCGGTCATCCGGCCCGAGGTTCTCTCGCCCGTGTACGACACGCCGGTCGAGGTCCGGACCGACGAGACCACCGGCCGGCCGTACGTCCTGCCTCGCCCGCCCCGCTGACACACCCGCCGAGTTGGCCCTGCAACCTATTTGCTGCGCGGCGGGTCCCCGCACCCGCCGCGCTCGAGGGGCGTGTGCCGGGACCGGTTTTCCTGCATTTGGCCCCACGAACGAGCCGACAGACCGAGTATCATTGGATGGAGGGCAGGTCATGTACGCGGCTCGGGGCAAGACGTGGCGTTCGCGGCTGTTCGATGCGCCGGCCCGACCGGCGGCCGCGCCCAGTCCGCCCCCGGAGCCGGCGGCGATGTCCCTCGGCGGGCCGCAGCGAGTCTGGGCGTTCATGTGCCCGAACCCCATCTGCGACACGGAACTGCTCGTTTTTCCGGAGTATGCGGGCCAGATGGTGCAGTGCCCGACGTGCGGGTGGGAGTTCGAGGCACCGCGCGTGGTGCCGTTCCAGATTGCTGGCGAGGATGGCCAGGACCGGCCCCTGGGCCGGTCGTTCGCGCCCGGGGCGGTTATCGCGATGCCGGTGCCGCTACGGCCGCCGGTTCCGCGGCCGGGGCCGGTGCCGCCCCAAGCCCGGAAGGCGGCCGGGGCGCTGGAGATCCTGGCGTCGAAGGGCATTGCGCCACCGCCGGTGTCGGCCGCTGCCCCGGCGCCGCCGGTGCCGGCCACGTTCGCGCCGCCCGAGCCGCCCGCGGCCGAGGCGAAGAAGGCCGCCGACGCCCTCGATGCCCTCGCGGTGGCGGCCGCCCAGTACCATCGTCCAGCGGGCCCCGCCAAGAAGAATGAGCGGCGCGACGAGCCGCGCGTCAACGTGGCGCCCACCCGGCGTACGATGCCGCGCGTCGACCTGGCGCCGACCGGGCCGTACGGGCCGGCCGCGAGGCTGCCGGCCGCCCAACGGACCGACCTGGTGCTGACGTGGGCCGTGGCGGTGGTCGTTTCGGTGGGCCTGGGACTGGCCGCGTGGACGGTGGGCGTGCCGGACCTGGCGCTGGGGTCGATCGTGTTCGTCGGCCTGGCGGCGCTGCGGACGTTTCTGCTCTTGCGTCGCGACGCCTCTGGCGGGCCGCGGCTTTAGGGGCTGCTCGCTTGGGCGGTCGCGGCTACAGCAGTTTAACATTGCGTGTTCGCGCGGCCCGCCCAGGGCGGGCCGCGAAGGAACGCCTGTGGGCATAGACGCGGTGGGTCAGGAGACCCACCGCGCACAAGTGGTGGTGTGGATACGCAATCTTAAAACGCTGTAGTGCGTGAACAAAGGGCAAGGCGCCTGAAGGACGCCTTGCCCCTGGTGTTTTCTGGTGGAGGCAAGGGGGTTCGAACCCCTGACCTCCTGGATGCCATCCAGGCGCTCTCCCAATTGAGCTATGCCCCCAGAAGATTCTCCGCAACGAACATGGGGATTATAACGGATTCCGCGGCCGTGTCAACGGTTTGCCGCGCGATTGGCGGGATCA
>DATKZB010000393.1:0-7305 GCA_035528235.1 Phycisphaerae bacterium
CGGGTGGACCGAGCCCAAGCCGCTCGACGCCCTCAACACACCGGCCGATGAAATCGGTCCGGCCCTGGCCCGCGACGGGGCCACCCTCTACTTCTACTCCAACCGGCCCGGCGGCGAGGGCGGATACGACCTCTACGTCTCCCGGCACACCCACGAGGGATGGTCTCCGCCGAAGAACCTCGGGCCGCGCGTCAACACCCCCTTCAACGAGTACGACCCGTCCGCCAGCCCCGACGGCACCCAACTGCTCTTTGCCTCGAACCGGCCCGCCGAGGGCCGGGACGAACTCGACGAAAAGGCCTGGCGCGCCACCCTCCGCGAGGAACCCTACCAGAACGACTACGACCTCTACGCCCTCGATCTCCAGGACGAGGCCTCGGCACCCCGCCGCCTCGACGCCGTCTCGTCGGCCGCCAACGACGGCCAGCCCACCCTCTCGGCCGACGGCCGGTGGCTTTACTTCGCCTCCGACCGCCCCGGCGGCGAGGGCGGATACGACCTCTGGCGGTCGCGCGTCACGCTGGCGCCGCTCGGCGGACTCCTGCCGCCCGAGGCCCTCGGCCGGCCCGTCAACACGGCCGCCAACGAACTCGACCCGGCCGTCAGCCTCGAGGGCTTCGGCCTGTATTTCTCGAGCAACCGCGCCGCCCCCGAGACCTACGCCATCTACTACGCCCGCAGTCACGAGGTGTTCCAGGTGGTCCAGACGCGGCGGCTGGCCATCGGCCACATCCTGGGCCGGCTCTCGTGGCCGCTCATCGGGCTTGTCCTGGCGCTCATCGGCCTGGCACTGACGCTGCTGGCGCTCGTGCGGCTGCGGCGCCGGCCGGGCCTGCTGGCCACCGCCATGATGGTCTCGCTGATTTTGCACCTGGTGGCCCTCAGCCTCTTCACGGTCTGGCAGATTACGTATCGCATCTCGGAACTGGCCAAGGAGGCGGAACGGTTCGAGGTGGCCATCACCATTCCGGGCATCGCCGAGAGCGAACTCTCGAGCCAGTTGCGGGCCGCCTTGTCGGACCTGGCCCGCCTCGACACGGCCCAACTCGCCGCCGACAAGTCCGACCAGATGACCGCGCCCGAGCCGCCGGAGCTCCAGGAGCCCGAGGTCGCCCTGGCCGAGGTCCAGCCGGTGCCCCAGGAGATTCAGATTGCCCGTCTGCCGGACCGGCCCGAGGACCTCGCCGAGCCGCTCCGGCCCCAGGTCGAGCCGGCCCCGGTTCCCGAGCCGCTGCCGCCCGAGCCTCTCGCGGCCATCCAGCCCAAGGCGGTCCGCCCCGCCGAGACCGTCGAGCTGCTCCAGCCTCGACCCGTGGCCCTCGACCGCGCCGAGTCCGCGCCCCTGGCGCCGGAGCCGCCGCCGGTGCCCACGCCGGTCGAGCGCCGGGCCGACGTCCCGCCCGCCCTGGCGCCCGTCGCGCTGAGCGAGGTCGAGCCGCAGGAACCGACACTGGCGCCGGTCGAGATTACGCAGACCGTGCCGAAGGCCGCCAAGACCGATGACGTCCTCGACATCGCGCCCGTCACGGCCGAGGTGGCCGTCCGCCCCGTCCGCGTCGCCGCGCAGAGCGTCGCCGACACCGTCAGCCAGAAACCGCTGGCGACGGCCCGGGCCGAGGCGCCCGCGCCCCTGCCCGCCACGATCGCCGAGGCACCGCGACCGGCGGCCCCGAGCGCCCGGCCGGCGGTTGACACGACGCTCCTGGCCGCCGCCACGGCGCCGCCCATCGCCGCGGACGCCGCCGCCATCGTCCTGAACGAGGACCTCGTCGCCGGGCCGGCCATCGCGCCGGCCGCCGTGCCGCCGATGGATACGTTGCCCCCGGCCTCCGGGCCGGTGATTCCGAAGCATCCCGCCCCGGACTCGAACGGCCGGGCCGAGACCGAGCCGGGCGCCCGGGCCGTCGTCGTGACCCGCCGCGCCGACGAGCCGGTTGCCGCCATGCCCGCCCCGTCGGCGGTCGGTCCGAACATGGCCGACCAGTTGCGCCTCGGGCCGGACGCCGTCGCGCCGGAGGCCCTCGCGTCGTCGGTCGTGGCGGCCGTGCCGTCGGCCGCGCCGCCGCGGATCGACGTCGAGACGGCCGAACCGGGCCGCGCGGCCCTGCCGCCCGCAGCCATGGGTCCCGTGGACCTGACCGTACCGGTGGCGCCCACGGCGCCGCCGGCCATTCTGCCCGCGCCTCCGCCCGTCGCTGCCGGGCCGCGCGACACGCTCGCCGCCCCCCGCTGGCGCCGGCCCGCCGGCCTGGAGCCCGCCGACCTGAAGGCCGGCCGCGCGGAACCGCTGGCCATGATCGCCGCCGACCCCGTCGCCCGGACGCTGCTGGCCTCGGCGGTGCCCGCGGGCAAGTCGATGACCACGCCGGTTCTGGGCGACTCGATTGTGGCGGCGGCGCTGCCCCCGGCGAGCCCGATGGACGCCGACGTCACCGCCCCGCCCGCGCCGGTCCCGCCCAAGGAGGTCTACCGCCTGCGGACCGAGCCGGACCGGCGGGAGATGATCGAGAAACTCGGCGGCACGCCCGAGACCGAGGAGGCCGTCCGGCGGGCCCTCGTCTGGTTCGTCCGACACCAGAGCCCCGACGGCCGGTGGGACGTCGACGGGTTCTCAAAATACTACGACGAGAACGGCCGGCGGGCCGACGGCGGCGGAACCCGGGCCGACCAGGACGTCGGCGTGACGGCCCTGGCCGCCCTGTCGTTCATCGGCGCCGGCCACACCCACATGCCCGCCCGCGGCGCCAAGGGACCCAGCGAGTACGCCAAGAACATCCAGAAGGCCATCGACTACCTCCTCGCCGGCCAGAAGGACGACGGCGACCTCCGGCGGAACGGCCAGATGTACGACCACTGCCTAGCCACGATGGTTCTGTGCGAATCGTTCAGCATGACGGGCGACGAACGCCTCGTCGAGCCCATCAAGCGGGCCGTCGACTTCATCGTCAAGGCCCAGAACCCCGGTTACGGATGGCGGTACGAGCCCCGGTCCGACAACGACACCAGCGTCGCGGGCTGGGCGCTGATGGCCCTGAAGAGCGCCGAGATCGCCGGGTTCCAGGTGCCGCGGAAGGCCTACCGAGGGGGGGGCAACTGGCTCGACAAGGTCCGCCAGGGCAAGCACGGCGGCCTGTACGTGTATCAGCCCGGCCGCGAGGTCACCCCGTCGATGACCGCCGAGGGCCTGTTCGCCGAACTGCTTATCGACCCGAACCCCGGCAGCCCGCGGACCGCCGAGTCGGTCGAGTACATCCTGCGGCACCGGCCGATGTGGCGCCCGCGGAACCAGGAAGACACCAACCTGTACTATTGGTACTACGCCACCATGGTGCTGCACCAGTTGGGCGGCCCGAAATGGGATGAGTGGAACGCCCAGATCCGCGACACGCTCGTCAAGGCCCAGCGCCAGGACGGCCCCTACACGGGCAGTTGGGACCCCTGCACCCGGTGGGACCGGTACGCCGGCCGCGTCTATTCGACGGCGTTGGCGGCCCTGACGCTCGAGGTGTACTACCGGTACATGCCCTTCTACGACCTGCGCCTGGAAGGCCGGGACAAGGCCAAGTGATTCAGGCCCGGCGCGGGAAGGGCATCTACCGTCTTCATTTCGGGAACAATCTGGCTGCCGCACCTTTTACCGTGAAGCGGAAAACTTCAAGGGGGACTCCCGCGGCCCCGCGAGCCGCCTCGATGACCTTTCTGTCCGCCTCTGGTGCAACCACGAATCCGCGGACCCGCCTCTCGTTTCCGTTGGCCCGCTCCGAGACGATGAAGGCGCGATAGCGCAGGAGTTGGCCGATGACCCTGTCTGCGGCACGTCCCCGTTTGAGTTCCACGACGACCCATCGCCCCCTGGAATCTTTGGCAAGAATATCCAACGGACCCGTTGATGTCGGATACTGGCGGTCCACGAACTTCAAGCCTTCCTCGAGAATAGGCAAGTTGAACTCCAAGAAGTCCTCCAGCGTCTTCTCCAATACGTTCAGTTGCCGGAACTGCGACTCGTCGAGCGCCTGCAAGTCATCCGGCAAGACCTTCTTCGCCTTACCCCGTTTGAAGACTCTGGTCGAGCGCTCAACGTCTCCCCGGCGCCGGTAATAGAGCAGCGCCTCCTCAAAGGTGGGGCGGCGCCCCGTCTGGCCGTAAAAGGCCACCCAGTCTTCCTCGTTAACGAAACGAATGTAGCAGTCCTCCTGGAGATGCTCCTGGACCAACGCCTCGGCGTCTGCATGCCTCCCCTCACCCAACCGAAGAGTCCCTGCCGATTCAACCACCAGTCCCGGGGCCTTCAGGAACCCCAGCATATAGGATTTGTCCAGACGTATCGTGTTGAACAGGCTCGTCCTTCGCGGGCCCACCTGGACCCGTCCGTCCTTCACAATCGGAATGGCGACCAATGCTCCTTGCAGTTCCGAGCGTGCTTTGGATTGCAGGCGCAAATACCTGGCAATGTTCCGCACCGCGCGCGAAATGCCCTGATCCGTCCGCATTCGTGCCATAAACAGTTCGTAGCACTCAGACGGAACGCCCTGCGGAAAATGCGTCAGGACGGCAAGAAGCGCCGGATACGGGAAGACGCCGACGTCCTCAACCATTCTGCCTACGGCGGGATTCGGAAACTGATACCGGCACAACTGCCTGTGAACAAAGTCGGGAAGGCCCCGCGAGGGCACGCGAAGAAACTCCCGGCCGGCTTCCGTGATCTGGACGATGCTCTCATCCGTTATCCACGCGACGCCGAGGCTGTCGAGCACCTTCTTGTTCATGCGGGCGATGGCGGCGTAGTCCGTGCTCCTGGCCGTCGCTCTCGTGGGCCTGAACAGGCCCGCACGGCGAAGCGCTCCGGCGTAACCTCGCTGGGCCCGGCGCCAAGGACGCCCCTCGAATCGCTTCAACTGCCTCAACTTCTTACGGATGCCTGGGAGGTTGCCCCGGGATACCGTGAAGCCCTTCGGCTGGAACCAGTAGAAGGGGTCGTTGACGTAGTCCTCCGCGAACTTCCGCCAGTACGTGTCCACTCACATGTCCTCGAAGAGCGCCGGCTCCGGCGGTCTGGCCTTGACGCTGCGCATCTTGGGGCGGCGGAGCATGATGTCCGGCGCGGGAAAGCGCCGGGGCTCCAACCGGTGTCGCGCCATCGCGCAGTAGGGTGCACTGATGTCGAGTCCTATAAACTGTCTACCAGCGGACTTCGCAGCCACACACGTAGCCCCCGAGCCGTTGAAGGGATCCAACACAATATCTCCTGCGAACCCTTCCGATGGCACCTTGGCGAATGTGTACATGAGGATGAGGCGCTGCGGCAGGACAACCGGGAATGGTGCAGGATGCCCGCCCGAACGCGCCACGTCTTCCGGGTAGATCGGCCAGACCTGCATCGTCAGGTTGAGCCACTGCGATTGCGACAACTTGCTGCCCTCCTTTACGGCCTTCGACAGCTTGCGAGGCTTGCCCGGCTTCACGAACACGCTGATGAACTCAATTGTATTGTTCTCGTAGATGTTGGGCGGGTACGGGTAACTGCCGAACATCTTGACGGTCGTCTGCTTCTGCCAAACGTACAGGCTGAAGCGCTGGAAGTCCGACTCCTCATCGTCAAGGATGGAAACCTCGATGTCGTTGTTGATGTTCTTGAGGTGCCGCGTGTGCCTGGTGTTCATCACCTTTTTGGGGATCGGCACGATCGGCGTGTTGATGCAGAGCTTGCCGTTGGGGATCAGGACGCGGTAGGCCTGTCGCCACACGGCGAGCAGGTCGCCGAGATAGTCCTGGTAGGAAGAGTGGCCAATCTGGCCTTCCACACCATAATCCACCAGATTCCAGTAAGGCGGGCTGGTGACGACCAAGTGCACAGACTCATCGGGCAACTCGTCCAGGACACGTGCCGCATCACCACAGATGACCTTGTTCACAAACCTGGCGATCTTCGAGGCCAAACCAGACTCCTTCTGCCGCATTCAGCCAGCGTGGACTTCACGATCACCCCTATTGTAGCCGCTTGGTGCACCAAGCGCAAGGAAAATGCAGCCGCCGCCAGCACTGGGAGGCCGGCCTGGCCTTGGTCCGTCGGCTGAATGGCGTTGACTTGCACCCACGCGGCGGCCTATAGTTGCAGCCGCACCAGGGTTTCCGAAGGTCATGTCATGAGGCGTCTCGACCCAAAACCCCGTCTGGCGGCGCTGCTCGGCACCATGGCCGCGCTGGCCTGCTTCGCCGCGCCGATGCCGGCGGCCACGCCCGAGGCCGACCCCGTCGCGACCGACGCCAAGTTCGTCAGCAGCCAGTGGCGGTCGCTGTACCTGGCGGGCAAGAAGATCGGGTACGTTACCGAGAGCCTGTACGCCCTGCCGGACGGTGGCCATCGGCTCCAGACCAACCAGTTCCTCCGCCGCGGGCTGGGCGACGAGAAGTTCGGCTGTTATCGGATGATCACCGCCGACGTCGACGCGTCCTTCCGCCCCAAGGCCCTGACGTGCCGCGTTGCCAGCGGCGAACGCCGGTGGGAGGTGACCGGCCGCGCCGAGCAGGGCGTGCTCGTCCTGACGCGCACGGTGGGCACGCGCAGCGCCTCGGCCCGCATCCCGCTCGACGAGGAGGTCACGTTCCTCTCCTGGGCGCTGCCCGCCACGCTCATGGGCGGCGCCCGGACCGGCGAACCCCGCCGATGGCTCGTCATCGACGAGTCGCTCGGCGCCCTCTTGCCGGATCCGTGTCTCGTCCAGGTTCTCGGTCCGCGAGGGCTCCCGGCCTCCGGCGACGGCGAGAACCTGCTGGGCACCGCCGTGGGGTGGGTCTGCGGTCCGGAGCGCGTGGCCCACCTGGTGGACGCGAGCGGCCGGGTTCTCCGCAGCGTGTGGCAATCGACGCCGATGGTCGCCGAGGCGACCAGCCTCTCCGAGGCCCGCCGTCTGGACGGACCCGGCGAGGCGCCGCCCGGCACCGAGATCCACGGCCTGACGGGCGACCGCTACCGCGACCGGCGCCTCGGCCTGGGCCTCGCGGTGCCCGCGTATCCTTACGTCATCCACGTGGCCGACCAGTTGGGCGCCGTGAAGGTGACGGACCTGACTGACGAGGCCTCCGTGTCGGTCTCTCCGGCGTACGGCACCGAGTCGGCCGCGACCGCCGACGAAACCGAGGGCTCGCTGGCCACCCATCCGGTCCAGCAGGCCTGGGCCGCCCGGTTCGACGAGGTCCAGGCCGAGGTGCGCCCGGCGGCCGTGCCGGGCGGGTCGCGCGGCGGCAGCGTGCAGGCGGTGGGCGGCACCGCGCGGCTGGGGTGCACGACGTTCTACTTCCGGAACC
>DATKZB010000394.1:0-11740 GCA_035528235.1 Phycisphaerae bacterium
CGCTTTTGATCGTTTTTTTCGATTTTTGATTCGAACGCGCCGGAATCGGTCGTTTCGGGCACCGCTTTGACCATAAATGGGCCGGTCTCAATATATACTAAACCATACCGGATGGCCGTGGTCACGACAGGTGGCAGCCGGACTCCTTCGCACCCCTACCGCTTGGGGACGGTGGCATCGCGGGCAACCGGCATCCGCAAAGCGGCCGCACGAAGAGCCTATCCGGATAGCCCTCCGGCTTCGGCCGGCTGCGGTGGCCACAGGCGGCGTCAGGCTCCGTCCTGGGCGCGGTCGCGCAGGCGGTCGTACTCGGCCAGGACCCGCTGGGCGGGGCCAAGGCCATTGAGCAGCCCTTCCGAGACCGTGCCGGCGCCCTGGAAGGTGGAGAGGATGTACGCCGCGTCGTCGCGGCCGATGCCGTAGAGGAGGAAGTAGGCGGCATCGAGTTCGGCCTGCAACTGCTCGCGTTCATCGTCTTTCCACTTGTGGACGGGCGGATGGAACCCGGCGGCCTTGGCCAGGGGCTTCATGTCGTTGGCCGTGCAGGTGAGTTTCAGGACGCGGTCCGAAACCCATTTCTCGAGCGTCTGCCGCTTGTCCCAGGGGCACCGGTCGCGGTAGGCGTCGGGGGGCAGCGTGGGCAGTTGCTCGACGATGAAGAAATTCAGGTGCAGGCCGCCGACCTTCTGGCGGGCCACGTAATCGTACACGAAACTGCTCAGATTGGCCAGCAGGCAGCAGGCCGTCCTGGCCTCAATCGACACGTCCGGCAGGATCAGCAGCGCGGAGTTCATGACGCCGCACTTGGGGATGAAGGCGGCAATCATCGTGCGCCGGTCCGTCGGTCTTGCAATGTCGCGGAACGCCAGGAGGGCCGCAGGTTCCTGGTCACGGAGTAGGCACAGGACAGGGTCTTGGTCGACCCACCACCTTGGCACGACCGCGAACTCGGGGCTTTGGTGCTCCACCAGGGACGTCTCCACGGTCTGGCCCTGATTCATCCAGTTTTCGGCTTTAATGTACACGCTGCCGAATCGGTGGTCATACGGCCTGAACATCTTGGCCTCGTACAGCGGCAGGAAGGTCTGCTTTCCTTTCTTCCACAGGGGCCCGACGGCCTTGAATCGCTTGGCCTTCAGGTCGTCGGCCGTGCGGAACATCTCGGCGTCGTTCGTCTGGTCGAACATCCTAAGGAACCGGACGCCCCAGGGGTTGCCGCCGGACTTGCGTGAGCGGTCCACCAGGACGGGCACGCGCCGGTAGATGGCCCTGGTGAGTTCGGCGTCGCGCCGCGACCGGAAGACGGGGCAGGTGCGGCTGTTCGGGTTCAGGAGTTTCATGTCGGCGCCGGTCAGCGAGATGAGGCGGTCCTTGTCCGCCAGGTCCTCGATGCGGTGGGCGAAGAAGACGAAGTCGGCCGAGTCGAACGTGACGCCGGCCCCGCCGAACAAGAGGACGCAGAACTTGTACGACCGGTGAACGTCGGGGAAGATGGGGGCCTTGTTCTCGAAGTCATAGAGCGCGGCCAGTCGCCCGGCCTTCGTCAGGTCGGCGAAAAACGCGCGGGCCGTCAGGTCGGTGGCGATGCCGGACGGCACCAGCAGGCCGACGCGGCCGTTGGGGGCAACGATGGCCTGGGCCAGTTCCGCGAAGACGGCGTAGGTGTTGATGTCGCCCTTGGCCGTGAGGGGGAACCGGCCGCAGGTCCGCACGTGCCGGAGCGTCCGTTCGGCGGCCTGCTTGGCGGCCAGATAGCGCCCGTGCAACTCGGGGTCGGTCTTGCGGAGCCGGTCGATGAGTTTGCGGCGGGTGGCCGCACTGACGGCGCCCGCAATCTCGGGGGCCGCAACGTCGAAAAACTCACGTTCCTGGACCTTCATGCGTTCCCAAGGCGGGTTGCCGACGACGCAGTCAAAACCCGACTCCTCGCGCCCGAAGACCTGGGGAAACGTCTCGCGCCAGTCCATGGCCCGCGTGTCAACGGCCGGGTCGTCCACGAGGCTGTTGCCGCACACGATGTTGTGCGACAGGTCGGTAAGGGTCTTCTCGGGCCGGGCCGAGCGGATCCACAGTGCCAGTTGCGTGATCTCGACTGTCTCCCTGGAAAGGTCCACACCGTAAAGGTTGTCGGCCAGGATGATGTCCGGCACGTCGTCTTCGAGGGCAGCCGCACGCTTGGGGTCATGGTAGCCCCAGTTGCGGAGGATGTCCCGGTACGTATCCTCGAACAGGTCGTAGGCCCGGATGAGGAAGGCCCCGCTGCCGCAGGCCGGGTCGCATACCTTGATGCGGCGCACGGCCTCGAAGCAGTCCCGCCAGTAGGGGGCGAGTTTGGGATCCGGGTCGGCGTTTTCCGCCTCGCGGGGATCGACCTTATGGCGCTCGGCCACGGCGGCGAGGCGCGTCTGGATGACGTCGCCGACGGTCCGCTTGACAATCAGTTGGGTGAACTCACGAGGGGGGTAATAGATGCCGCCTCGCTTGCGCTCGGCGGACCTGCCCATCTTGGGTCCCTGCCCTTCGGCGGCCCGCTCGCCGAAAAGGCCGACGGTCTTGAGGCGCTCGATGTCGTTGATGGAATGCTCGAAGAGGTGTCCGAGCACGTCCACGTTGACCTCTTGGCTGAAGTCGTATTCGCCGATTTCGCGGAAGAAGATCGTGCGCTCATCGCCAAGTTGGAGTTTGTCCACCTCCTCATCCTGGGCAAAGAGGCCGCCGTCGAAGGGGGGGATGTTAGACTCCGGGTTGCCCTCGTCGATGCTGCGAAAGAGCGAGAGGAAGTTCTGCCACCTGGGGTTGGTGACCTTCGTGAAAGCCGCCGTGCGGGTGTAGGCCTTCTCCAGCGACTTCTCCGGCAGCAGGTAACGGTCCTCGCAGAAGGCGACGAAGATCACGCGGTCCACGAGTTTCTGCGCGATGCGAATGGCGGAATCCAAGGGCTTGTTGTGAGGGGGCTTGCACAGGTGGTCGATCAGATCGACCCGCTGCTCGTGGTAGTAGCGGTACAGGGTTTCGCCGACCTTGCGCTGCTGCTCGCCCGTCTCCTCCAGCAGGCGCAGGAGGAGCGGACGCTGCGCACTTGTCACGGGCAGCAGGCCGGCGTGCCCAAAGAGCAGGCGGAACTTTCGGAACTCCCGGATGTCACGCAATTTCTGGAGCGTGACGTGCTCGTAGGTACGCCAACCTTTGCTGCGGTGGTACAACCGGAACCCCCCATAGTTGCACAGGATACCCCACGGGCAGTCCGGCCGGGCGTTCAGGTAATCCCAGCACTGCTGGACGGGCGTGCGGCCATTGAACCGGTCGCGGTCGACGTTGACGTTCGGGCCCTTCAACTCGACCAGGGCACGGAGGTGTTGCTCTCCCTGGTCGCGGAAGGTGCCGATGGCCGCGTCGGCTATGCCGCCGTTCACGGAGAACTTGGGCCGCAACTCCCAGTAGTCGCGGCCTTCGGCCCAGAGGGTATAGCCAAGCACCTGGCCAAAGATCTCGGTGAGAAATTCCGGTTCGAGTTCGGATTCGGAACGGTTCGTGAGCCGGCCTCGCGACTCCATGTCGGCCCATTTCAGAATGATCGCGTGGACGGCGGCCTCGTCTTTCTCGGGAAGCCGGAAGTCAATCGCCGCTTTGTCGAGGAGTCTGGGGAGGATGAGACGTGGATGGTCTCGGCGCACGTCGCCGTTGGCCAGGGCGTGAAGGTCCGGAATCAGATCGGGCTGGTTCACGTCGCCGTTCTCACAATTGCCCGAACGTATCTTAGTCGAAGGGCCGCCTCGGAGAAAGGCAAACCTCCTGCGGCCGGCGTCCGCGCATACAGGCCGTTCCAGGCGAGCGCCCGGGGCACCAGGCCACGGCCTACTTCTTCTTCGCCGGGACGACGTCGACCAGGCCCAGGTCGATGAACTGGCCGCCCTGCGTCTGGCGGCAGTGGACGGCCAGGACGACCTTGCCGGGCTTGACGGCGGCGCGGCCCTGGTCGTTGATGGGGCGTTCCTCGTACCCGGTCACGTAGCCCTTGAACTCGGCGGCCTTGACGCCGTTGACGTAGACCTCGGCGTCCTCGTCGTGGTGGACGCGGAAGGCCAGTTTGTGCCAGTCGCCCTGGGGTATCGTGACCTCGCGTCGGAGCCAGACGTCGGCCGTCTTCCACTCGGTGCCGATGACGGCGCCGGGCGTGCCGCCGGTGCCGAAGCCGCCGGGGCCCTTCTTCCAGGCGGAGTCGTCGAAGTCGGCCTTGATCCACTCGTCGGCGGGTTTCTCGAAGGTGTACCGCCACTCCTGGCGCTGCTCTTCGGACGTCGGCACGACGGTCTTGACGATGGGCGGCGGCGGGACGCGCGAGAAATCGCCGCGGTTGACGGCCGACACGCGCTCCAGGTCGGGCTTGACGATGGCCCGGTCGTACGTCAGCAGACCGTTGCACTCGACCTCGACGTCGGTGGTCTGGGTGTAGACGACGGCCGAGAGGCCCTCGGTGTCCTTGAGTTTGTAGGCCGCCTGAAGGAGTCGCTCGTAGGCGGCGGTGAGTTCCTCCCGGTCGGCCATGCCCTTGTAGCCCCAGTGCTCCTTCTTCCAGGTGTGGCCGTCGATGCCCAGGCCCAGGCCGCCGAACTCGCCCAGGACGACCGCGCGGGTCGGCTCCGGCTTGGGCGACCGCGGGTTGGGGTAACTGTGGATGTCGTTGACGTCGCCGACCTTCTTGTCGGTCCAGCCGGAGGCGTTATTGACGAGGCGGCTGGGGTCGCGCTCTTTGACCAAGCGGACGTAACGTTCGGTGTCGTGCTGGCCCCATCCCTCGTTGAAGACGACCCACAGGATGATGGAGGGGTGGTTGCGGAAACCTTCGACGAGGGCCACCAGTTCGGTCTCGAACTGTTTCTTGGCCTCGGGCGTGGCGTTGTTGCCGCTGGGCATGTCCTGCCAGACCATCAGGCCCAGCCGGTCGCACCAGTAGTACCAGCGGTCGGGCTCGACCTTGACGTGTTTGCGGGCCATGTTGAAACCGAGTTGGCGGGTGATCTGGACGTCGTACTTGAAGGCCTCGTCGGTGGGGGCGATGTACAGGCCGTCCGGCCACCAACCCTGGTCCAGCGGCCCCACCTGAAACACGAACTTGCCGTTCAGCAGCAGACGCACGACGCCGTCGGCGTCTTTGCCGAGTTCGATCTTGCGCATGCCGAAGTACGAGGTGACGGCGTCGACGGGCTTGCCGCCCTTGCGGAGTTCGACCTTCAGGTCGTACAGATGGGGCGTATCGGGCGACCAGAGTTTGGCGTCGGGCACGCTCAGGCGGAGTTCCTTGCCGGCGTCGCCGGAGATCTTGCCCACCTCCTTGCCGCCGTCGGTGGCCACGGCCTCGACCGTCAGCCCCTCGGCAGCGCCGGCCGTCTCGGCCGTCAGGCGCAGACACTTGCCGTCGACGTCGGGCGTCAGCACCAGCCGCCGGATGTGCGCCGCCGGCACCGGCTCCAGCCACGCCGTCTGCCAGATGCCCGTGACGGCGGTGTACATGATGCCGCCGGGTTTGAGGACCTGCTTGCCGCGCGGCTGGTCGCCCTTGTCGGTGGGGTCGAAGACGCCGACGATAAGTTCCTGCTCGCCGCCGGCCTTGAGGGCGTCGGTGATGTCGGCGCTGAAGGCGTCGTATCCGCCGCGATGCTCGCCGACCTTCTTGCCGTTCACGTACACCGTGGTTTCCCAGTCGACGGCGCCGAAGTGCAGCACGACGCGCTGGCCTTTCCACTTGGCCGGCACCGCAAACGTGCGGCGGTACCACAGGCGGTCGGCCTCTTTCATGACGCCCGAGAGGGCCGACTGGATGGGGAACGGCACGAGGATCTGGCCATCGAGGTCCTTGCCGACGGGCGGCGCCTCGCCCTCCTTGGCCTCGGCGTACTGCCAGAGGCCGTTCAGGCGGAGCCAATCCTCGCGGACCATCTGCGGACGGGGATACTCGGGGTGCACCTTGTCGGGCGAGACGTCCTTGGCCCACCGGGTCATGAGCGGACCCTTGGCCGGTTCCCACGCCGCCTGGGCGGCCGCCGAGCCGCCCACGACCACGCACGCCAGAGCCACCAGGCTCGCAGCCACCAGAGTCTGTTTCCCAAACATGGCTACCTCCTTCAGGATTCCCGTTGCGGAGCGTCCATGGTACACAAGAACCGGCCGCGGTCAACGAAGTTGCTCGTTCACGGCTAGCGCCGAGCGCGGCGGGTCCCCGTACCCGCCGCGTACGGGGGTGGTTTCTCGCGGTGGGTGCGGGGACCCACCGCGCCAGATACTCGATCGCCCCTCGGCCGCCGCTATGGCACGGGCCACACCCCGAGCGGCCACGTGCCCGAGAGGATCTCGATGGCGTAGCCCCGCGGGGCCGCCCCGTCGCGGTAGTACACCAGCCGGTAGGCCATGGCCGACGCGCCCGGCGGCACCGGCGTCAACACCGTCTGCTGCCCGCCGGGCGCCAGCGCCGGTCCGCCGGCGCCGAACATCGTGCCGGGGCGGACGGGCGCGAGCGTCACGACGGCGTCCGCCTGGCCTCCCTCCGGGCCCGCGTACAGCCGCACGAGCCGCCGCCGCGTGCCCGTCGGGAAGGCGTGGCCCGACAGGTTCGTCAGCGTGAACCGGATGACCGTCCCGCCCTGCTCGTCGCGGCTGCGGACGGCCGCCACGTCGATGCCGTCGCCGAGCAGCGGGCGATTGCGGCGGGCCGACCAGTCGTGCCGCCGCGGACCGGCCTGGCCGTCCGCATCCCGGCCCGGCATGTGACAGGCGGGGCAGCCGCGATCGTCGCCGCGGAACGCCACGTCGACCTGGCCGGGCGGCCACGTGGCCCGGCGCGGCTGGCGGGAACCGCGCCACACCTGCCACTCCTGGCAGGTCGTCGCATGGCAGCGGGCGCACGAGACCGACGTCGGACGGGCCGGCTCGAACGCGTAC
Organism: Phycisphaerae bacterium; assembly: GCA_035528235.1. Taxonomy (GTDB): domain Bacteria; phylum Planctomycetota; class Phycisphaerae; order FEN-1346; family FEN-1346; genus DATKZB01. Next base: position 6,937 of record DATKZB010000394.1, read on the forward strand.
GGGCACGCCGTACCGCGCTGCCCATCGGGCGCCAAGTCGCGCGCCGGCGGTCCGGCCGCACGATGGCATTCGAAGCACCCGATGCCGCGGAGGTCCCCAAAGCCGACCGCCTCCGGCTCCCGCGTCTCGGGATTGACCGTCACGAGGTTCAGGTGCGAGAGGCTCTGGGCGTGGGCCGAGCCGGTCCACTGCTCGTGGACCTCGCGGTGGCACCGTCGGCACGCGTCGGCGGCCGACGGCGGCGCGGGCCGGGCGCCGGCGTGGCACGCCAGGCACCGGTCGATGAGCGGCCGGCCGAACTCGAGGTCGCCGGCCCCGGCATAGACCTCGCACAGGTGCGGCCCCAGGGGCGTCTCGGCCGCGGCGTCAAACGCATCGAGCCACGCCAGGAGCCACCGTTCGCGCTCCTGCAGCGGCGTGTCGCGGAGCGTGGGCGGGGCGTCGGCGACATCGGCGAATCGCGCCAGGGCCGTCATCGCCGCGGCGCGGACACGCCAGTCGCGGTCGCTCGCGCGAGGGAAGACGGCTGAGGTCCACGTCTCCCCCGGGTGGGCCGCCAGGATGACGCAACCGGCCGCGCGGACCCGTGCGTCTTCGTGCCCGAGCATCGCCACGACGGCGGGGGCCGAGGTCGGCCACCCGCGGGCAACCGCCTCCTTCGCCCGGTCGACGGCGCCGGGGCCGCCCCGGACGATCTCGCCAACGAGGTCGGCCGGCGACGCCGTCTCAGGCGCCCCGCCGCGGTCGCATCCCGCCGCGGCCGCGCACAGAGCGATCGCCGCGGCCCCGAGCAGGACCAGGCCTCGCCCCGATACTCCTACAGCGCCACTTCGCCACTTCCTGACGCCTGGCGGCCTTCCCAGGCCGCCAGGATGATACGTCAGGCCAGATCGCGGCGGCCTAGGAAGGCCGCCGCGCGACAAGTGGCGATGTAGGAATGGTGCCGGCCGTCGATTCGTCATGTGGGTCTCACGATGGCGGCGCGATCCAGTGCTCCCCGACTCGTCACTTTCGGGGTGGCATGCCCACGCAAAGACGAGCATTTTGCATTCACCGCTGTAGCGCGGGGGTTTATCCCCCGCGGCCGTGGGGCTTAGGACGTGTGGCGCGGGGGGTAAACCCCCGCGCTACACGTCATGCTCCTGGCCCGCGCCGAACCCGCTTGCGTCACTCTATCAGCCTCCCCTCGGCCCGGACAAGGCCAATTCGCCTTGACCGACTATTCGGCGCCATCTACACTGACCCGCGTCGGTGATCCGTATAACCAGATGGGCTCGCCGACGTGGGAGGGGTGCCGCATGGGAATGGTCACACCTTTCCGCGCCCGCCTGGTTCTGGGTCTGGGGCTGCTGACGGCCGCGGCATGCAGCGTCTGCCTCGGACACGGCGAGGGCCCTCAGCCGCCGCCCGGTCCCCCCACGTCGTTTTACCTGACCAACGAGCGGATCTACCCGGCGCGATGGTCGTGGATCCACTGGTGGGAAGCCAACCGCGACCCGTACCTGAAGACCATCGTCCAGGGCCTGGCCCGCCAGCAGGTCAGCCCGGAGGTGCTCAAGGCCTATCGCGACAAGGCCGTCAGGGCGCTGGTGGCGGCCACCACGTCGCGGGACACGGAGACCCGCGCGGCCGCCGTCCTGGCGCTGGGGCGGATGGGCGAGAAGGGCGCCTTTCAGGCGCTCCAGACCGCCGCCGGCAAGGACCCCGAACTGGGCGTCCGGATGCCGGCGCTCGTGGCCTACGGCCTGCTCGACACGCCCGAAGCCAGAGACCTGCTTCTGGCCCACGATTACCCCAACGACACGCTCTTCGAGGCCGGGTGCAGCGGGCTGGGGCTGCTGAGGGACGCCGACGACCCGAAGGTGCTCAGCGCCCTTCAGAAGGGCGTCGGCGGAGGAGGACCGGGTCTGGCCAGCATCTCGGCGTGGGGTCTGCGGCACCGACCCACTCCGGCCAACATCCAGTTCCTGCAAACCATCCTGCTGCGGTCGAAGAGCCCGTGGCTGGCGTCGGAGGCCATCCTGGCCCTCGGGGATTACGGAGACCCCAAGGCCGTGCCCCTGCTGGCCGACATCCTCCTGGCTACGAAACAGGCCGACGGCGTGGCCGCCTGGGAAGCCCTGAGAACGCACGACACCCAGGTGGCCGCGCTCTTCGAGAAGAAAGGCAAACTTAAGAACGACGAACTCGAAAAGTATCGACGCGAGTATAAGAAGCACTCGGACTGGCGCGAGTACGGCCCCAACCCGCCCGGCCCCAAGCCCGACGGGCCGACGATGTCCATCAAGGTCGGCATCGAGAAGGTCTACCTGGCGCGGCTCCGGGCGTCGGCCGCCATGGCGCTGGGCAAGATCCGCCACCCGCGATCCCAGGAAGCCCTGCTGGCGGCGCTGGCCCTGCGCGACGACAACTACTCCGACCTCTTCAAGGGGTTCGCCATCATGTCGCTGGGCCGCATGGGCAACCCGGACATCCTGCCCCCCCTGCTCGGATACCTGGCCACCCGGTACCCGGAAGGCAAACCCAAGACGCTGGTTGAAATCGATTCGCCCCTGCGGGGTTACGCCGCCCTGGCCCTGGGTCTCTATTGCCGGCCCACCCAGACCGACCAGGGACAAGCCGACCCGCCGATGTACGCCAAGGTCTGCGCGAAATTGGCCGACCGCGTGGCCGACCGCGACGAGACCCTCGAGGTCCGCGCCGCCGCCGCCATGGGCCTGGGCCTGACGGGACGGACCGAGTGCCTCCGGCTGATCCACCCGGCCAAGAAGAGCGCCACCGCCAACGACGACCTGCTCGTCGGGTACATCCTTCTGGCCAGCGCGATGGTCGGCGACCAGAACATCCTGAAGCCCGCCCGGTGGTTCCTGACCGAGGTCAAGGACAAGGAGACCACCGACGGCATCCTGGGCCGCCGGGCCGCCGTCCTGGCCCTCGGCATGCTCAACACGCCGCAGACCATTCCCATCCTCACCGAGGCGTGGCACCTGAACTACCACGTCAACCGCGAGGTGGCGGTGGCCTTTGCCCTCTCGGAGGCGTACAACGTGACCGACCCGCTCGTGGCCCTGCTGACCACCTCGAAGAACCCGCTCGAACAGGCCTTTGCCGCGCAGTGCCTCGGCGAACTCTTCAACCGCGAGCGCCCCCAGCGCCTGGCCTGGTTCATCAACGATTGCAACTACAGCGTCAAGAACAAGCGGATGATGCCCTACCAGGCCCTGGCCAACGAGTTCCTTTACGCGTACCTGATTCCCTGCTTCGGAGACCAATGGCAGTGACCCCGTCCGCCGGCCGGCATGAGCATCGCCGGCCGAAACCCGCGCGGCTGGTCGGTCTCGTCGCGGCATGGGCCGTGGCGGCTGCCGTCTGGGCCGGAGAGCCGCCCGCACCCGCCGCGCCGCCCGATGCCGCAGACGAAGCCGTCGCGGCGGCCCGGGCCGGCGCCCGGGAACTCGATTGGTTGCGTCCCCCCTCGGCCGACAACGCCGACCGCGTCGCCGCCACCCTCCGCAAGGGTCTCGCGGCCCTCGACGGCGCCGACGCGGCGCTGGCGAAGCAACTCGACCAACTCGCCCCCGAGAAGAAACTGCCTCGCGGCACGACCAACGTGAAGACGGCCGCCGAGGTGACCCGGCTGCGGTCCCGCCGATGCGAGGTCGGCCTGGCCCGGGGCGACCTGTACTACCATGCCGCCCTGGCCCTGCCCGAGGGCCACGCGGCCCGCGCCCAGCATCTTGAGAAGGCCGTGGCCACGTTCCGGTCGCTCCGCGTCGACTTCCACGACATCGCCCCCGGCCTGATGGGCTACATCGGCGAGGCCCGGGCCCAGCGCGCCGCCGGCGACGTCCAGGCCGCACGCGACGCCCTCAAGACCATCGGCCAGATTCCGCAGGACCCCAAAAATCCCCTCGCCGGCGACCTGCGACGCCTGGCGAGCATCGAGGACCTTGAGGCCCTGCTGGCGATCGAGCCCGACAAGGTGCCCGCGGCCGCCCAGGCACTCAGCAGCACGAAGGAGTTTGCCGACCAGCCCCAGTGGCAGGCCCGCGTCGACTACGTCCTGGCCCGCGCCTGTGCGGCCCAGGCCGAGAAACGGGCGGCCGACGGGTCGGCCGACGCCCAGCCCAAGGAACTCGCCGCCAAGGCCGCCGCCCTGCTCCGCCGCCCGGCCGTCGTCGCCATCGCCCCGCCGTACGACCGGCTGGCCGCGCTCCTCAAACTCGAGGCCCTCCTCGGCGAGCCGCTCATGCAGCGCGACGAACTGCTCGCCTGGGCCGACCTGCTGGCCGCCGCCGGTCGCCACGACGCCGTCGGCTTCTACAACCGCGCCACGGGCGAGTCCGACCAGCCGCTGGCCGAGCGGCAACTGTTCGCCTACATCTCGCTGGCCACCAAGCAGGGCCAGTACCGCGAGACGGCCGATGCGTGCGACCGGCTCCTCGGGATGCTCGCCGCCGACGACGCCAGGCGGCCGGTCGTGCTCCAGTGGCGGGCCGCGGCACTGCTGAAGGCGACGCGCGCCGCCGGCACCGAGGCCCGCGCGCTAGCCGCCCTGGCGGCCGTCATCGAGAGCCCATCGCCCGACGCCGTCCGGCGCGACGCCCTCCGGCAGTGGGTGGCCATAACGTCCGACCGCAACGGTCTGACCGCCTGCCTCCGGATGCTCGCCGACCACGAGGCCCTCGTCACGGGCGACGCGTACCTCGTTTATTGCCGCGCGGCCGGCAGGTGGCAGCAACTCGCCGAAGAACTGGGCGCGGGCGCCGTCGAGAAGACCGAGGCCGAGCGTCGCGCCCGCCAG
>DATKZB010000395.1:0-8784 GCA_035528235.1 Phycisphaerae bacterium
CGCCGAGCCTGCCCCGGCAAAGCCCGCCGGAGCGGCTGCCGACGTGCCCCTGGCCGAGGACGTCCACGCGGCCGAGGACCTGCCGGTGGCCGAGCCCGTCGCGCCCGAGCCCGTCGTCATGGCCCATCCGGTGCCGGTGGCCCGGGAGATTCCCGTGGCCGAAGAGGTGCCGCCGAGGCCCAAGCCCCCTCGCCCGGCCGCGAAGCCGACCCCGGCGGCGCCCCCGGAGAAACGTGCCCCCGCGCGCCTGGCCGCTGTGCCGCAAGACGACGCGGCTGCGGAACTCGACGAGACGCCTCCGGACCCGCCGCCGCCCCAGGCCGACGACCCGCCTTCCGGCGGCGACCGCCGGCCGCCGCGCCGCCGACGGCGGGGGCGACTCGTCGCCCTGCTCGTCGTGGCACTCCTGGTGCTCGCGGTGGTCCTGGCCCCGACCATCCTCTCGATGGGCTTTGCGCGGCAGTACGTGCTGGACATGGCGAACGAGCGGCTGCCGGTCCGCGTCGACGCCCAGGGGTGGGCCCTTTCGTGGTTCGGCGCGCAGCAGGTCAGCGGCATGTCGGTCCAGATGCCCGAGGGCCAGCGTGTGGCCACCGTCAGGGACGTGGTCCTCGAACAAGGCCTGTTCGAGTTGCTGAGCGACCCGACCCGCATCGGCTGCGTCCGCCTGGCGGGCGTTGAGGCCTGGGCCGACGGTCTGAAACAGGCCGCCGCCGCGTTTGCCGCCGAGCAGGCGGTCGAGGCGCCGGCTCCTCCCAAACCGCCGCCCACAAAGCCGCCGCCCACGAAACCGCCGCCCGTCAAGCCGGGGCCCGAGGCCGAAGTGCCCGAGGCGCCCGCGCCGCCCATGCCGGCCCCCGGCCTCACGCTACCGCAGGAAGTCGAGATCCGCGACGCCACCTTCCACGGCGGACCGGCCGAACTCCGCGTCGCCCAGGCCGTCCTGAAGACCGGGGCCGACAACGACACCGTCCACGCCGACCTGCGAATCATCCACGGCCAAGCCGCCGGCACCGCCACGCTCGACGCCAAACTCACGGGCCTCTCATCCGACTGGCAGGGCCCCGAGGCCCTCGGAGCCGAGGGCACCCTGGCGTGCGCCGACCTGCCCGTCAAGGCCCTTTGGGCGATCGCGACCGACCTGGGCCTGGCCATGCAGGGCGACGGCACGCTGTCGCTCCGCGCCACGTTCTCGCACGGTCGCAGCGGCGACGTGGCCGTCCAGGCCACGTGCCAGGGCGCCAACCTGGTGGCCACGGGCGAGCCCATCCAGGGCGACCGGGTGACGCTGGAGTCGCTCGACCTGACGGTGGACGCCGCCTACGCGCGGGGCGTCGTGACGGTCGCGAAGTTCAACGTGACGACGCCGCCGCTGACGGCCGCCGCGGCGGGCACGTTCGGCCTGGCGGCGTTTGAGACCGCGCCGCCCGCCGGCGAGGGGTCGGCCAAGGTGACGCTCGATGCCGGCCGCATCGCCCGGATGCTGCCGAGCACCCTCCGTCTGCACAAGGACCTGACGGTGGAGGCGGGCATCCTCGAGGTCACCCTCAAGGCGGCGTCCGACGAGAAGGCGTCGCGCATCCAGGTGACGGTCGACCTGAAGGACCTGCGCGGCACGCGAGACGGCAAGCCGCTGGTACTCGCGCCGGTGCAACTTGTCGCGGACCTGGCCCGGCCCCATCCGGCGGCCGGCGTCAAGACCGCCGCGGCCAAGCAGACCGACTGGCTCGCCCGGGCCAAGGGGATCACGGTCAACGCCGTCAAACTTACCGGGCCGTTCGGCACCGTCGACGCCGCCGGAACGCTGGAGGCCTTCCGCCTGACCGCTCAACTCGACCTGGCAAAGGCGACCGAGGAGACGGGCCGCTTTCTGGACCTCGAGGGCTACGGCGCCGCCGGCAACGCCACCATCACGTTGTCGACCAAGGGCAAGTTGCCCACCGACCTGGGGGCGACGCTGCGGGTCGACCTGACCGACCTCGTGGTCCTGCTCGGCGGCGGAAGCCAGTTGCGCGAAGCCCGCGCCACGCTCTCGGCCGAGACCGAGATCAAGGTCGACGCCCAGGACCGCCTGACCGACGTCACCGTCAAGACGTTCACGCTCGATGCGGCCACGGCGTCGCTGACGGCCACGGGCTTCGCCCAGCGTATCCGCCAGTCGTGGCAGTTCCAGGGGACGGCCGGCGGCAAAGGAACGGTCGCCAACCTGGGGGGCCTGGTGGCCATCGCCCTGCCGCTGGCAACCGGGGCCAAGGCACCCGACGCCAAGGCCGACGCCGCGCCCGACTGGCGGCAGATGGTCCTCGACTATGCACGCGGCGCCTCGGGCGCCGGCGGCAAACCGGCCGAGGGCACGTGGCAACTCTCGGTCGAGGCCGGAGGCGCCGTCGACCAGGCCATGGCCGTCAAGTCAACCATGACCGTCGCCGGCCTCGTCATGCCGCTGGCCCGGCCCGAGGGCAAGACGCTCCGCCTCGCCACGGCCACGCTGACGAGCGACGTCCTCTACGCCCCCGGCGAGAGGGCGAAGGTCACCGTCCACCTGATCCAAGCGGCGATTCCCGGCGCCTCGGCCACCGTGCAGGGCCCGGCGACCATCGAGGTGGCCGGCGCGGCGTCGGTCCTGTCGGGCACGCTCCAGGCCGTCGTCAAGGCCGACCTGCCGACGCTCACCCAGACGCTGGCGCCCTTCGACCTCCTGCCCAAGGAGCCGACGCTTGTCGGCGAGGTCGACGTCCAGGTGACGGCCAGTCCGGGCATCGATCACCGCACGGTGGCCAAGGTCGTGGTTACGGGCCACAAGTTCGAGATGGCCTGGGCCGACGGGCGCGGTTACAGCGACCCCTTGCCGCGCGTCACGGCCGACGCGGCCCTTATCCGAAACGACGCCGGCGACCTGACGGAGATAAGCGTGACGAACTGGTCGGTCGCGACGGTGGCGGGGTCGCTGGCCGGCACGGCATCGGCGACCCGGTCCGAGGACCGCTGGCACTGGCAGGCGACGGCCGCCGGCGACGGGGCCATCCGGCCGGTCGCCATGACGGTGGCGAAACTGCGGGCCCAGCCAGCCAGCCCGATTCGTGGCCTCTGGAAAATTGACGCCGGTTTCGACAGTCGCGCGCAGCGGCTCACCCTGACGGCGTCGGCCACGAACCTGGCGATCCCGCAGGAGGGCGAACCGGCCAAGCCCGACCTGCGGCTCGACGACGTCCGGCTACAGACCAACCTCGTCCTGGCCGACGACGACGTCATCCGCATCGAGCAGGCCAACCTCTCCGGGCCGGGCATCGCGGCACGGGCCAGCGGCACGGCCCGGATGCCGTCCAAGCCCGACGATCATCCCAGCGCCGACGGCAGCGTCACGGTCAAGGCGAACCTGGCCGAATGCGCCCAGGTCCTGAAGCCGTTCGGCCTCCTGCCCGACGACGCCCGCCTGGCCGGCACGGCCGACCTCGACCTGAAGGTCGCCGGCACGGTTGACGGGTTTACGGGCCAGGGCGCGCTGGACCTGACGGACCTCGACATCCAGACCACCGCCTCCCGGATGGTCGTCCAGGAGAAGAAGGCCCACCTGCCCATTACCCTGACCTACGAGAAGGGCAAACGCCGGTGGGAATTCCTGTCGCAGAACATGAAGGCCGAGACGGTCAGCGGCACGTGGCGCGCCGCCGTGACCGAGACCGACACGGCCCCCCTGATCCAGGCCCGGTGCGACCTCGTCTTCGACGCCAAGCGGGTCCGCGACCTGCTCGGTTCCGCCCTGCCGCCAACCATCCGGATGTCGGGCCCGTGGCGCCTGGCGGCCGGGGTGGCCGGCGCGCTGAAGTCCGAGAAGCCTGCTCCCCCGCCGGCAGCCGGCGCGCCGGACGCGAAGCCCATGCCGTGGCACCGGCGCATCGCCGGGCTGGCGAGCGACGGGTCGCTCGAGGTCAAACGCTTCGAGTACGAGACGCTCTCCGGCGGCGACGGCACCGTGACCTGGAAGATGGCCGACGGCCGGATTACCCTGGCGCCCGACCCGCAGAAGCCCAGCACGCTGGCCCTGGCGGGCGGCAAGGTGAACCTGGGCGGCGTCATCGACCTCAGCGGCGACGTGCCGCGCCTGGTCATTGCCAAGCGCCTCGTCATGGCCGAGGGGGTGCCGCTGGGTGGCGAAGAGGTCCAGGGATATCTCAAGTACATGTCACCCGTGCTCGCGGCCAGCATGTCGGCGCGCGGCAACCTGTCGCTGGCGATCGAGCATCTGGACGTGCCGCTGACCGAGGGCGCCGCCGGCAAAGCCGTGGCCACGGGCGAGTATTGGATCGACGATTTCCAGACCGAACTCATCGGCCTGCTCGGCAAACTCGTCCAGGTTACCCGCCAGTCGGCCAAGACGATTACCCAGCCGTTCGGGCCCATCCGGGTCCAGTTGCGCGACGGCCTCATCACGATTCCCGAGCACGACCTGCGGTACAGCGAGACGGTGAGCCTGCGGTTCGGGGGCACGATTGGCGTCGACAAGCAGATGAACGTGATGGTGGGCATACCGCTGACCGACGGGATGCTGGCGCGCTACAAGGTCTCCGCCGCGGCCCTGCCATACCTCAAGGGCGCCGTCATCGCGCTGCCGCTCAAGGGCACGATCGACAACCCGCGCCTCGACGAGTCGGCTATCGCCAAACGCCTGGGCGAGATGGCCCTGGATGCCATCAAGCGGCAGACGCTCGAGCGGCTGGGCGACTGGCTCAAGGGGTCCCTCAAGAAGCCCTGACGGACCGTCCCAGATTCACCTTCCTCCATTTGACTTTGGCCGCTGCGCCCTTATACTATCCTTTGGAAGGCCCACAAGAGCCCTCGCGAATAGAGCATAGCCCTGGTGGGCGGCGTGGCTTGCGGCCGAGGTCCAGTGAGGCATTAGCGGCCGTCATGCCGTGCCGTGCTGCCCCTAAAGCGAGCGAGGCGCGGGCCTTCTTTTTTTATGGGTCCGCCGACAGCGGGTCGGCCACGCCCGGGTCTGACGCGTGTTCCTGGCGGCCTAGGAAGGCCGCCAGGCGGGATGAAGTAGCGAAGTAGCGTTGCAGAACTATGGGTCCGCCGACAGCGGGTCGGTGACTCTCGCCTCGTCGAAGGCCTCGGCCCGGCGACGGCAACTGGCGCAGTTGCCGCAGGCCGACGTCTCGCTCCGGTAACACGACCACGTCAGGCCCAGCGGTGCGCCCAGTTCCTTCCCCATCCGGACGACCTCTGCCTTGTGCATGGCGATGAGCGGCGTCTCGACGCGGATGTGTGTCTCGGGCCGGGTGCCCAGTTCGATGAGCCGGTTGGCCGCCTCGTAGAAGGCCGGCCGGCAGTCGGGGTAGCCGGGGGCGTCCTGTTCAACGGCACCGATGACGACGCGCTGGGCCCCAATCGTCTCGGCCCACGACACCGCGATGGCCAGCAGGTTCGCGTTGCGGAACGGGACGTACGTGCTGGGCACCTGGCCAGGCGTGTCGTCGGCGGGCACCTCCAGGCGCGGGTCGGTCAGGCTGCTGCCGCCGATCTGCCCCAGGTGCCGGGCGTCGGCCACGAGGACCTGTTCGGCCCGGAGGTGCGCGGCCAGGCGGCGGAAACACTCGAGTTCCTTCCCTTCGGTCCGCTGACCGTAGTTGACGTGGAGCATGGCCAGGCGATACCGCCGCGCGGCCCACGCCGCCGCCACGCACGAGTCCATGCCGCCGCTTGCCAGGACGACCGCCAACGTCTCTGCCACGCCTTGCCTCCTACAGCAGTTTAACTTTACGTGTTTGCGCGGCGGGTCCCCGTACCCGCCGCGTTCCCCGCAAATGTCGAGTTAGCGCGGTGGGTGCGGGGACCCACCGCGCTAAGACCCGATCCCAAGACGCTCTACGGCCGGATGAGCACCTTGATAGCATCGGGCTGCGCGGCCGCATCGAGCGCGGCGGGCGCCTCGTCGAGCGGGTACTCGGCCGTGATGAGCGGTTCGAGGCACAGCAGGTGCTGCGCCAGCATCTCGACGGCCGCGTCCATCGGCCCGCACCGCGACCCCACGACCGTGACCTCGTCGACCACCAGCGGCGCCAGGTCCAGGCCCGCCGTGTCGGCCACGGTGCTCTTGAGGACGATGGTGCCGCGCGGCCGCACCCAGGCCATCGCGGCGGCCAAGCCGGTGGCCGTGCCGGTGCACTCGACGACCACGTCGGCCGTCTTCGACGGTTCGGCCTCGTCGGCAAGAACGGTCGCGATGCCCAGCCGCGCGAGAATAGCGAGTTTGGCGGGCGCCTTGCCCATGACGGTGGGCGTCAGGTCCCACACCTTGAAGACCTGGGCGACGAGTTGCCCGAGCCGCCCGTCGCCGAGGACGACGATCTCCTGCCGCGGCTGCAGCGGCACCTGCCGCCCGATCTGGATGGCCGCCGCCAGCAACTCGGCGAACACCGCCTCGCGGTCCGGCACGCAGTCGGGCACCGGCACCAGGTTGGCCTCGGGAAGGACGAGCCGCTCGGCGAAGGCCCCGTCGCGGCCGGCGATACCCAGGACCGTGCGGTTGCGGCAGTGCGTGGCGAGGCCCATGCGGCAGAGGTCGCACTGGTGGCACGGGCAGTTGATGCCGCCGACGACGCGCCGGCCCTGGCGCCGGCCGCCCAGGGCCGTGCCGACAAACTCGTGGCCCAGAACGCCGCGGAAACCCATGTATCCCCGGACGATCTCCAGGTCGGTCCGGCAGACGCCGGCCAGATCAACGCGGACCAGGACGTCGCCCGGCGCCGGCTTGGGTTCGGGGCGGTCGCCGTCCAGGCGGGCGGCCTGACCATCGAAGACGCATGCCTTCATTGCGGGCGCGCTCCCGCCGGGTCTCCTAGCGTCCCGGGCGCGTGATGCAGACGGGGAAACGTTACCGCGCGGCGTGCCACGCGGCCACGCTATTCGAGTTCGGCTTCCAGGGGGTCCTTCTCGAAGAGGCCGCCGAAGAAATCGCCGATGCCCTTGGTGAACTGCGACCGCTGGCTCGCCCCCTTCGGCATGGCGGGAGGTTTGCCGTAACGCTCGAAGGGGTTCTCGGCCGACGCCAGGTAATCGGTCCAGGCCATGGTTTCGCGGGGCAGGTCCTGGCCGGTCATGAACCGGAGACTTTCCCAGACCTTTCGGGCCACGGCCACGTCGTGGTCCTCGACGGCGGCGACCAGCGATTCCGCGACGGGCTTCTCCTTGAACCTCCGCAGCGCCTCGGCCGCCTCCATGCGGACGTCGGCGCTCGGGTCGCCCTTGAGCACCGCCATGAGCACGTCGGCCCGTTCGGGCTGGGCCCGTCGGCCGAGGGCCTGGACGGCATCGTGCCGGACGACCTGGCTGGCGTCCTTGGTGGCGGCGCGCCCTAACGTCTCCAGGACGTTCTCGCCGTCCATCTGGGCCAGGCCCCGGACGGCGGCGGCCCGGACCAGCGGGTCCTGGTCGTTCTCGGCCACGAGGCAGAAGACCTTGACGACGGGTTCGGTGCGGATGGCGCTCGAGTCCCTGGCGACGGCCTCGATGGCCTCTCGCCGCTCGTCGGGCAACGGGCTCTCGGCCACGCGTTTCAGGTTGGCGCCGGTCGAGGGGGGGAACAGCCAGCCGCCGAGGTCGGTCTTCTTGCCGCCGCATCCTGCGGCCGCCAGCAACGCCACGATGAGAAGCCACGGGCGGCGCGTCATAGAGCGCCCTCCGCGCCGGCGGGCGCCACGCGGGATCCGGCAAAAAACTCCTCCGGCTCCACGAGCGACACCGGGCCGACCCGTTCGCCCAGGAACCGTCCGCCCACGTCCGAGAACCGCTGGGGGTTGTCGCTGACGTAGAACGCCGTCCGGCCCGGGCCGACGCGCTCCAGCAAGCCCTCCGACGCCAGCCGCGCCGCCACCTCGGCCGCCACGGCCTCGGCCGAATCGACCAGCGCGACGCCGGGCCCGATCGTCTCGGCAATGGCCGCCCTCAGCAGCGGGTAGTGCGTGCAGCCCAGGACGACCGTGCCGACGCCGGCCTCGCCCAGCGGCGCGAGGTACTCGGCCAGCACGGCGCGGACCACGGGGTCGGCGGCGTCCCTGCCTTCCTCCACCAGCGGCACGAGGAGCGGGCAGGCCCTCTCGACGATCGCGGCGTCGGGCGCCAGGGCGTGGATGGCCCGGCGATAGGCGCCGCTGGCAATGGTGGCCTCGGTGGCGATGATACCGATGGGCCGCCCTCCGGCCGCGCGGACGGCCTCGCGGGCCCCGGGTTCGATCACGCCGCAGATGGGAATGTCGAACCGCCCCCGCAGCGCCGGAATGGCTGCCGCGCTGGCCGTGTTGCAGGCCGCCACGATAAACTTCGGGTCGTACCGGCACAGGAAGTCGCAGTCCTCGGCGGCGAAGCGCGTAACGGTTTCGCCACTCTTGATGCCGTAGGGGACGCGGGCGGTGTCGCCGAAGTAGACGATGGACTCGTCGGGCAAGCGGCGGCGAAGGGCCCGGACGACCGTCAGGCCGCCCAGGCCGGAGTCGAAGATGCCGATCGGTCGGCCCATGCCCAGTCCCCTGCCCACCCGGCGCCTCGTTGAGTCAGCGGCCCCATGATAACGGCGCGGTGCGGCAAATCAAGCCCCGTCTCGTCGGGCGCACTCCCGCTGTGCCTTCCGGGACTTGGGCTCACCGTGAGCCATTTGCGGTGTTTGCAAGTCTTGGGTTGGCAGGTGGATAGGGGGATTTGAAAAACGTTTTTACCCCAGGTCGTCGCGGCTGGCGGGGCGTGGGGCGGTGTGGGGGTGGCGGCGGAGCGAAATTGACCCCAAGA
>DATKZB010000396.1:0-9741 GCA_035528235.1 Phycisphaerae bacterium
GTCGCCGGCCCCGTCGACCTGGTTGACGAACAGGCTGGCCGCGTGGGCCATCTCCAGGGCGTCGAACCAGTACGTCATGGTCATGCGGACGCTGTCGAACATCTTCCGGCTCTTCGACCCGCCCACGGCGATGACGAGCGCCCGGCGGTCGCGGGGACCGTCGGCGAAGAGCGGCTGCCGCAGGAGGTACTTCTGCGACCACAGGCATTGGCATCGGTCGATGAGCAGTTTGGCCTGGGCCGAGACGGCCATGAAGAAGACGGGCGTGGCGAAAACGAGCCGGTCGGCCGCCAGGATCTTCTCGAGGACGCCGTCGAAATCGTCGTCGATGCAGCAGCGGCCGGTCCGGGCGCACGTGTAACATTCCTCGCACGGACCGATCGCCAGGCCGCGAAGGCCCAGGTACTCGCACCGGGCGCCGGCCGATTCGGCACCGCCGAGGGCCTCGCGCAGCAGCGCGTCCGAGTTGCCGTCGGCCCTGGGACTCGCCGAGATGCCGAGCACGTGGAGCGTGCCGCCGCTGATTGGCAGGCCGCTCGGGCGCGTCTCGCTCGAGAGTTTGGCGGTCATCGGCGTCCGTTCCCTTCCGAGGGCCCTGGGCCATGCGACCACAGCCCCCCTCGGCTGCGCTCATGTATCTTAGGTGGCCACCGCGCGCGGCGTCAAGGCGTGCCTGCGATTTGCGGGCCGGCCGCGACCGTCATAGCCGCAACCGCGAGGGAGCCGACCCATCCGAGCCGCGACCGTGAGGGAGCGGACCCGCAGGACGCGCCATCACTTGCCCGCGGCGCCCGTGACCTGCCGAATGACGGCAATCTCGCCGGCGAAGTACGGCGTGCCGTCGCGGCGGAAGATGTCGTGGAACGGTTCCTTCGGCTCGGGCGCCCCCTTGGGCGAACCCCACGGGAAGTGCGTCTGCGTCTTGCCGGTCACGAGGCCCCAGTTCCAGCAGCCGACCCGCTGCTGCTTGAAGAAGGGCAGGTGCGAGGCGAAGCGGCTGCCGCCGGCGCGACGCATCCACTCGGTGCACAGAACGGGCCGGCCGCGAGCCGCCAGGTCGGTCACCTGCCGCTTGACGCCCCCGAGGTCGCCGTAGTTGTGGAAACTGACGACGTCCGACAGGTCGAGCGTCCGGGCGTTGAGGTCCTTGAGGCCGGCGTTCCAGATGCCCGTGGTCAGCGGCTGCACGGGCTGGGCCTGCCGCGCCCACCCGAACGCCGCCTCCAGCAGGGGGAGGCTCTTGTTGCCCATGCGCTCGTTGCCGGGCTCGTTGTAGAGGTCCCAGACGACGACGCGGTCGTCGCGTGCCAGCGTCCCCACGACGCCTCGGACGTATCGCTCGAGGCGCGGCCGCGCCGCCGGGTCGGTCACGAGTCGGCTGCCGGGGCTGGGCGTCCACCCGCTGTTATGGACGCCGGGCACCGGAGCGTCCTGCGGGCCGAGGTACGGCTGCTTGCCGGCAAAGGCGCAGTCATCGAACAGGCAGACCATGACCCGGATGCCGTGCCGCGCGGCCACGCCCAGGAAACGGTCGATGCGCGCCATGAGGCCCGGCGGGTCGTGCTCCCAGACGATGAACGGCAGGTAGACGCGGACGGTGTTGAAGCCGAGGCCCTCGGCCAGGGCGAGTTCGCGGTCGATCGTGGCCAGGTCGAACGTCTCGGCCTGCCACATCTCGGTCGTATTGACCGCGGTGCTTGTGACATAGTTGCATCCGACGAGCCACGGCTGCCGGGCATACCATTGGCGGGCCCGTTCGGGCGACCACGGTTCGGCCGCGGCCGCGCAGGCGACTGTCGCCAGAAGAAGCGCCGCGGCCGCGACGACCGCCAACAGGTTCTGCATCGCCATCCCCCTTGGCACGGCCTACCGGCCTTCGACGCTGACCTTCATGCCCTCCAGCGCGGTGCCGTCGGGCGCGGCGACGCGGAACGAGAGTTCCCACTCGCCGCCGCCCTGCGTCACCTTCACGAGGACGGCGTTCCAACCTTTCTTCAGGCGGGTCTTGACCTTGTCCTGTCCCGGGGTGCAGGCTCGCGTGGCGTTTATGGAGTGGACGAGTTTACCGTTGATCCATACCCTGACGCCGTCGTCGCTGCCGATGTCGAGCCGCACGTCCTGGTCGGCGGGCGACCAGATGCTGGTCTTCAGGTAGCCGGCCCGGTTGCCGCCTTTGGCGATGGCCTGCTCCAGATCGATCTTCTGCGGGCCGATACCCTTGGCCAGGAGGTGCCACTTGACGTCCCTAGAGTCCTTCGCCTCGGGCGGATAGGCGGTGTCGAACAGGTTGCCGGCCGTGTAGGGCCCGCTTCCGAGCCACGAGGTGACGTAGCCGGCGAACTTGTCCATCTCGGCCAGTGTGGCCCGGGCCTTCTGGCGGAGGTCGTCGCGCTTGGTGGAGGCCACGATCTTCTTGAGGGCGGCGCGGGCCTCGTCGGGCGCGGCGTCGCGTGCGTTGCCGGCCACCTGGACGACGGCGAGTTCGGCCTCGGCCTTCAGGGCGTCGTCGGCCACCAGCGACTCGACGAGTTTGAGCGCCTCGGCCGACCGGGCGCCGGCCAGGCCCGCCAGGACCGACTTCTTCTCGGCCGCGTTCGTGGCCAGGGCCAGGGCCTGCTCGTACATCCTGGTCGTCTCGCCGGCCGAGCGTCCGGCCGACAGGTTCGCCATGCGGATGTACCCGCGAAACGCCAGGACCTTCTGCGTGTTGTTGCTAGTCGTCTTGATGACCTTCAGGAGGTCGTCGGCCGGCGCGGCGTCGGGCCAGGCCGCCAGCGCCCGGACGGCACTGGTCGCGACGTCGGCGTCGGCGGCGCCGACCTGGCCGCGGACGGCCTCCAGGGCCTTCGGGCCGCCCGTCCGGCCCAGGACCGTCAGCAGGCGGACCTTGGCATCGGCGTCGGCCTTCGCGAGGCCCGCCGCGACGGCGGCCGCCGCGACATCCCTCTCGCCCTCGTCGACGCGCCCGGCCACGGCCGTGACGGCGCGGTCGAGGGCATCGCGCTCGGCACCCGGCTTCGAGGCCACCAGCAGCGAGACGATCCCGGGCAAGACCTGACATCCACCCAGGGCCCCGACGCCCTCGATGGCAGCCATGCGGATCTTCTCGTCCGGGTCGCGCGCCGCCTTGAGCATCTCACCACACATGGACCGGTCGCCGCGCGCCGTCAACACGCCGATGGCGCCGGCCCGGACGACGGCGTCCGGCGAATCGAGGAGTTTGCCGATGGCCTCGCCGACGCCCTCGCCCTTGAGTTCGTTGAGACTCTTGGTGGCCGCGTCGCCCAGCGGGCCGCCGGCGGCCGCGGTTTTCACGAGCACCGGCACGCTCGATGCGTCGCCCAGAACGGCCAGGGCCTTGACGGCGGCCAGGCGGACGGGCTCATCCTTGCTGTCGACGAGTTGGGTGACCGCGGCGGCAGCGGCCGCGTCGCCGCGCTGGGTGAGGACGTCGATGAGCATGGCCTGCTCGGCGGTCGAGACGGCGGCCAACTTGGCGGCAATCACCTGCGCGGCCCCCGGGCCCGGCATCTCGACCAGAAATTTCGTGGCGGCGCGCCGCAGGTCGGCGTCCTTGTCCTTCAGCAGGCCGATCAGCGTCGCGGCGGCCTTCTCCCCATCCGCCAGAACCATGCCGCGCAGCGCGGCGATGCGCAGCGGCTTCGGGCCGGCCTCGGCGAAGGTCTTCTTGTAGATGGCGGCCGCGGCCGCGGCGTCGCCGCCGGCCAGCATCCGGTCGGCACAGACGAGACGGGCATCGGTGGCCTTGTCCTTGAGCGCGGCGGGCACCTTGGCGCCGGCCAGGGCCTTGGCGGCATCGGCCGTGGCGATGCGGCCGAGCGCGCCGATGGCGGCATGGGCCAGTTCCACGTCGGCGCCCGAGGCGAGTTTGGCCAGGGCGGGCACGGCTTTGGCGTCGCGCCGCTCGCCGAGCGAGGTGATGACGCCGACCCTCAGTTTACCCGAGAGTTTGTCCATGGCGTCGCGCAGGGCCGCGCCGGCCTCGTCGCCGGGCAGGTCCTGGAGCGCGAAGCGGGCCATGTGCGAGAGTTTTTCGTCGGCCAGTAGTTTCGCCAGGGCCGGCACGCACGCCGGGGAACCCATGCGCCGCAGCATCCGGCAGACGAACTGCTTGCATTCGTAGGTCGCGCCGGGGTCGGCCAGGGCCTTCAGGAGTTTGGTCTCGATGGCGGCCCGGGCGGCCGGCGTGGCGGCGTCGCGTGCCTCCTGCTCGATGGTCGCCAGCGGGGTGCGCGGCTGGGCCCACTCGTACTTGACGACGTCGTCGTAGACGTCGGCCCGGGCCACGGCCCCGGCGAGCAGTGCCAGCGCCCCGGCGACCAGGATGGTGCGGCAGCGGGTCATGGTTTCGGCGGTCATCACGTTCTCCTCCCAGGCGGCCTACGGCCGGCGCTCGGCTACAGTTGCCATGGTTCGCGATACGAACGGCCCAGCAGCGCGGCGGCGCCGGGGTCGCCGAGGATTTCCTCTTTCTCGGGGTCCCACTTGATTTTGCGTCCGGTGAGCATGGCGATCTCGCCCAGCAGGCCGACGCTGATGGACCGGTGGCCGACCTCGGCGGGGCAGATCGTTTCCTTGCGGCTGAGGATGCCGTCGACGAAGTTCTTCTTGTGGCCGCCGCTGTCGTAGAGCCGGGTCTCGCCGGGGCCGATCTTCTCTTTGAGCAGGCCCTTGGGATCGGCGTCGATGAAGCCGCGACGCACGTACACCCAGCCCTTGTCGCCGATCCACTTGGTGCCCTGCGGGTTGATGCGGTTGTGAGTGACGCTCATCTCGACACCCGTGGCATACTTACACGTGAAGTCGTACTCAATGGGGACGTCGTACAGGCCCTCCTTCGGGTAGACGCCCTTGCCCTCGATCTCGACGGGGCCGGTGCGGTCGTACCCGAGACCCCAGTGGGCGATGTCGACGTGGTGTCCGCACCAGTCGGTCAACTGGCCGCCGGAGTAGTCGAGGATCCACCGCCAGTTCCAGTGCGGGCCGAAGCCCTGGTACGGCCGGTACGGCGCCGGGCCGAGCCACCACTCCCAGTCGAGGCCCTCGGGAACCGGCTTGGCCTCGGTGGTGCCGCCCCCACCGCCCGTCGGCAGGCCGACCTCGACGCGGCTGATCTTGCCGACGCGGCCGTTGCGGACCAGTTCGCAGGCAAAGCGGAACCGCTCCTCGGACCGCTGCTGGCTGCCGGTCTGCCAGATGCGGCCGTACCGATGGACGGCGTCGCAGATGGCGCGGCCCTCGCGGATGCTCCGGGCGAAGGGTTTCTGGCCGTGGATGTCGCACCCGGCCTTGGCGGCCGCGATGGCCGGCAGGGCGTGCCAGTGGTCGGGCAGCGCGGTCATGACGGCGCCAAGATCGCCGCGGCCGATGAGTTCGCGGTAATCCAGGTACGCCTTGCAGTCGTCGTTCTTGTATCGCGCATCGACGGTCTTCTTGGCGCCCTCGCGGTGATTCTTGTCGATGTCGCAGACGCCGACGACGCGGATGCGGCTGTCGCCCAGAAAGCCCTGGAGGTCGCCCGACCCCATGCCGCCCACGCCGATGGCGCCCATGAGGATCTTGTTGCTCGGCGCCTCGGCACCCAGGACCGATGATCGCACGATGGCCGGGAACACCGCGGCCGCGCCGGCGGCGGCCGCCCCCTTGAGCAATCTGCGGCGGGTCAACGCGTACGGCTTCTTCATCGCATGGTCTCCTTCACAACCGGGAACGAGAGGTTAAACCGTCATCGCGGCCCATCGTATCCCCAAAAACCCGGTTCGGCGTCGGTCTTTTGTGCCACGGCTACTCGGCCGTGGCGGCCGTCACGGCAATCAGCACCGGCACGCCGCGCTTCTCCTTGCCATATTGCACGTCGATGCTCTGGATGGCGACGTCGGGCCGCGGGTTGTTCCACTGCATCGAGTACGCGACGGCGGTGTACTCGGTGCCCTCCCAGGGGCGGGTCCAGGCGATCTGGGCGCCGGGGATGGCGCGGGGCCCCTTCTGGCGATAGTCGTCGATGTCGATCTCGGCCTCGACGGGGACGGCCTCGGTCTTGCCGTCGGCGTAGGTGATGACGTATCGGAGCATCTCGTATCGCTTGTCTTTCTTGAGTTCGTCGCGGTTCCGCCGCGCGTCGAGGCGGGCCGTGTGGAGGAAGAACAGGGCGTCGGCCTTGCGTCCGACGGGAATGCCGCGCACTTCCTGGGGCGGGTTGTTGGGCACGCCGCCCCCGCCCAGCATGACGACCGTCGGCACGGGCGAGGTGGGGAAGTCGTAAACCTGGAACGGCACGCCGGCAAAGACCTGGCGGCCCGTCGGCATGTCCTTGAAGGTAAAGGACTTATCGCCGAACCAGCCTCGCTCCGTCCGGTACTGCGTGGCGTGTTTCGAGAGGTCGATCGGCTGGTAGTTGAGCCGCGTGCCGGCGATGACGCGCTTGCCGCCGGCGAACGGGGCCTTCAGGTTCCGAAGGATCGTCGCGAAGATGGTGCGCTTCTTCTGCTGATTCTCGGGCACGTCCTCGGTGTCCTTGAAGAGGAGGTTGCAGAGGACCACGCCGCCCTGCCCGCGCGGGTACGCCATGAGGCCGCCGACGTTCAGCATGGGCTGGACGTTCTGGTAGAACTCGGGCGGCCGGACCGCCAGCAGGCGCACGTTGTCGAGACCCGTAATGGCCCGCTTGTCGGGCAACACGTCCCACTTGGCGAGACGCAGGGTAATGCGGCTACCCCCGCGCGGCGGGTCGATGGCGAACGTCTGCGGGTCGCTGTGGGGCTTGGTGTCGAACGTCGCGGCACCGGCCTCGTCGCCGTCGAACAGGAGCGCGACCTTCGTGACGGGGTAATAGAAGGTGTTGCCGATCCACTCCATCTCGCGGACCTGGACCGGCTTGGGGAACTTGAGGGGGAACTCGACGGGCTTATCGGCAGGGGCTTCGGTATTGACGATATACTTCCAGCCGTCGGCCGAGACCATGCCGTTGACCATGTTCGAGCGGTTCCAGTCGGGGTGTTCGAGGTTCTCGGGCGGGAACTCGGCGAACGGCGCGACGTCCTCGTAATCGACCACGTAGGCGAAGGTGTCGCCGGCCACGTAGTTGCCCTGGGTCCACGGGAAGATGCGCTCGGCCGAGTACAGGGCCACGTCGCCCACCGTCAGGCCCGCCATGAGCGGATGCCGCCGCGCGGGGAACGTGACGCGCTCGCGCCGCATCGGCCGGATCAGGTGATCGAAACCGACGAGGCGGTTGTAGTCGGCCAGGCCGTCGGGCGCCAGACCGTGGAGGACCACCCAGCCGCCCGCCTCGGTGAACGCCCGGACCTTGGCCAGGTTGTCGGCCAGGGTCTTCAGGTGGGCGGGCGTGGCGGCGACGACGGCCAGTTTAGCCCCGCCGCCGATGGCCTTGAGCGGCCCCGCGGCCGGCGTGTACTTCAGGCCGACGGCGTCCATCATCGCGGCCAGTTGCGGGTCCCCCTGCGTGGCGGCGGCCACCTCGCGGAACTCCAGTTTGTACGTGGCGGCATACGCAACCAGGTTCAGGAGCAGTTGCTGGGCGACGGCGTTCTCGGCAATCGACTCGCCGACCCGTAACTGGGCCAGCAGCATGAGACCGTCGCCGACGGGCACCTCCACCAGGGCGGAGTTCTGGAGGAGTTCGTGGCACTGGACGAGCGACCGGGCGCCGCGGGACGGCTTGCGATAGGCGTTGCGATAGACGACTTCGCCGGGGCTCCAGGTGAAGAAGTCCTTGTGCTGGAGGTTCCAGAGGGCCGGGTGCCCGAGGTCCTCACCGAAGGCGGTGTAACCCTGGTTCTCGTCGGCCTCCATCTCGGCGGGCAGCAGGGCCTGATACCGCAGGGGGTGTTTCTGTTCGAGAACGATGACGCGGCGGCCCTCGGCCGCGAGGGCGGCCAGGCGGCTCGTCGTGCTCTCGACCGGGCCGAGGACGTCCTTGCCGACCACCAGCACCCGGCCCGTCGGCGGCAGGGCGGCGAGGTCGGCGACGGGCGTAAACGGCACGCCGCGACCCTTGAGGAACGCCCCCACCGCGCCGCCGGGGTCGACGACGCACAGGTCGGCGGCCTTCAGGCCACCGAGGCCGCTCATGCGGCACTCGCGCGGGTCGGTGTTCAGGACGCTGACGGCCTTGGAGTCGCGGAAGACATCCTTGCCCTTGACGGCCAGCGCCAGGACCCACTCGCCCTCGGCGCGGGAGGCGACGCGGGGCATCGTGAGTTCGACGTTGAACTTCTCGTTCGCCCCTGCGGCCACGCGATGTTCGGTGGTCTTGCCGGCCACCTGCTTGCCGCCCACCGTCAGGGTCCACGTGAAGGCGATGGGCGTATCGTCGTGGGTGTCGTTGAAGATGCCGACCGTGCGGACGACCTTCTGTCCGGAGGCGAAGGTCCAGTCCCACTGCCGGCAGAAGACGGCCCGAGGGGCGTACGAGACGTACTGGCCGGGGGCGTCGTTCTGGCCCATCCAGAAGTGCCAGGCGCCCTGGCCGGTCCAGCGGTAGCCCTCCGTGAGCATCCGCGCGATGATACTGGCGGCGGGCCGGGTGGCGATCTTGCCCTGGAACGCCTCCTCGCCGCCGAAGTACGCCAGGCCCGGGTTATTGCCGGTGATATAGAAATCTTCGCCAATGAATCGCGGACGTTGCTGGTCCCACTCCCATCGGCTCCGTCCACTCGGCCGCCGGATGTCCAATCCATCGCCTCTGGAAGGACCGCCCCGCCGATCTTGACCTGCGGGCCCTTCAGGCCGATTACTTCGCCGAGGTCGAGGCCCTCGTCGCCTCCGGCTGGTGCCACGCCGTCGGACACTTCGATTATATCTATAAGCCACTACCCGACCTGGCGGCCGGGTATCGCGATGACTGGTACTGGCGCTCCGTCGAGTGGATCCTGAGCGGGTGCATCGCCGGCGGCGTGGCGATTGAACTCAACACGCACCACGTTCTCGACCGGGGTGCGGCTATGGCCGCCGATGTGGAAATCCTCCGCCGCTACCGGGCCCTCGGCGGGCGGCTCCTCGTGGTCGGGTCCGATGCCCATCGCCCCGGCGATGTCGCCCACGCCTTCCCCGAAGCCGAGGCCGCCCTGCGCGAGACGGGTTTCGAGAGCGTGACCGGCTACGCCTGCGGCCGGCCATACGCCGTCGCGTTGGCGTGAGCCCCGTGTTATAATTGAATTATATGCCTTGCTCCGGTTTAAGGGTGCGTAAGTGCTTGACGCATATCAAGTTCTGTCGAAGCGCGGCCGATATCTACGGCAGAGGGGCCCTGGGGAGGGAGAGCGCCATGCCGAGAACCTGCGAAACGCTGGACCTGGAAGAGTTGGTCATCACACTGTACGCCGCTCTGGACGACGCCTTGACGGAAGCGGGACTCGCCCAGCGGATCAACCGCAGTGAGCCAATAATACGCCGTGCCGCTGCCGGGTTGATCGCTGGTCTGGGTGTGCCGGGTCACCGTCTCGACCAGCCGGGCATCCGCCAGGTTTGGGGTGGCGGCGCGGTACAGCCGATAACTCGTCGCCCCCGGCTGCGCCGCCCAGCTCACCTTGACCGCGCCATTGGCCACGCCCCAGGTGCCGGGGTCCATCACCTGCGCGTTATCTGGCTGCCAGGGTAAACGGCGTACGCTGCCGGCAGCGTCGGAGGTGAAAATGGCCACATTCAGCCGCACGGGTCCGGCCAGATCGAACCGTTCCTCGGTGTAGCGCTTGCTCCAGT
>DATKZB010000397.1:0-14833 GCA_035528235.1 Phycisphaerae bacterium
GCGCCGTTCGGCCTCGGCGTCGCCGGGGTTCAGATCGGGATGGAACTTGCGCGCGAGCCCGCGATAGGCCTTACGGACCGCGTCCGGACCGGCCCCCGTTGCGACGCCTAGCACCTCGTAATAGTCCCGCTCCCGTACGGCCGCCGGAAACGATTATAGGGCATCGCGGTCGGCCTGACAACAGGGCCGCCGAGACGAGGGTGGCATGGTCATCCCGAAGCGGCGGCGGATCAGGGTGGCATGGTCATCCCGAAGGGTGACCATGGACCGGATGCCACCCCGCGCGCCACGGCCACGCACCCGGAGGCTCCGAACATGGTCACCCAACAGCGGGATGACCATGCCACCCGCCAGAACACTGGCGGACAAGCCGCCAGTGGCACCCTGCCGTCAGGCGGGACGGCCCGCCAGGCCGATCTCCTCGGCGGCCTCGCGCATGCCCATGATGCAGTCGGTGATGAGATCCCCCAGATCCACGCCCAGCCGCTCGGCACCCTGGGCGATGATCTCGCGGTTCACGCCCGCCGCGAAACGCTTGTCCTTCCACTTCTTGCGGACGCTCTTGGCCTCCATGTCCATGACGCTCCTCGACGGCCGCACCAGCGCCGTCGCCGCCACCAGGCCGGTGAGTTCGTCGATGGCGAAGAGGACCTTCTCAAGGTCGCTCTGGGGCTCGACGTCCGAGCACAGGCCGAAGCCGTGCGAGACGACGGCCCGGACGAGGTCGTCGGGCCAGCCCCGCTCGCGCAGGATCTCGGCGGTCTTCGCGCAATGCTGGTCGGGGAACCGCTCGTAATCGAGGTCGTGGACGAGGCCGACGACGCCCCAGACGTTCTCGTCCTGGCCGCGCTTGCGGGCCATGTACCGCATGACGGCCTCGACCGCCAGGGCGTGCCGGATGAGCCCCTCGCCCTGGTTGAACTCCTTCAGCAGGGCCAGGGCCTGGTCGCGAGTGGGAACGTGCGTTTCCATGAGCATCCTCCTATAGGGCGTTTTAAGATTGCGTATTCACATCATTACTTGTGCGCGGTGGGTCCCCGCACCCACCGCGCCATAATCCTATACATGCCCCCGCCACAGGTCCGCGACGCCGTCAGCCAGGGCGGCCGTGTCGGTGTCGGGCGCGGCATCGAGCCAGACGACGCCGTCGAACCGCCGGATCCACATCATCTGCCGCCGGGCGAACTGGCGGGTGTGGGCCACGATGGCCGGCACGAGTTCCGATTGGCCCAGCCGACCGTCCAGGAAGTCGAGCACCTCGGCGTACCCCAGCGCCTGCCGCGGCCCGGGGGCCAGCCCCTCCGGCCGCCCGACCAGGCGGCGGACCTCGTCGACCAGGCCGGCGGCCATCATGCGGCCGACGCGATCGGTGATGCGGCGCGTCAGGTCCTCGGCCTCGCGCCGGATGGCGACCACGAGCGGCCGGTACTCGGGCCGCCGGGCGCCCCACTGACGCTGAAGGTCGGAGATGGGCGTGCCGGTCAATTCCCAGACCTCCAGGGCCCGGACGATGCGCCGCAGGTCGTTGGGATGGATGCGCGCGGCAGCCTGCGGGTCGACCTTGGCCAGGCGGTCGTGCAGCGCCGCCGGCCCCCGCTCCTGGGCCTCGGCCGCCAGACGGCAGCGCAGCGCCGCGTCGGCCGCCGGACCCTCGAAGAGACCCTCGATCAGCGCCTTCAGGTACAGCGGCGTCCCGCCCGAGACGATGGCCGCGCGGCCGCGACGGTGCACGTCGGCGATGGCCGCCTGGGCCAGTTCCAGCCACCGGGCCGTCGAGAACGTCTCGGCGGGGTCGGCCACGTCGAGCAGGTGATGGGGCACGCGGGCCCGCTGCTCGGCCGAGGGTTTGGCGGTGCCGATGTCCATGCCTCGATAGACCTTCATCGAGTCGGCGCCGATGATTTCGCCGCCCACGCCCTGGGCCGCCGCCACGGCCAGGCGTTCCTTGCCGCCGGCCGTCTGACCGGTGATAACGAGAATAGGGATGGCCGCGCTCACGGACACCTCAAGATTGGATCTTTGCGTGGTGGGTCCCCGTACCCACCACGCCAAACCGCCATCGGACCTTGTGCGCGGCGGGTACGGGGACCCGCCGCGCAAAGGCACCATTACCCGCCGCGCAAACGCCAACCCAAGGTGCGCGGGCGGGTGGCGCAAGTCAAGCAAGTTCGGCCCTTGCG
Organism: Phycisphaerae bacterium; assembly: GCA_035528235.1. Lineage (GTDB taxonomy): Bacteria > Planctomycetota > Phycisphaerae > FEN-1346 > FEN-1346 > DATKZB01. The sequence continues at coordinate 2,181 of DATKZB010000397.1, forward strand.
AAGCCCTCCCGGAATTGCTAGTGTAGTATATGAGCGAGGCAGCCATCGGACGGGGGCAGGGAGGAGGCATCGCATGGAACGGGTCGTTCTGTGGGCGGTGGCCATCATGATGGCGGCGCTGGCCCTGGTGGCCGGGTGCATCAGCGTCGACGTGCCCGACGGGCCGTACGTGAAGCTGGACGGCACCTCGTCGCAACCGACGCCGAAGGACCGCGGCCAAGTCGCCAAGATGGACCGCCCGGCCCTGGAGAACGAGGTGCTTCGCCTGGCGGCCGATAACGACCGCCTGCGGCAGGAAGTGGCTGGCCTGAAACGCCGCAATAAACTCCTCGACGAGGAGAAGGACCGCCTCGAAGACCGCGTCGACAACCTCGAAGACCAGGTCAAGGACCTCCGGAAACGCTGAGCCGCGCCCGCACACCCGCGGCGCGCCAGCCAGCCCGGTCCGCCCCAGGCGGGTCGGGCATTTTCGTATCGACTAGTGCTACTTTGTCAACTCCTTGACTTCATGCGCGGCGGCCTTCCTAGGCCGCCGCGACAGGTTGCCCTGCGCCAACTCGCGGTGGCCCGCCCAAGGCGGGCAGGCTCTGGGAAGGCCACCGCGCGGGATCTCAATGATCCCTCGCGGAGTTGTCAAAGTAGCACCGGCCGAAGCCGGCGGGTACGGGAGGGAACCGACCATGACACGTCTCGCCCTGTGCGCCGTGGCCCTGGTGCTGGTCGCCGGTCTGGCGAATGCGCCGGCCGCCGCCGCCGAGGACCCGCCGACCTCCCCCTGGCCCATGCTGCACCGCGACGCCCAGCGGTCGGGCTACACCGACGAGGTCGTCCGGGGCCCGTACGAGCGGAAGTGGTTCCGCGACTTTCACGACGAGATGATCGCCACGCGGGTCGAGGCGATCCTGGCCGAGCGGCTCTGTTTCGTCGGCACGTTCGCCGGCAAGGTCCACGCCCTGAAGGTCGACGACGGTTCCACCGCCTGGACGTTCCAGGCAGCCGGGCCCATCGGCCACTCGCCGTGCTACGCGGGCGGGCGGCTGTACGTGGCGTCGGAGGGCGAGGCCTTCGACGCCGGATACGTCTACGCCCTCGCCGCCGCCGACGGCAAGGAGGTCTGGCGGGCCCGCCTCGGCGCGGGCGCCTGGGTCGCGCCCCTGTGCGACGGCCGCACGGTGTACGTGGGAGACCGGGCGGGCGTCTTTCACGCGCTGCGGGCCGAGGACGGCAAACCCCTGTGGCAATACCAGGCGGGCGGCATGATTCTGGCGCCGGCGTCGTTGTCGGCCGACGGCAACCGCATCGTCTTTGCCGCCGAAGACATGCACGTCTACTGCCTGGACTCACGCGGCCGGCTCCTCTGGAAATCGGCCAAGTGCAACGGTCTGAGCCTGCGCGACCACGCCCCCACCCTCTGGCAAGGCCTGGCCATCGTGCGGTCGAACCCCGCCCACGCTTTCCACACCGCCCTGGGCATGAGCGGCATGAAGGTCCTGGGCGAGACGCAAAAGGCCATCCCCCTGACGGCCGACGACCTCGTCATCCAGGACAAGTGGGGCACCTACGCCCTCCGGTACACCGAGCCGCGCATGGCCGCCGAACGCAAGGCCGTCTTCGACTACTTCAAGACCCACCCCGAGGAGCGGACCCTCTTCGCCTTCGACCTGGCCGACGGTCGCGAGCCCTGGCTGGCGCCCGTGCCGTACACGTGCGGCCTGCACAACCCGGCGGCGCCGCCCACGTTCAACCCCAAGACGGGGACGCTGTACCTCTGGAGCGTGTCGGCCCTGTCGAACTACTCGGCGGGCGTGCCGGGCGGGGCGTGCGTCGTCGCCACGCTCGACCGGCGGACGGGCCTTGCGCACACCGTCTGGCACAAGAACCTCCGCGACGGCAAGGAGGCCCTGGGCTGGGCCTTCGACTTTGCGGCGCCGGCCGACGAAACCCAGACCCTCTCGCTCATGGACGGCATCCTGCTGAACACCCACCAGGGCCTCATCGGCGGCCTCGACCTGGAGACGCTGAGGTGGCACTGCGTGACGGCCCCGCGCGACACGTACGGCGGCATCTTCGGGCCCATCCTGGTGGGGGGTTACTCGAAGGAAGGTAACGCCAGGAAACGCCAGTTCCACCGCGACGGGTTTCTGCTGGAGGTGCCGAACGAGTGGCACGGGCCGGACCGCTCGATCGTGGCCATCGGTTACGGCCGCCTGTTCTGGGTCGTGGGGTCGCAGGTGGTGTGCCTGGCGGGCCCCGACGTGACGGCTACCGCCAGCGGCGGCCCGAAACCGCCACCGCCCATCCGCCGTCGAACGCCCGGTGTGGCCGGCGGCGGAAACGTCGTCGCGGGCGACGACACGGGCTCCGTCGAGGGCATCCAGAAGAAAACCTTCGCAGCCGCCGACCTCGAACCGCTCCTGGCCGCGCCGGCGAAGGCGAAGCCCTCGGCCGACGCCCTGGCCCGGCGGGTCCGCGCGCGGCTGGACGCCGCCGTCACGGAACTGGTGGAGGGCGGGCCGTGGGCGCCGCTGGTCATCGAACTGGGCATCAGCCACGAGCAACGGTACTTCTGGCGGACGGCCGAGACGATGCAGATTCTGGCCCTGGCCCTGCCGCACCTCTCGCCCCCGGTCCGCGCGAAGGCCAAGGCCCATCTCGACGCCCTGTTCGAGGCGGGGTGTCCGCTGGCGGCGCCCACACTGCCCGGCCTGGAGGGGAAACGCCGCGAACCGTTCGACCTGGGCGCGACGATGAAAGACTTCGCCGCCAAGACGCCGCGCGGCACTGCCGACGCGTCCGACCTGTACGCCGTGTGGGCCTACGCCGAGTTCGCCGACGCCTGGGACAAGGTGCTGGCGCAGGCCGACCGCATCCAGCAGGTGTACGCGTCGACGCGTCCGCTCGCGGTGGCGCTGGACGGCGGCAAAGGCGACACGGCCGAGGACCTCAACGCCCGCCTCGCGGGGACGCTGGCGTACGTCCGCATCATGCGAAAGGCCGGCCGCAAGGACGCCGCCGAGACGGGCCTGGCCCACCTGGCCGACCTGGCCGCCGAACGGGTCCACCACGAGCGGACCGACCGCCGCCTGGTCGTCGGAGACCACACGGCCGAGGTCGCCCGGTACGTGGCCCTGGTGCCCGAGACGGCGGCCCTGCTCCGCGCCCATGCCGGCAAGGAACTGACGCGGAACGTCCGCGACCTGGCGACGGACCTGCCGGTGTGGTACCAGGCGTGGGGCGAGCGGCTGATCGGTGGCGAGAACTACATTTCGCCGCCGCACCTGGCCCGGTGCCTCTTCGCCGCCCTGGCCGACGGCCTGGAGGCGCCCGCCGACGAACTCGCCCGGTACCTCGACCAACCCTGGTGCCAGGCCGACCTGTACGACATCGAGAAGGCCTCCGCCCTCCTCCGCCGGACAGATGCCGCGCGGTGATGTGGGTGGCATGGTCATGCCGAAGGGTGACCATGTGTCGGCATCGTCGGCACCGCTCCCTAACGGTCGCGGCTCGGATAGACGGGTGGCATGGTCATGCCGAAGGGTGACCATGTTCCAGGCCTGCGGCATGTGCCACGGCTTGCTTGCAAGCCGTGGCACATGCTGTTGTCCTTGCCCCAACAAGCCTCTCTTTGCGCTCTCTGCGGTCTTTGCGGTTAACCAAGCAGCGTAGTAGTATCAGGTCCGGGTGACGGACCGCCACGCCGGTGCCGCTCACGGGCCGCCCGGTGCCTTGGCCTCCGCCACGGGCACCTCGAGCAGCGGCGTGGGGGTTCTTTCGCTCGTCAGGTAGAGGGTTTTGCCGTCGGGCCCGTAGCAGATGGTCTCGCCCTGCCGCCGTCGCGGCATGACGAGGGCCCGGGGAGGGCGGGCGAAGGCGTCGGTCCAGGTTTCCTTGGGGCCGCGGGCGAATTCCAGGGCGTCGGCGTACGTCAGGACGACGGCTCGCCGGCCGTCGGGCGAGATGTCCATCGCCACGGCCGGCGAGGTCTCAATCTCGCCGATCTGCCGGGCCACCGGCGGCGGCGCGCCGGGCGCGGCCTTGCCACGGGGCGGCTGCAACGCGTAGACGCGGCACCGGATGCCTTCCTTGCTGACGAGGACCATCGCCCCCGTGGTCGGGTCGATGGCCAGGGCCTCGCAATCGCGGGGACCGCCTTCGTACGTGAAATCGATCCGGTGCGATACGGGCACCTGCCCCACCCGCGGCTGCTCGTGGGTGCCGACCGCCGGCTCGGCCACCACGTACAGCGTGCACGTCTTGCGGGAGGCCAGGTTGTCGCCGATGTCGGCGATGACCAGGTACGGCTTCCCGCCGGCCTCGAACGAGGCCATGTCTTCCCAGTCCCACGCCTGGGCGCCCGCGAGGGTGACCGTGGCCAGGTGCTCGCCCTTGGCGTTGAAGGCGAAGACGCGCGGCGTGTCGCCGGAATCGTTGTGCGTCCAGAAGACGCCGGCCACGCGCCGGCTGCACGCCAGGCCGCTCGACTCGTTGACCTCCGGATTAGCCAGCGTGGCCACCTGCCGCGACGGGCCGTACACGATGGGCGGCAACGGGGCGGGCGGACTCTCGGGCGGGGCACCCGTCGCCGACCCCCACACGGTCCCGGCGACCAGCAGCGCCAGGAAGGCCGACCTGCGGCACGACACCATCGGTGCACCTCCCCGGCATGCGAACACAACGAAAGAAGAGCAGACCCGGTCGCGGCGGCCCGCCCAAGGCGGGCAGGCTCTGGGAAGGCCGCCGCGCGGCACGCTGGGTTGCAGGATGAACGGGCGCCCTGCTGCCCCGCGAAGCCCTGCCCGTCCGTGGCACGTGGTGGCGGCGGTCGGAGTTGAACCGACGACCTTGGGCTTATGAGTCCCCTGCTCTAACCACTGAGCTACGCCGCCAATCGCACCGGTATCTTACGGCCCGACGGGCCGTTGTCAAGACCGCCGGGTATCAGGCGTCGTCGGTCCGCCACAGACCCTCTTGCATCGAGTTGCCGTGGCCGCGGTAGCGGTCGCGGTGATCGAGGCGGTGGCGGACCTCCTGGATGATGACCTGGGCGGAGGCCTCGAGCGTCTCGCGTCCGAACTCGGCCGTGGCGTCCTGCGGGGGTTTGCCCATGACGCCGACGAGGGGCTCGCCCTTCTTGGGCAGCAGGGCGAGGTCAACACGGTCCGGGTGCAGCGCCACCAGGTGCGACGTTTCCCACAGGGCGGCGTGGTCGCCGCCGTCGGGGTACCGGTCGCGGACGACGAGGTAATCGAGGCACGCCCAGGCCAGCAGGCCGTGCCGCTTGCTGAACCGCCGCTGGTTGAACAGGCGGCACGCGGCGCAGGCGTGGTCGATGAGCGGGTAATGGCCCGCCACCAGGACGCCGACCTCAAAGCCCAGGCTCTCGGCCTCGGCCAGGACGTGCAGCAGCAGGTGCTGGTACGCCAGAACCTGCTCGGTGGCGGTGAAGGGGTGCCGCTCGGGCAGGAAGTTGTCGGCCGACAGACCGTAGCCGGCGGCAATCTGGTCGCGGTCCTCGGCGCCCGACTCCATAAGACTCTCGACGCGGCTCTCGCCGTAGTACAGGGGCGGAAAAACCAGGCCCCCGCCCTGCCGGGCACACAGGATGGCCAGCCCCTCGGCCTGGAGCGTGTCGGCCCCCACGGGGTTGTGGACGCCGTGCCATTCGAGCGTCCCGATGGGGATGTAGACGACGGGGCACGCCCGGCGCCGCTCGGCAATCTGGCCGGGGCGAAGCAGGTGGTATCGGACTTCGTCGGTCATGGAGGGACCTCCGTGCATGGGGCAAGAATCCGGTCAGCGCCTGTCAGGACTGGGTCTTGGCGCGGTGGGTCCCCGTACCCACCGCGCCGGCACGCCCTGGGACGCTGGGCGCGGCGGGTGCGGGGACCCGCCGCGCAAACGGTCGACTACCGGTCGCCGTACCACTTGTCGTAGAACTCGCGGTACGAGCCGTCCTTGATGCGGCGCCACCAATCCGGGTGGTCGCGGTACCATCGGATGGTCCGCTCCAGGCCGTCTTCGAAGGCGACCTGTGGCCGCCAGAGGAGTTCGGTCTGGATGTGCGTCGGGTCGATGGCGTAGCGGCGGTCGTGGCCGGGCCGGTCGGTCACGAAGCGGATGAGCGACTCGCCCTTGCCGAGGCTGGCCAGGATGGCCCGGACCACGTCGATGTTGTACCGTTCGCTGCGTGCCCCGACGTTGTACACGGCGCCGGGCTTGCCGCGCGCCACCACCGCCAGAATCGCCCGCGAGTGGTCGTCGGTATGGATCCAGTCGCGGACCTGGCGACCGTCGCCGTAGACGGGCAGCGGCTGCCCCTCGAGGGCGTTCGAGACCATGAGCGGAATCAGTTTCTCGGGAAACTGGTACGGGCCGTAGTTGTTCGAGCACCGGGTAACGCAGACGTCCTGGCCCCAGGTGCGGTGGGCCGCCAGCACCAGGTGGTCGGCCCCGGCTTTGCTGGCGGCATAGGGGCTCGAGGGTGCCAGGGGGCTGGACTCGGTGAAGGGCGGGTCGTCGGGCCCCAGCGACCCGTACACCTCGTCGGTCGAGACCTGGACGTACCGCCCGACGCCGCGGGCACGGGCCGTATCCAACAGGACCTGGGTTCCCAGAACGTTGGTCCGGACGAACGCCAGGGGCCCCAGAATGGACCGGTCGACGTGGGTCTCGGCGGCGAAGTTGATGAGGACGTCGGCCCCCTCGGGGACGGCGTCGGCCATGGCTCCGGGGTCGGTGATGTCGGCCCGGACGAAGGTGTGCCGGTCGGCGGGCACGCCCTGGAGGTTTTCGAGGTTCCCGGCGTAGGTCAAGAGGTCGATGTCAACCAGGCGAAGGCTGGGGTCCTGCTCCAGGGCCAGTCGGACGAAGTTCGATCCGATGAAGCCGGCACCGCCGGTTACGACGTACGTGGGCATGGCGCGGTCCCTCCGGCCTGGGCCGGCGGAGCAACGCGGCGGGCGCCGCGCAACGAGTCGGCGCCCGCCCGGTTGTCAACGAGTCGAAGTGTGCGGCGGAACGACGCTCCGGACCGCCTCTTACTTGTCGGCCTCTTCCTCGACGGCCTCGGTGGCCTCTTCGACGGCCTCTTTAGCGGCCTCGGTGGCCTTCTCAACGGCAGCGCCAACCTCCTCCGCCGCTTCCTCGGCCGGTTCGGCCGGCACCGCCGCCGGTGCCTTGGCCGGTGCCTCGGTCGGTTCCTTCTCGGGGGCCGACGACTCGCAGCCCACCACGAACGCCATCGCAAACACCACCAGCAACACCAATGACACGTACCTCATTCCCGTTCTCCTTTCACTGTTTCCCGATGCCGACTCTGACGGCAGAACCCCATGCACGTCCGAGGCCACAGCAGAAAGGGGACCCCCTTGCCCGCCGTTTGGCCTGTCACGAATCCTACCAACCCGCCCATGACGGATGCAAGAAAAACCCGGCGGCGCCGTAGCGGCCTGCCGCCGGCCGGATGAAGACGTCAGGAATCGAAGTGGGCCCCGCCTTCCCGGACGCTCCAGATGGCCGGGTCCTTCATATACTCGTACAGGTCGGTCAGCAGGGCCAGATGTTTGTCCTCCTCGGCCTTGAGGCGCGCGAGGAGGTCCTTGGACGGCTGGTCCTCGGCCTTGGCGACGGCGTCCCGGTAGAAGGCGATGGCTTTGCGTTCCATCTCCTGGGCGAACTCAATGGCCTCCAGGTCGGTCGTCTCGGGCTTGACGGCCTTGGCCACCTCCTGGCGGCCGCGCTTGAGGAACGCCGCGTCGACCGTCGGATACGTCACGTTGGCCGGACAAAAGCCCTGGTTGGCCCAGGACTGGAGGAGTTGCTCGTGCTGGGTCTCGTCGGCGGCCAGCTGGTCGAACATCTTCTTGCCGAGCGCCTGGCGGGTCTTGCGCGACGCGTCGAGGTAGAAATCGCGGGCGGCCCGCTCCTTCTCGGCGCCCACCTTCAGAATGCCACACATCGGTTGACTGAGGGCCATTGACTCTCTCCCTTTCATCCAAGGTCCAACCAGCGTCCGGCCATTATAGGGGGCGCCGTGGCGGCGGGCCAGCAAAAACGGCGGCGGCATGTAACCCTTCAATTGCAGGGATGACGGTGCGTCTTATCCGAGCCGCGAGCGTCAGGGAGCGGTTTTGCCGCGGCGGGCGGGGGGCAAGGCACCGCTCCCTCACGGTCGCGGCTCGGATTCGGCTGGTCGCGGCTCGGGTTCGGCACAGCCTTACGTTTGCGCGGCGGGTCCCCGTACCCGCCGCGCTGGCCGCGAGATGCTGCGTTGGCGCGGTGGGTACGGGGACCCACCGCGCCATCATCCGGCAGTCCTGGTGCGTGCCGAGCACGCACCCTGCGTGGGGCGCCACAGGCGAAGGGCGTCGAGCAGGCGGGCCATGTCGGCCGGAAGGGGGGCCTCCAGGTGCATGGGCTCGCGGGTCCGGGGGTGCATGAACCCCAGACTGGCCGCGTGGAGGGCCTGACGGTCCAGCAGCACCTCGTCGTGGTCGGCCCGGCCGCGCGCCAGTTCCTGGAGCGTCACGCGGTCGCAGCTGCCGTACTGGCGGTCGGCCACCACGCGGTGCCCCAGGTGGGCCATGTGAACGCGAATCTGGTGCGTGCGACCGGTGTGGATGCGGACGCGGACCACGCTGAACCCCGCGAAGACCTCGGCCACCTCGTACTGGCTGACGGCCTGGCGTCCGGTGCCGTCGCGGCGGACGGCGTACCGCTCGCGGACGCGATGGTCTCTGCCGATGGGCATGTCGATGACGTCGGCGTCGAGCGCCGGCACGCCCTCGACGACGGCCAGGTACTCTTTCTTGACGGTCCGGTCCTCCCACTGGCGGGCGAGGCGGGCGTGGGCGGTGTCGTTCTTGGCAAAGACGATGACGCCGGACGTGTCGCGGTCGAGGCGGTGGACCACGCCCGGCCGCCACGGGTCGCCGCCGCTGGAGAGGCTGTCGGCGTGGTACGCCACGGCGTTGACCAGCGTGCCGTGCGGGTTGCCGCGCGCGGGGTGCACCAGAATGCCCGGCGCCTTGTTCACGACAATCAGGTCCTGGTCCTCGAAGAGGACGCTGATGGGTATGGGTTCGGGAATGATGCCCAGGGGCTGGCGTTTCATCAGGGTGACGAAGAGGCGGTCGCCGCGATGGACCTCGGTCGAGGGTTTGGTGACGGGCTCGTCGTTGACCAGGACGCGGCCGCTGCGAATCAGTTTCTGGTAGACGGACCGGCTGTGGGCGGCCCATCGCTGGGCGAGGAACCGGTCGAGGCGGGTCTCGCCGGGCTCGTGCTGGAGTTCGATCTCGAGTGTCGCGGGTTCGCGCTCGGGCAGGGCCTCGGGCGGCAGGGCACCTTCGGGCAGGTCGTTGGTGGCCATGGCGGGTCGCGGGTCGGTTCGAGCGGTCGACAGCACGGGGCGCAGCGTGGCGACCACTCGTGGTGCGTCAACATGGAACGTGTGCGTGCGGGTGCCATGCTTTCGCTTGCGAAAGCATGCGCCTGACCCCGAACCATGCTTTCGCAACGGCGCGAAAGCATGGCACCCTCAAGAGCAGCCTTGACGCACCACTAGGGCGACGCGCCGCGCCCCTGGCGGTTCACGGTCGTCGGGGGCACCGACGCAGGCGGTCGGCTACTTCCCGTCCACCAGCCCCTTCGCCAGGTCGACGGCGCTGCCGGCATCGGCCGCGTAGCCGTCGGCGCCAATCTCGTCGGCATAGGCCTGGGTGACGGGGGCGCCGCCGATGATGACCTTGACGCCCTTGAGTCCGTCCTTGCGCATGGCCAGGACCACCTCTTTCATGTTGGGCATGGTGGTGGTCAGTAGGGCCGAGAGGGCGATGATCTGGGCCTGCTCGTCTTTGGCGGCGTCGACGAACTTCTGGGGGTCGACGTCGACGCCCAGGTCGATGACCTTGAACCCGCCGCCCTTGAGCATCATGGCCACGAGGTTCTTGCCGATGTCGTGCAGGTCTTGCTTGACCGTGCCGACGACGACCTTGCCGCGCGGCTCGACGCCGGTCTCGACGAGTTTCGGCTCGAGCACCTCCATGGCGCCCGCCATGGCGCGGGCGGCGATGAGGACTTCGGGTATGAAGACCTCGTTCTTCTTGAACTTCTCGCCGATCGAACTCATGGCGGCAATCAGACCGTCGTTGAGGATCTGCTCCGGCTTCAGACCCTCGGCGAGCACGTCTTTGACGGCCTGGACGGCCGCATCGCGATCGCCGCGTTCCACCGCTTGTGCCATTGCTTTGAGGTCTGCCATCCGATGGGCTCCTTGGGCTGTCGTACCCTCTCCTGCTCCCGGTCAGAGACTCCCCGCACCGGGCCAATACCATATTCCGGCGGCGGCGCCAAGCGTCCTGTGGGACTAATTCCGCAACACCGCTTCCTTACTACATCCCGCTTGGCGGCCTTCCCAGGCCGCCAAGAACACGCGTCAGGACCCCTCGCGGCGGCCTAGGAAGGCCGCCGCGCGACACGTGGCATTGTAGGACTAACCGACGGGTTTGCTCTCCTTTTTTTCCTCGGCGTCGGCCGGTGGGGGAACCGGCTTGGCGTCGGGGACCGGCTGGGCGTCGGCCGGTTTGGCGTCGTCACCCTCTTTCGGCTCGGCCTCTGTGGGCTCTTCGGCATCGGGCGGCTTGGGCTCTTCGAGCGGCTCGTCGGAGAAGACGATGGGCTCGTAGCCGGCCAGGGCCTCGATGTGGGCCCGGGCCTTCTCGGCGCCGATGGACTGCGGCCACTTCGAAACGACCTCCTGCAGGGCCTCCCTGCCCTTCTTGAGGTCGCCCCGCTGGATGGTGACCAGTGCCAGGCCGACGCGGGCCAGCGGCGCCAGAGACTCGGACGACTCGGCCACCTGGGTGTAGAGCCGCGACGCCTCGGCCAGCGGGTCGCCCTCGGGCTTGGCGCCGGCGGTCACGACGTTGCTCAGAATCCGGTCGGCCAGGAGCAACCGGGCCACGGGCGCCTGGGCCGCGTCGGGGTAATCGTCGAGGAACTGCCTGACGGCCGGCGCGTCGCCGGTGTTCTGGGCGGCGGCAAAGGTGGCCGTGGCCAGGTCGGCCGTGCTGCCACGCATGGCCGGCAGAATAATGACGGCCAAGAGGACCAGGACCACTACCGCCCCGGCCAGGGCAATAATCTGGACGTTAGACTTGACGAACGACACCACATGCCCGATGGCGTCGGCCAGTTCGTTCGTCTGGAGTGCGTGCTTGCGAGTGCTCTTCATTTGGCGACCTCAGAGAAGGTGGCTGGCTTCGGATTCGTCGCGGAATGCCCCGTGCCGCGAGGGAGAACCTGGATCAGCACCTTCGTGCCCCAGTCGTCCCAGACGCTGATGTGGCAGGTGTCGTTGCCCTTCTCGAACAGGAGCCGCTGCCGCCCGGAGACGAAATTCTCTTCCAGCGTGGTCCAGCCCAGAACGGGCATGTTACGCCGGTAAAAATCCGACACCTGGCGGACCGACACGTTGCCCTCGTAATGGTGTTCCACAAACCGGAACTGGCCCACCGTCCGGTCACGCGACTGGTCGGACTTGAACTTGAACCCGGCCGGCACGGGCACGTCGGGCAGACGCGGATTGATGGAGGGCGCCGCCGTGGCGGCGGTCTCGCGCTTCTCGCCGCAACCCAGCGCCAGCACCAGGACCCCCAGAATGGCCAGCCCCGCCAGCACCGGCAGCCCGATCGCAGGGCGGATGAGCCGAGAAATACGCTGGAATATTCTCATGTCGCATCCTCTCCTTTGACAGCCCGGGCCACGAGCCCCTCGGCCGCCGCGAAGGCAGCCGCCACGTCCTCCGGACCCAGGCCCGCGCACGCCAGAACGTACTCGGCATCGGCACGAGACCGCATGTCTTCGGGGGCGTGCGCGTCGGACCCGAAGACCACCCCGGCACCCACCCGCCGGGCCATCCGGGCCACGTGACCGTTGCCCAGGCAATGCCCCGCGCGGCCGGAGATCTCGAGCAACACGCCGCGCGCGGCCGCCAAGCGGGCGTCGGCCTCCGTAATCAAACCCGGGTGGGCCAGGATATCGCACCCGGCCTCGATGGCGGCCCGGTTGGTTCCGGCGATGACCGGCTCCGACGGCGTCTCGCCGTGCACCACGACGATGCGTGCCCCGAGTTCGCGGCACCGCTCGACGACCCGCCCGATATGGGCCAGCCGGCAATGGGTCACCTCGGCCCCGGCCAGGACCGTCATCGCCATGACGGGCCCCAGGTCGGCCGCCGCCTGCACGAGCGCCGGCACGACCGTCTCCACGAGGACCGTGTCCACGTGGTCGGCAAAACCCAGCGCCCGGTACCCCAGATGCTCGGCCCGACGGGCCAGTTCCGTCGGTATCAGGTCGCCGTCGCTGAGCAGCGTATGCGTATGAAGGTCAATCATAGGGGCCGCAGTGCCCTGATGCAAGCGTTCTGGTGCGCCCGGCGTGACCCGAAACCCCACCTGCGGCCCGGGAACCCGCGGACGCCCGGCCAGAACTCTAGCCCCGCCAGGGCCTTGCGTCAAGACGATTCGCCGCGCGGAGTGGGAAGCGCCCCAGACATCGTACCCCCCCGGGGCGTCTTCGGATTCTGGGGCCGAGGGCGGAGGGGGCGTTGAGGCGGCTGGTGCGGGAGCTGTGGGCGTCAGGCCGTTGTGGTT
>DATKZB010000398.1:0-4969 GCA_035528235.1 Phycisphaerae bacterium
GAGATCGTATAGCGAGCCACGGCCCGGCCTCCGGTGCGAGTCGCTTCGCAACGATCTCATCGGCACGTCGGGCCGGCTCGCTTTCATCTTCCTTGCTTCCCCAATCCGCCCGCGGTATCCTCAAAACCTGCGAAAGGCCAGGTCCCTGGGTATCCGCATCACATCACGCAGCGGGGCAATCGGCGGCTGCCGACGTTCTTCGGTGACGAGGATTACGAGGCGTACCTTGCCCTGATGGCCGATTACTGCGCGGCCTGCGGTGTCGACATCTGGGCATACTGCCTGATGCCCAACCACGTCCACCTCGTGGCGGTGCCGAAGACCGAGAAGGCCCTTGCCCGCGTCATCGGCGAGGCGCATCGCCGCTACACGCGTCGCATCAACTTCCGCGAAGGCTGGCGCGGGCACTTGTGGCAGGAACGGTTCTTCTCGTGCGTCCTGCAGGGCCGACATGGGCTGGCGGCCGTACGGTACGTCGAGCGGAATCCGGTGCGGGCGCACCTGGTCAGGCGTGCGTGGCGCTGGCCATGGTCAAGCGCGGCCGCCCACGTCGAAGGCCGGGCCGACGCTCTCGTTCGCGGCAACCCACTGGCGGCGGAGATCAACGACTGGCGCCGGTTCCTGATGGTCGCCGACGACGAGGCCACGCTTCACGCGATCCGTCTGCACAACCGCACGGGCCGGCCGCTGGGCGACACCGCTTTCGTGCGTCGTCTGGAGCGTCGCCTCGGCCGTCGCCTCCTCCCCGGTCAACCCGGCCGCCCGCCGAAGAGGAGAAAATAGTATACTGTCCCCAGAATACCGCCGTCGCAGTCGACGACGATGGCGCGAGCGTCGTCGAGCACCGTCGGGTCCTTCGGCCAGCCCCGGTGGACCTCGGTCCGGAAGCCCGGCACGTGCCGGGCCAGCAGACGCGAGGCCAGGCGGCAGCCGGCGTAGTGCTCGTGCAGGCCGTAACCGTGGCTGGCGGGGCCGGCGAGGAACACCACCTTCCTGGCGGCCTCCTCGGCCGGAGACGGCGCCGCAGCCAAGGCCACGACAGAGGCTGCCGCCAGCGCCAGGACGAATTGGGAAATGTGTCGCATGCGATACCTCCGGGCTATTCGGCTATCGAAATCTTCAGGTCGGCCAGGGTCTTGCGCATCCAGGCGAGCGACTTCTCGATCATCGGGCCCGCCTGCCCTTCGCATTCCATACTGAGGACGCCGCCGTACCCGTGGTCGCGGAGCACCTCCAGGCACCCCCGGATGTTGTCGGCGTTGACGCCGTCGCCCAGGGCGCACTGGCTGACGGCGATGCCCGTGTCCTTGCCGCGCACCGCCGCCGCCAGCGATTCCGACACGTCCTTGATGTGGACATGATTCACGCGGTCGATAAATCGCTTGAGGAACGCCACGGGGTCCTGCCCCGCGATAAACGTGTTGCCCGTGTCCATGTTCATTCCCAGGTACGGGCTGTCCGCGAAGGCCAGCATCTGGGCCATCCGGTCGGGCTGGGTGGTGAAGTACCCGTGCGGCTCGATGTTGACGATGACCTGGTGGGCCTCGGCCACCCGCATGATCTCGCCGTAGCAGAACTTCATGAGGTCCATGGCCGCCGGGTCGGCGAGGCCCTCGGGGGCGTGCAGGCCATCGGTCGTGTCGACGCACGGGCAGCCGATGAGTTTCGCCCATGCAATCGCCTTCTGGACGTACGCCACGCCGCGCACCGGCCCCTCCTGGCCCGACAGCGGAAACGCCGCGTCGACCTGCGAGAACCGCACGCCATACCCCGCCATCTTCTTCGCCAGCAGGGCCGGGTCCTCGTACAGGGCGACGTGCGGCTGGTACCCCAGGCCGTGGATCCACGAGACGCCGTCGATCAGGCCGCACTCGATCCAACGCACCTTGTTCTTCTGGGCCCAGGCCAGGCACTTCTCGAAACTGAAGTACGCCGAGTTGAACGCGTCGGTGTGAAACCCGATCTTCATGGCCCGCTCCTTGGCAATGGGAGTTGGTGCGCCCTGCGGCTGTGCCTGCCCGCCCAGCGCCTGGCTGGCAGCCGCCCCCAGCCCTACCACCTTGATGAAATCGCGACGTTTCATGCCACCCCACCTGTGTGTGCCGCGGCTTGCTGGCAAGCCGTGATCAAAATCATGCGTGTGCCACGGCCGGTCTTGCCCGGCCGTGCCTGTCAGCGCGCCCGGCAAGCCAGGCGGCTAACATGTCATGTGCCACGGCCGGTCTTGCCCGGCCGTGCCTGTCAACGCGCCCGGCAAGCCGGGCGGTTAACATGTCATGTGTCACGGCGCCAGCCCCGCCGCCCAGGCCGTCGCGCGGCGGTACAGTTCGGCCACCGGCTTGCCCAACGCCCGCACGTCGTGCCCCAGGACGCTGTGAAACACGCGGCCCTTGTCGCACGTCAGCACAAACGCCATCGGGTAGTCCTTGCCATCGACCTTCGAGCGGGCGGTGGCCAGGACCTCGATGGGCGTGTCGCCTGCCAGGCACGTGTAGAGTTCGTCGACGGTCTCAAACGCCTTCAGGCCCTGCGTAATCGCGTGCTTGGAGTCCGTCATCTCGACGCGGAACGAGCCGTGCGGGTCGTGGGCGCGCAACTTCGGGTCCCACACGCGGCCAACGATGCGGACGAACTCGGGCCAGTCCTGCCACGCGCCGCACGCAAAATGCACCAGCACGAGGCCCTTGCCGCCGCGGACGAACTTGGCGAAGTTCTCCCGCGCCGCGGGCCCCGGCGACGGCGACTCCCAGTTCATCCAGTTCTGAACGATGGCCGCGTACTCATGCAACTTGGGCGACGCCAGAAACGCCGGGTCCTCGACCATGTCGACCGCCAGCCGCGGGTCCTTCTCAATGGCCTCGCGCAGCGCCGGCGCCGTCTCACGCCACGGGTGGCCGGGGTACTCGGCGCCCGTCACGATGAGGACGCGCGTACCCCCCTGCCGGGCCGACCGTTTGACCTCGGCGGGCGCGGGTGCGGCAGCCTTGGCGGCGGGGGGCGGCGCGCTCTCGGCATCGCTCTCCCATAGCCACACCTCGCTCACCACGACGTTCGGGACGGCTTCGTTGCGGAACGCGATGCGGACAGAGCCGGCGGCCGTGAGTTCGCGCGGCAGCGGCAGCGTCTTATCGGCCGGCTTCTCGTTCTTCACGCCCGAGGGCAGCGCCGTCTTGTCGAGGAGTTTGACGAGCGGCGTCTTTGCCCCGCCGACCCACACCGACTGGGCCCGCGTGTCGTGGTCGTAATCCCACCACGAGAACCCGACCTGGTACGACCGCTTCGGGTCCAGAGCCGCCGCCTCGAACACAACCTGCTGCCCATCGTACGCGACGGTGCCGAACTGAATGGCTGCCGCGCCGTCGGACCCCGCCCAGAAGTGCACAGCCCCCGCCGTCAGCCGCAGCGTCGGGCCGCCCTTGGCGCCGTCCTCGGTGTCGGGCCCGCAGTCGATGTAGCCGACCAGGTGATACCCCTTGGGCGCGGCCTTGGCGAGTTCGGCCTTGCGGGCGTCGCTGCGTTTCTTATCGCGCGGCGGCATGGGGGCACCGCCGCTGCTCGGCCTGGGCTTCATCGCCTCCTTGATCTTCCCAACGGCCAGGGCCGCCTCGGCCTTGACCTCGGCGTCGCCGAGGAACGACTCGGCCACCGCCATCGCCCCCGGGTCGGCCACCTCCGAGAGGCCAGCCAGGAGCATTTTCTTGGCATCGGCCGTCTTGGCGATGGGCCGGACCTGTTCGAGCATCTTCATCCGCGCGGCCTTGTCCTCTGTCGACCGCGCCAGCCTGAGATACCCCCGCAGCGCGAGGACCCGGTGCGTGGCGTTGTCGGAATCCCTGGCCACGCCCAGCAGCTCGCCGGCCGCGGACGCGTCGGGCCAGTTCGCCAGCGCCCGCACGGCGGCATCCTGGGCGCCGGCTTCCCCGGCCTTCACGAACGGCCGGACAGCCGCCAGGGCCGCGTCGCCGCCGAACGCACCCAGCACGCCCAGCAGCGCCGCGCGCGTCTCGCCCTTGGCCGTCTCGACCGCAACCGCCACGGGACCGACGCGCTCCGCGACGTTCTCGACCATGCCGCCCACGGCCACGACGGCCTTGGCGGCGGCCGCCGTCTGGGCCGGCGTCTTGGCGCCAGAAAGCATCTCGACCAGCGGCCGGTATGCCCCGGCATCGCCGGCCACGGCCAGCGCATCGAGCGCCGCCACGCGGACACCCTCGTCCGCGTCCGCCGCGGCCTTCAGCAGGACGGCCGCGGCGCCGGGACTCCTCCGACCCGCCGTCGCCCGGATGGCCTCGACTCGCACGGCGGTATCGCCCTTGGCGGCGGCATCGAGCACGCGGGCGTCCACGTCCTTACCGGTCAGTCGCACGAGACTCGTGCGGGCCGCCTGCTGGACGGCGCCCTTCTCGGTCGCGGCCAGGCGCACCAGGTTGGCGATGTCGGCCGCATCGCCCAGCGCGGCCATAGCGCGGACGGCAGCGGCACGGACCGACTCGTCATCGGCCCCGGTCAGTTTCGCCACGGCGTCCCTGGCCGTCCGGTCGCCGCGCGCTGCCAGCAGGTCGATTGTCAAGATCGCCGCGCCGGCATCCAGGCCCGCCAGGCGCTCCACAAGCGCCGCGGTTACCGCCTTGCCGGGCACCTCTCTCAAGAGATTCGCGGCGGCGGCCCGGAGCAAGTCGGTATCGCCGCCGAGGGCCTCGACCAGGATCGGCCCGGCCCTGTCGGGGCACGACCGCGCCAGGCCCGCCAGCGCCGCCAAACGCCATCGGACGGGCGCATCGGACTGCCAGAGACTCCGGTAGATAGCCTCGGCGGCGGCCGCGTTGCCATCGGCGGCGAGGCGTTCGGCGCACCGCAGCCGCGCATCGCGGATGGCGGGGACCATGGCGGCGTCGGCCCTTTTGAGGGCCGCGGCGGCCTCGGCCGTACCGATCTTGCCGAGCGCGACGGCAGCGGCGGCGGGCAGGTT
>DATKZB010000399.1:0-9994 GCA_035528235.1 Phycisphaerae bacterium
GTGATCTCGCTGGACGGGCGCCCCGTCGTACTGGTTCGAGCCCCAGAGGCGGGCCCGTTTGAGGTTCTCGGCCAAGTCGCGATGGACTTCCGACGCCAGATCCAACACCGTGCTGCCGCGCGGCAGGATGAAGGGCTGGCCCGGGTCGACCGGCTTGCCGGGTTCCTTGCTGTAGACGCGGATGATGTCGAGCATCCGGAAGCACGTGGCGGCCAGTTCGTCCATGCCGCGCCCGGTCTGGGCGCTGGTGGCCAGCATGGGGAGCGTCTGGCCGTGAAGTTCCCCGAGGGCCGCGAAGTTGTCCTCGGCCCCCGGCAAATCGACCTTCGTCCCGACCAGGAGCATCCGCTTGGCCGCGCCCCCCTCGGGCACCTCGCGGCCTTCGGGCACGATGCCCCGGGCCTGGATCACCTCCAGGCACACGTCGACCTGTTCCAGGATGTCCAGGGCGGCCAGGTCGATGCACACCAGCAGGCCGTCGGCGTTCCGCACGCACCCCATCATGCCGGGGGGGACGCCGTCGGGCGTGACGGGCGGCAGGTCGACGAGTTGAATCTGGATGTCCTCGAAGGCCATCATCCCCGGCACGGGCCCGTGCGTCGCAAACGGATACGGCGCCACGTTGACGTGGGCCTTGGTGACGGCGGCCACGATGGCGCTCTTGCCGGAGTTGGGGGTTCCGACGAGTGCAAACTGCCCTGCCCCGTGTTTATCGACGTGGAAGGGGTCGATGCCGCTCTTGCTTCGGACCTCGCGGGCGGCCTGGCGGAACTTGGCCAGTTTCCGCTTGAGGTCCCCCTGCATCTTCTCGGTCCCCTTGTGCTTGGGGATCGTGGCGTACATCTCTTCGAGGGCGGCGATCTTCTCGGCCGTGGTCTTCGCGGCACGGAAGGCCCTGTCGGCCTTCAGGTACATCGGTGTCAGGTTTGCCGGCATCGTCAACCTCAGAAGCGCCGTCGCCGCCCGCGCGCCTGGCGGTATTCTACTCCCTGCCGCGACGTTTGCAACCCGGCGCAGCGCCGACCAAGAATCTTGCAACGGCCCCGCCCTTCGGGCACAATAAACGTACCCGAACGCACCTTCTGCGTGGAAAGGCCTTCATGCTCGACCTGGAAACCATCCGGACCCGGACCGACGAGGTCCGCGCCAACACGGCCAACCGACGCATGACGGCCGACATCGACAAGGTCCTGGCCCTGGCCCAGGAGCGGTCGACGCTGATCCAGCAGACCGACGCCCTCCGCGCCAGCGTCAAGGATCTGAGCCGCCGCATCGGCCAGGCCAAGAAAGACGGGGCCGACGACGACGCCGTCCGCGCCTGCAAAGACGAGGTTGCCGCCGCCAAGGAAGGCCTTGCCACCCAGGAGGCCCGCCTGGCCGAGGTCGAGACCGAACTTCGGGCCGAGCAGGCCCTGATCCCCAACCTGACGCACCCGGACGCCCCCGTCGGTGCCGACGAGAGCGCGAACCGCGAACTCAAACGCTGGGGCGAGGTGCCCCACTTCGACTTTAAGGTGCGCGACCACGTGGACCTGGGCGAGGCCCTCGACATCCTCGATTTCGACAGCGCCACCAAGGTGACCGGGTCGAACTTCTACTTCCTGAAGAACGAGGCGGTGCTGCTGGACCTGGCGCTTCAGCGGTTCGCCCTGGACGTGCTCCGCGACGAGGGGTTCACGCTGTACACCACGCCCGACATGGCCCGGATGAAGGTGCTGGAGGGCACGGGCTTCAACCCGCGCGGCGACGAGACGCAGATTTACCGCATCGACGGCCAGGACCTGGGGCTGATTGCGACGGCCGAGATCACCCTGGGGGGCCTCCTGATGGACCAGATTCTGCCGGCCGACCGGCTGCCCCTGAAGGTGGGGGGCCTCAGCCACTGTTTCCGCGTCGAGGCGGGTGCCTACGGCCGGGCGTCGCGCGGCCTGTACCGGGTCCACCAGTTCACGAAGATCGAGATGTTCGCCTTCACGGCGCCCGAGGCGTCCGACGCCATGCACGCCGAGTTGCTGCGCATCGAGGAACGCATCTACCAGGCCCTGGGCATTCCGTACCGGGTCATCGACATCGCCACGGGCGATCTGGGCGGCCCGGCGTATCGGAAGTTCGACCTGGAGGCGTGGATGCCGGGCCGGGGCGAGGGCGGCGAGTGGGGCGAGATCACCTCCACGTCCAACTGCACCGACTACCAGGCCCGGCGGCTGGCCATCCGATTCCGCCGCGCCCAGGGCGCCCGGCCCGAACTCGTCCACACCCTCAACGGCACCGCCATCGCCGCCAGCCGCACCCTCATCGCCATCATCGAAAACTACCAGCAGGCCGACGGGTCGGTCGTGGTGCCCGAGGTGCTGCGGCCGCTGACGGGCTTCGACCGCATCGGTCCGCGCGGCTGATACTACTACTTACGCGCCGTAGCGCGGGGGTTTATCCCCCGCGCAGGATCCCGCGGGGGATAAACCCCCGCGCTACAGCCTGATGGCGGTCCACCATTGGATTCCCAAGCAGCTGCTCTGTGCCCAAGTGGCGTTGCAGGACTAACATCGGCTGCCGCAAGGCCGTTGTCCTGGACCGCGCGGGACGGTATAATCGGTCGATGGGTTGGGGTGGCGCCTGGCTTGCGGCACGGCACGTCGTTGCGATAGCCCGACCCAATAGCACCCGCAACGGCCGGCGGCGCCAGAGGACGGGTCACGGGGGGGGAACGATGTTCCAGTTCGGCGAAATCCTCACCCTCGGCCTCGGCACCGTCGCCGCGATCTATCTGCTGACTAATCGCGGTGCCATCGCCAGACTGCCGGCGCTGCGGGTCCTTGTCATCCCCTTCATCCTGATGACCGTCGCCTGGGTCGCCACCGTCCTGGAGGGCATTCCGGGCGGGGGTGCGCGGACCATCGTGTTCCTCCAGGGAAGCGCGACCATCGCCCGCCAAGGCGGTCTGGCCAGCGAGTTGCTCAACGTCGTCGAACACCTGGCCTACACGGCGGCAGCCGTCGCGCTGCTGGTGGGCGTGTGGCGGGCCCGCCGGCTTGGGCGGGAGGGCACCTCGTGATTCCCAGCGGGGTCATCCTGGTGATCGATGCGGTCGGGACCGCCGTCTTCCTGGTCGCGCTGGTGCTGGCCCTCTTCGGCCGGGGCTCGTTCCGCGGCCCGGCGTGGGCGCTGCTCGTGGCCATCCTGGGCCTGTCGATAGTCGACGGAAGCACCAACCTGCTGGAGTGGTCGGGCATCCTGCCGGAAGCCGACGTGGCCGAGGACTTTTTCGAGCCGCTGCTGCCCATCTTCTGGCTGTTCCTGTTCGTCGTGGCGCTCGAGCGGTCCGGGCGCGACCGGCTCCATCGCGGCTACGAGCGGATGGGCGCGGTCCACGACCTGACGCTACGGCTGACGGTCTCAATGGAGCCCCAGGCCATCATGGACCAGGTCGTCGACGCCGCGGCCCGGCTGCTCGCCCTGCCGGGGGTGGCCATTTCGACGGTCGAACCCGACGGCCAGACGCTGGCCGTCCGCGCCTGCCGCGGCTTCTCGGCCCGCGACGCCGAGGTCCTCCGCCCCCGCATCGGCGAAGGCCTGACCGGCCGCGCCTTTGCCCACCGCGTCGCGTACCAGACGGCCAACCCGGCCGAGGACCTCGCCCCCGCCGCGTTGCCTGTCGCCGAGCAGCAGCACATCACCGACGTCGTCGCCGTCCCGCTGGTCTTCCAGGGCAGCGCCGTGGGCGTCCTGACCGCCAGCCGAAGCGGGCACCACGCCTTCAGCGGCGAGGAAGTGCGGCTGCTGGAGACGCTGAGCGCCCACGCGGCCGTGGCCATCGAGAACGCCCGCCTGTACGAACGCGTCGTCGAGAGCGAGGCCAAGTACCGCGTGCTCGTCGAGAACACCCAGACCGCCATCGTCGTCGTCGACGCCTACCGCACCGTCATCTTCTGGAACCGCGGCGCCGAGCGGCTCTACGGATGGACGGCCGACGAGGTCCTCGGACACCACATCGAGTTCATCTATCCCGAGGACCGCCGGGCCGACGTCGTCCAGACCGTCCTGCCTGCCCTCCAGCGCGAGGGGTCCTGGTCGGGCGAGTACCCGGCCATCCGCAAGGACGGATCGCGCTTCACCTCGTTCCTGAACCTCTCGCGCATCTTCGACGCCCAGAGCAACGTCATCTGCACCCTGGGCATCCTCACCGACGTGACCGAACTGGTGCACCTGCGCGAGCAACTCTTCCAGGCCCAGAAAATGGAGACCGTCGGCACGCTGGCCGGCGGCATCGCCCACGACTTCAACAACCTGCTGACGGCTATCCTGGGCGCCACCGGCCTCCTGGCCGACAGCCTCCGCAAGGGACCCGTCGACCACGAGTCGCTGGCCAGCATCGAACAGGCGGCGGCGCGCGGCACGCAACTGGTGCGGCAGTTGATGACCTTCAGCCAGAGGCAGCCCACGCGCCAGGAGCCCATCGACCTCAACGACATCGTCCGCGAAGCCGCCGAACTCATCCAGCGGACCTTCCCCAAAGACATGACCCTCACCACGAACCTGGCGCCCGACCTGCACATCACCCAGGGCGACTCCACCCAGATGCACCAGGTCATCATGAACCTGGCCGTCAACGCCCGCGACGCCATGCCCAGGGCCGGCGCCCTGACCATCGCCACCGAGAACATCGACCTGGCCGACGGGCCCCAAGCCGGCCCCGGCGTCGTCCTGACCGTCACCGACACCGGCCACGGCATCTCGGCCGAGCAGCGACCGCACATCTTCGAGCCGTTCTTCACCACCAAGACCGACGGCAGGGGAACCGGCCTCGGCCTCTCGACCGTCTACGCCATCGTCACCCGCCACGGCGGCCGCATCACCTTCACGAGCGAGGTCGGCAAGGGGACCTCGTTCCGCATCGTCCTGCCGGCCAACCGCTAGGGCGTCTCAAGGTTGCGTACTCACACCACCGCTTGTGCGCGGTGGGTCCCCGTACCTACCGCGCTTACCCGCAGTCGGACATCGAGCGCGGCGGGTGCGGGGACCCGCCGCGCAGCAGCCTTCCCGCCGCGCAAACACGCAATGTTAAACTGCTATAACCAGACGCCCACCCAGGTCAAACCAACATTTTGCATCGTGAATCACAAGCGGCCGTCAGAGCATCGCTTGTAGCGCGGGGGTTTACCCCCCGCGCCACATGTCCTAAACCCCACGGCCGCGGGGGATAAACCCCCGCGCTACAGGCTCGATGCAAAATGCTCAAACGCCCTGAGACCCGTGGCGCCGCCGAAACTACCCCCTGGACAACCCGCCCCGCCATCGCGTACAAAGGCGCTCGTCGACACGCCGGCACACCTGAAAGGCCCATGCCGCATGGCGCGGCGCAGCCCCAAACCCGACGCCACCGTCAAACGCCTGAGCGACTTCGCCGCCAAGAAGTCGCCCGGCGAGCCGCTGCCCATCTACGTCTTTCGCGGCACAGACCCGTACCTGCTGGACAAGGCCCGGCAGATCGCCCGCGAACGGGTTATCGGCGATGCCGAGCCCGGCCTGGCCCTGCTCGAACTCCGGGGGGCCGACGCCGGCCTGGCCGACGTCTTCGACGCCCTGCGGACGCTGCCCTTCCTGGCGCCGCGCCGGCTGGTGCTCATCCGCGAGGCCGACCCTTTCATTAACGAGGGCAGCCGCGACGCCCTCCTGAAGTACCTCGACGCCCCGTCGCCCACGGGCGTCCTGTGCCTGGAGGTGGCCGCCTGGAACGGCGCCACGAAACTGGGCAAGCGCGTGACCGAGGTCGGTCTGGTCGTCCACTGCGAGGTCGACAAACCTTACAAGATTCCCGGCTGGCTTCGGAGCGAGGCCCGGAAACGCTTCGGCAAAGACCTGACGCCGGCCGCCGCCAGCATGCTCCAGGAGTACCTGGGCAACGACTTCGCGGCCCTGACACACGCCGTCGAGGTCCTGACGCTGTACGTGGGCGACGCGACCGCCATCGACACGCCCGAGGTCGACGCGTTGGTAGCGCGCGGCCACCACGAGCGCGTCTGGGACCTGTGCGACGCCGTGGCGGCCCGGCAGGTGCCCCGGGCGCTGACGTTGCTGGATGCCTTCTGGACCGAGGGGATGCAGGCCCCGCAGATCGTCGGGCTGCTGCGGCCGACGTTCCGGCAACTCGTCCGCGTCCGGTCGTACGCCGCGCGGATGAGCATCGACGCCGCCATGGACCGGGCCAAGGTGCCCCGGCCGGCGTTCGACCGCGTCCGCCGGGCCGCCGCCGCGTTTACCGAGGCCAACCTGGCCGACGCGTACCAGGCCCTCGTCGATGCCGACCTCGAGGCCAAGACCACCCCGAACGACCGGCTCGCCATGGAGGCCCTGGTCCATCGCCTGTGCAACGCCAGCGCCGCCCAATGGACCGTCGCGACGCACGGCGCCGCCGGTTTCTAGCGCCGCTGAATTCTATGCCTTTTGCGCGGCGGGTCCCCGTACCCGCCGCGCGGGACGTAAACGAACCTCATAGAGAGACCTACCTCGATGCCATCCACCGCCCAACCCGTCGCCGTCCAGATCGGGGCCGGCAACATCGGCCGCGGGTTCATGGGCGAACTGTTCTGGCGCGGCGGATACCGGACCGTCTTCGCCGACGTCGACCGCGCCGTCGTCGACGCCCTGCGGGCGCGCGGCTCGTACGAGGTCCATCACATCACGAACGCCGGCGACGAGGTCGTCCGCGTCACGGACTGCGGCGCCGTCGACGGCTGCGACGTAGCCGCCGTGGCCCGGGCCGTCGCCGGGGCCCGCGTGGCCTGCACGGCGGTGGGAGTCCGGGCCCTGAAGGCCGTGGCGCCGGCCCTGGCCGCGGGCATCGCGCGACGCCTGGCCCGGGGCGGCGACCCGCTGAACGTCATCACCTGCGAGAACCTCATCGGCGCCGGCCGGTTCCTGGGCGACCTCGTGTGGGACCAACTGGAGCCGCGCATCGCCGACGGCACGTGCCCGCCCATCGACCGCCCGGAGTTCGACGCCCGGGTCGGCTTCGTCGAGGCCGTCGTCAGCCGCATGGTGCCCGTCGTGCCCGACGCCGTCCGCCGCCGCGACCCGCTCTGGATTGCGTGCGAGCCGTACGCCCGGCTGCCGGTCGACGGCACGGCGTTTCGCGGCCCGCGGCCCGCGTTCCCCGGCCTGGAGGCGGTCGAGAACATCCTGGCCTACCAGACCCGCAAACTGGCCGCCCACAACATGAGTCACGCCCTGTGCGCCTACCTGGGTCACCGCGCCGGGTACGAGTTTATCTGGCAGGCGATGGACGACGCGGCGATTGCCGCCCACGTCCGCGCCGCCATGGACGAGACCGGCCGCGCCCTGGTCGCCCGGTTCGGCTTCGAGCCCCAGGAGCAGCGCGCCTACGAGGCCGACCTGCTCCAGCGGTACCGCAACCGCGCCCTGGGCGACCAGGTCTGCCGCGTGGCCGCCGACCCCTTGCGCAAACTCGGCCCCGACGACCGCCTGATCGGCTCGGCCCGGCTGTGCATTGAGGAAGGCATCGAGCCGATGCACGTCGTTCTAGGCATCCGGGCGGCCCTGGCCTACGACCACGCCGCCGACCCGGGCGCCGTTCAACTCCAGGAGATGTTGCGCGAGCGCGGCCGGGCGTACGTGTTGCGTGAAGTGTGCGGCCTGTCGGCCGGCGAACCGCTTTTCGCCCAACTCATCCGCGAGCCGGCGCTGGGCAAGGAGTAGCGGATGAACCTGGCCATCGTCCAACCCATGGCCGACGCCCGGGCCGCCTCCCGCCCCTATCGCGACGAGGTGGCCGTGCTGGCGGCGGCGCTGCGCCAGGAAGGGCACGGGGTCTCGCTCGTGCGGGTCGGTCCGGCGGAGGAGGCCGACCTGGCGGCCGCGATGGCCGAGTCGCGCCCCGACCTGGTGCTGATGTACGTCGAGGGTCTGGCGGCCGACGCGGCCGTCCGGGCGGCCGGCGTCGTGGCGTCGGTCCGGGGAACCCCGCTTATCGCCTTCGGCCCGCACGCCCGGATGTGCCCCAACCCGTGCCTCAGCCTGCCGGGGGCCGAGGCTGTGGCCGTCGGGCCGGCCGACTTCACGGTGCCCGCGTACCTGGAGCGCCGCGGCCGCACGGTCGATTCGCTCCGCGCCCCCGGCCTCTGGGTCCAGTGCGAGACGGGCACCATGCGGAACCCGCTGCCCGCGCCGCCGGCCTCGCTGGTCGCGCAGCCCATGCCCGCCCGCGACCTCTACCTCTCGGACCAGGTTCTGGATTCCGCCGGATTCGCCCCGATAACGGTCGCCCGGGGCGGCGAGACCGGGCCGGCCGCGACGGCGACGGTCCACGGGGCGCCGGGGTCCGCCGGCTGGCCCGCGCGGCACCGGCCCGTGGACGCCGTGCTCGACGAGATGGCCCGCGTGGCCGACGAGCAACTCGACCTGGTTGGGTGGCGCATCGGCAACGCCCGGTGGATGGCGTCGCCCCAGTGGCTGGCCGAGTTTGCCGACCGCTACCAAAAGCAGGTCCGCCTGCCCATCCGGACCACCCTCCACGCGCCCGACGTCAAGGACCAGGGCGCCGCGCTCCTGGCCCGGATCGGCTGCGAGGAGGCGGTCGTCCCCATCGGCAGCGCCTCGCACCTCATTCGCAACGACGTCCTGGGCATGGACGTGCCGGAGGGGGCCATCGTGATGGCCTTTACGGCCCTGCGCTGCGCGGGCATCCGGACGGTCGCGCGGGTCGAGGTGGGCGCGCCGTACGAAACCAGCATCACGCTGGACGAGACGGCGGCCTTGCTCGGTCGGCTCGAGGTTGACCGCGTCGAGGCGGTCCTGCACTACCCCGAGCCCGGGTCGGGCGTCGAGAAGATTGCCAAGGAAAACGGGTGGCTGGTGCCGGACCCGACCGCCGCCCACCTCGCGGGCCGGCCGGCCGTGGTGCCGCCGTCGCTGTCGGCCGACGCCATCGTGACCGCGTGCGAGTTGATGCCGTACATCGTTCTGCGGCCGCGCATCGTCCCCTTGCTAAGATGGGCCCGGCGCGTGAAAATCGGTCGGCGCGGGACGGCCTACGACCTCCTGGTCAAGCCGTTCCTGGCACCGCCGATGCGCCGGAAGAAACGATGACCACCCCCCGAGCCCTGAGCAAGGCCGAGAAAAAGGCACGCCTCGTGCGGGCGTACCTGGGCCGGCACCCCGTCTGGTGCGCCTGGCAGGTAACGTACCGCTGCAACTTCCGGTGCCGCATCTGTTCCTACTGGCGCGAGCCGCATTCGCCCGACGAGGAACTCACCGTCCGGGACTTCGCGCGGGGCGCCCGGAACCTGGCCCGGACCGGCTCGATGCTGATCAACCTGGCCGGCGGCGAACCGATGCTGCGGCCGGACCTGGCGGACGTCGTGGCGGCGATCGGGCGGTGGCACTTCCCCTTCCTGACGACCAACGGCTGGCACGTGCCCGCCCGCCGCGCACGCGAACTCTGGCAGGCCGGACTCTGGGGCGTCAGCATCTCGATCGATTATGCCCAGGCCGCCCGCCACGACGCCCAGCGCGGCATCGAGGGGGCGTTCGCCGAGGCCGTCCGGGCGGTCGAGGTCTTCCGCGACACCCGCACCGCCCCGCACCAGCGCGTCAACGTCATGGCCGTCCTGACGGCCGACAACCAGGATGACCTGGAGGGCGTCGTGGCCCTGGCCGCGCGGCTGGGGGCCAACTTCATGGTCCAGCCGTACGGCGTCATGAAGACCGGCGACGAGTCGCACCGGCCGCGAACGCCCGTCTCGGCCCGCCTGCTCGACCTGCACCGCCGATACCGCGGGTTCCTCTCGAACCCGTACTTCCTGGCGCGTTTCGACGCGGCGCTCGATGGCGGCGTGGCCGGCTGCCGCGCGGGGAAGGCCACCTTCAACATCGACCAGAAGGGGCTCGTGGCGAAGTGCGTCGAGGACCGCGGCCGACCGGTGGGCTCGGTCGTCGAGACGCCGATGCCCGTCCTCCTGAAGCGCCTGGCCGACCGCTG
>DATKZB010000400.1:0-5180 GCA_035528235.1 Phycisphaerae bacterium
CCGGCACCTTGACGATGCACTGTTAGGCGTATTCCTTGTCAATCCGCACCTGGCCGCAGTCCAGGCACCGGCACCGGCGGCGGATGATGGCCGCATAGGGCGTGCCGTCGGCGCGGAGGCCCGGGCACTTCTGGACCAGCCGGCCCCAGTACTCGCTCCGGCGGGAACTGCCACACTTGGGACAGTGCGACCGCTCCACGACCACGACGTCCACCGCGTTCTTGCTTCCCTTCGGCCTTCCAGGACCACGCTTCGCCATCGTCGGTTCTCCTATGACAGGTAGGACACCTTCTTCCGTTTCCTTCTGACCTTCCTTGGCGCCGCACCGCGGAAAAGCGACACACCCAGCATCGAGGCCGCCGCCGCGCAGCCCACGAGGCAGTCGAGCCAGTGGTTATCCACGGTGCTGGCCTTGAGTTTCCACTCGTCCACCGTCCGGCCCCGCGCCTCGGTCCGCACGCGGTACTCGGCTGCCAGGTGCTCCGACAGGAGCCGGTGTTCCTCGGCCTTCATGCCGAAGAGCGAGAGGCACCCCCGGTCGCCCATCGCCACCGCCAGGCGCGCGTGTACGAACGACTTCCAGTAGTTCGTGTCGATGTGGACGGTCCTCAGTTCCCGCGTACCGTGGACGGTCGGGACGCGCCAGTAGTGGCCGTAGAGGTCGCCCTTGCGGCGCTTGTACTCGGCGAACGCCTTGCTGGACGCCCCCACGCCCACGCCCTTTGAGGGCATGAGGACGGCCGCGCGGCCGCTGCGGCGGATGGCCAGGTACACGGTGTCCGGCACGTACCCGGCGTCGATGAGGCACCGGCCGACTTGCATGACCGCCCCGTCGTCGCGCTTCCATTCGCGGGCCAGATGCGCGTCGGCGAGGGCCTTCAGGCCCGCATGCTGGCCACCGACGCCACGCTCGACGCCAAGCGGTTCCTGTGCGCCCAACTGGGGCTGGTCGGTTCCGACGCCGAGGTCCCCGTCCTGGCCGCGCTCCTGGCCGATAAGAATCTGGCGGGCGAGGCCCGGTCGGCCCTCTCGCGCATCCCGGGCGAGGCGTCGCTGGCCGCCATGCGCGCGGCAAGACGGCCGGCTAGGGTCGCTTGGCGAGGCGAGGGCGAGCGGCCCGGCACGGGCCAGACCTTCAGGCGCGTCGGCCGCAAGGCCGGTTGGAGCGGGCGAAGGGATTCGAACCCTCGACGTTCAGCTTGGGAAGCTGACACCATTTGCAAAAACCGGCCCAAAAACGGGCGTTTCAGAATCTGTGTGCGCCGCTGTGCGCGCGGCGCCCGGCCGGGACCTGGTGGCCGACGCCGACCTCGACGCCGTCGTGGGCGCCTGGCCGCGGCTGTCGGCGAGCCGCCGGCGAGCGCTGGCCGTCCTGGCGGCGGACCTGGCGGCCGACGCCGACCTCGACGCCATCGTGGGCGCCGTAGCGCCGGATAGTAAATCCGCAGACGGCCCGGGAAGCATCGGCCGTAACCCGTGACCACGGATAGACTTATGTATCCGCCCGCCCCTGCCCCGGGGGGCATGGGCACCAAATGGGCACCAACAGTTTTGGCAGTGGCGCCCCGGTGAAGGCTTGATTTCCCGCGTGCGAGCGCGGACAATGACTGGTGCGGGGGCTACGTCCCGCGGACGGAAAAGCGGCATCCTGACCGCCTGCCCCCCGCACTTTTTTTCAGGACCGGAACAGGAGCCGGACCATGCCGACGCGAACTCGCAAGAGAACCCCGAAGGGACACAAGAACGCCCCGCAGACAACCCGGCAGACCGCCGCGCCCGCCGCCGTCGTCAAGGCGGTGGCCGAGGCCAAGTCGCAGTACGCGGGGCTGTCCGCCTTCGGGGCAACGCCCCCGCCGACCGATGCACCGCGAGCGATCCGCCTGGCCTGGCTGGAATCCCGAGCGGCGGTCCTGGCGGGGGGGCTGCTCAAAGACATGGCCAACGTGGGCCAGTGGGCGGTCTTGAAAGACGACGCTGCTGCCGAGATCGCCATCGCCCGGGCCTCTGGCAATGAGGCTGATCTGCGCCGCGCCCTGGCCCGCCACGCGGAGCACGTGTGCCTCTTGGCTGCGGTCGAGGCCCCGCTGCGCGAGGCCGCACGGCACGTCCTCAACGGCGCCGTGGAACTCTTGCCGGCCCTGGACGGGAAGCTGCCGAACGTGGCCAGACTCGCCCGCATGGCGCCGCTGGACAGCATCGACGGCCCCGACGCTGTGGCCGAGGTGGAGAGCGTCGTGGGCGCGGCCCGCCGGGCCAGGCTGGGCACGCCGGCGGAGCCCCACCCAATCACCTGTTCGGTGCCGGCCGCGGCCGACCTAATCACGTGTTCGGTGGCGGCCACGACGTATGGTGTTGGCCCCGGCACCCTACAGCGCAGGGTCAAGGAGGGCGTGCTCAAGGACTACAGAGAGGCGTCAAAGAAGAGGACGACCTCTCCCCTGATCCTCAGCCGCCTTGAAGTCGAACGACTCTATCCAAGAAGAAAATCCCCCCAAACTACCGGCAAACTGCGCGCGAGTGGCGACAAACTGGCGGCAAAGTAAGCCCGTCGCCCCACCCCCACCGAGCAGAAACAAATGCCGGGTATAATACCGGCATGGACGACGAATATATTTCGCTCTATGTTCTCGCCGCTCGGCTCAAACTCCCGCGCCCGTTCCTTCGGGACTGTGCCAGGCGGGGCAGCGTACCGTCGCTGACCGTTGGCGGGCGGTTGCGATTCGACGAGATGGCCGTCCGCGAAGCGCTACGCGAAATGGCCCAGGGCAGGGCCGACGGGTTACGCCAGGCGGAGGCGACGCCATGATCGCCGCCGTCCAGGCCCCCGAGGCCCTGGCGCCCCTGTTGGTCGATGCCCGCGAGGCCGCCAGGTTGTGCGGCATCGGCCGGTCCTCCTGGTTGTCCTTGGCCGCGGCCGGGCAGGTACCGCCGTCGCTGCTGCTGGGCCGCCGCCGGCTGTGGCGGGTGCGCGAGGTCGAGGCCTGGACCGCGGCCGGTTGCCCGCCCGCGACTCGCTGGGCCTGGCCGCAGCATGGCGAAGGGGGAATCCGGCCATGAGCCCCGAGAACGCAAGGCCAGGACTTTCTCCCCTCCAAGCCCTCGGCCGGATTCGTGCCATCTTGGAGGACGCGGATCTCACTCCTAGTGAGAAATTGGCCGTCATCAACGTCGCGCTTCACGCGAACTCGAAAACGGGCCTCGCGCGGCCTGGCCAACGGACGATCCGGCGTGAGGCCGGCATCGGGGGCAAGCCCATCGAAGGGGCTCTCGCGTGTCCCGCTCCAGGTGAACTGTGCCGGCGGACCGGGAAGCCAAAGTCTCGGGGCAAAGCGCTGGGGCGTCACGTCGAACCGGCAGGCCGGTCATCGCACGGTGTCCGGGTTTGGCGGGTTTTGGCAGTGTCCCCCGTAGGGGCGCACTGCGAGGATGTCAGCACCGCCCGGACGGGCGCACTGAAAGACGACCAGCGCGCCCCGCTGGACGACCAGCGCGCGCCGCTGGACGACCAGCGCGCCCCGCTGGACGACCAGCGCGCCCCGCTGGACGACCAGCGCCCCCCGGACGGGCGCAAGACTGGTGTTGAACTGGCTGGACGGGCGGGAACTCACCCCGCCCCCCGCGTCTCCGTTGACAGTCTGGCGGCGCGGCTATGGGCAGCCGGCCCGCGACCCCACGGCCAGAACGTTGACGACGCGCGGCGGGCGATCGGCGAGGCCCTCGCCAAGGCCGAGGTGTGTCCGGCCGACCTGTCGGCAATGCTGGGCGACCTGGGGGGGCGTGGCGAGCCGCTGCCCTGTTTCTGGAAGTTGGCGGAGCCGCTGTCGGCCTTTTGTCAACGGCGTGAGGCCTCGGCGTCGGCGGCGCTCTACCGCGAGGCCCATCGCTTCCGGCCCGGGGATTGGGTTCGGCGTGACGGCCGGCAGGGCAAGGTTGTCGATGTATTCACGACCAAAGTCACGGTCCGCTGGGCCGACGACGGCGAGTGCGACGATCTCGGGACCGTGGCGGGACTGGTCGCGCTGAAAAAGATCGGCCAGCCGGCCCGGGCACTCGAGCCGGCCGCCGTTGTCGGTGGCGGCGGGGGGCCCCGGCCATGAGCACCACCGCCAACGCCGTGCCGATCCTGATCCTCGGCTACCTGTATCGGTACTGCCGAGGCGCCGCCGCCGCCCGAACGCAATCGAGGATAGCCGGCGACCTTCGGCACCTCGGGGTCGACGTCCGGCCGCGTGACGTGCGGGACGCCCTGGCCGTTCTGGTCGACGGCGGCGCGCCAATCGGGACGGTTTGCGGGACGCCGCCCGGGGCGTTCGTGTGTGAGAACAGGGTGGACTTTCTGAAGGCGTACCGCAACTTGGCCGTGAGATTTCTCGCCCAGGCCCGCCGGGCCCGGGCGTTCAAGGTACTCGCCCGCGAGACGCTCTCCGGGCAAAAGAAGTTCGACTTCGCCGAGGCCCGCGAGCGGTTCGCGGACCTGGAAGAGGCGCCGTTGCTGACCACGATCGGAAAGGACACCGGACAATGAGCACCCTCAAGCCCCGCCGCCCCAAGTCGGTCAAGAGGCCCCGCCGCCGCCCGCCCGTGGTGCCGTTCGAGACCCCGGTCGAAGAACGGTGGAGATCCTGCTTGCATGAGGGCGGGCACCTCATCGTCGGCGTGCTCGCGACCGCGCCGAAAACGAGGTGCTTGGCGGGCGCCGTGATCCGGGGCACGGGTTGCTGCTGGACCCCGCTGGCCGTGCGACGGTTCGATGATGGCGTCGCGATTGCGGCCGGCCGGGCGGCCGAGGCCCTGGCACGCCGCTTCCTTCCGCCCGGACCTTTGCCGAGCCGGAAGGCGTTGGCCGCGACGGCCCGAGGCGTGATGAAGTCTCGCCTGGGCAAGAAACTGAAAGCCCCAGGCCCATCGGACTCGGAGCAGTTGGCAACGTGGGCCACCAGCGCGTATGAGGACCATCCTGGTGAGTGGCTCGGCCGCTGGACGCGTGCGCGGTACGAGGCGGAGGGCCACGTCCAGCAACACGCCCGGCGGATCATCCTGGCGGCGGACCTCCTCTTTCTCGCGGGGGCCGTGCTGCCGCGCGACGTGAAGATCATCCTGGGCCCGCTGGGGCCCTTGCCGGAATCACGAATCAGACCCAAAGGAGACGACCGTGGAGACGACGCTGAAAAGCAAAGTGG
>DATKZB010000401.1:0-4012 GCA_035528235.1 Phycisphaerae bacterium
ACAGAATGACCGCGGAGAACGCGGAGATCGCAGAGGCAGAAGAAAGGTAAGAGTGTTCAACAAAAGAAAACTTCTCTGCGGGCTCTCTGTCGTCTCTGCGACCTCTGCGTTAAAGTCCTTTTGTTAGAGCCTTTAAGGAGCCGACAGCCATGATTGACGGCGTTCGCCTCACGCGCCTGAAACCCATTCCCGACGAGCGCGGACGGCTCATGGAGATGTTCCGCTCGGACGACGAGGATTTTGAGGCGTTCGGCCAGGTGTACCTGACCTCCGCCTGGCCGGGCGTCGTCAAGGCTTGGCATTACCACAAGAAACAGACCGACAACTTCATCTGCATCCTGGGCATGATGAAGGTCGTGCTGTACGACCCGCGCGACGACTCGCCCACGCGCGGCGAGGTCAACGAGTTTTTCATGGGCGTCTGGAACCCGATTCGCCTGCGCATTCCGGCCGGTGTGTACCACGGCTTCAAGTGCATCTCGACCGGCGAGGCGGTCATCGTCAACGTTCCCACCGAGGCCTACAACCGCGCCGAACCCGACGAGCACCGCCTGCCCGCCCACACCGACGAGATTCCGTACGACTGGTCGCGTCAGGACCGCTGACCGCGCGGCCAACAGGCCGCGGCAGGCAGGGGTCCGTGCATCCGAATGGGGAGGGTCCGATGAATCGCCGAACGTTCGTCAAGACGTTGCCGGCCGTGGCCGCGCTGGCCGCCGCCATGCCCGCCGCCGCCGAGGAGGCGGCCGCTCCCGCGCCCGCGCCGAACCTCGAGCCCATCATCCTGCCCAAGCCCGAGACCGACGGCGGCAAGTCCGTCCTGGCGGCCCTGTGCGACCGCCGCACCAACCGCAACATCAGCGACAAGGCACTTCCCCCGCAGGTGCTCTCCAACCTGCTGTGGGCGGCGTTCGGCGTGAACCGCGAGGGCGGGCCCTTCGGCCAGGTGGGCCGAACCGCCGCAACCG
The DNA here is from genome assembly GCA_035528235.1 of Phycisphaerae bacterium. Classification (GTDB taxonomy): domain Bacteria; phylum Planctomycetota; class Phycisphaerae; order FEN-1346; family FEN-1346; genus DATKZB01. Next base: position 969 of record DATKZB010000401.1, read on the forward strand.
CCAGCAACTCGCAGGAAATCGACCTCTACGTCGTCATGGCCCAGGGCACCTACCTCTACGAGGCGGCCCCGCACCGCCTGGTCCCCGTGGTCGCCGGCGACCTCCGCGACAAGGTCGGCCACCATCGCCGTCGTCGGAGCTCCGGCCCCGGGGCGCCGGTCCGGCTGGTCTTCGTGGCCGACATCGCCAAGTACGCCCAGTCCAGGCTCCAGGAACCCGGCCTGAAGGACGCGGAGATCCAGAAATCCTATTACAACGTCGCCACGGGCCTGATTGCCGGCAACGTGTACCTGTTTGCCGCCTCGCAGGGCCTGGCCGCCTGGTTCCACAATTGCGACAAGACCGGCCTGGCGGCCGAACTGAAACTGCGGCCCGACCAGCGCGTCCTCTACGCCCAGACCGTGGGGTACCCTGCGACGGATTAGTCCTGCTGCGCAACTTGCCGCGCGGCGGCCTTCCCAGGCCGCCGCGATCGGGCCGGCCGCGTGTTGGTAGGGGCACGACATGTCGTGCCCCTACAAGAGAGGCGGGTGGCATGGTCATCCCAAAGGGTGACCATGTTTCGGGCCTGCCTGCTCACGATTCGACCTGTGGCCCAGACTTTACCCCATGTCCCGCCGGGTGTATCATCTTTGCCCGGGTCGCTTGCCGGGAGACGCCCATGCCGAGCCACGTCCTCTTGCTGGCCGTCGTTCTGATCGTCCTGGCCGGTCTTGCGCCGGTGCTGGCGGCCGAGGCCGACGCGCCCGCCCCCGCCCCGGCCGCTGTGCCGGGCTCCATCATCGGCCCGCACTTTATCGACGCCCGGCGCAACGTCCGGACGTGCGACGCCATCAAGGGCCACCGCGTGACCGCCGACCGCCCATGCACCGCGACGGCGTGGTTCACCTACGATTGACCCTCGCATGACCCGACCGCTCATCCTGGCCACGTGGACGTACGGCCGGCAGGCCAACGCCGCCGGCTGGCCGCACCTGGTCCGCGACGGCGGCGGCGCCCTCGACGCCGTCGAGCACGCCTGCCGCGCCATCGAGGCCGACCCCGCCAACATGACCGTCGGTTACGGCGGTCGGCCCGACGCCGCGGGCGAGGTCACACTGGACGCCGCGGTCATGCTCTCGCCCTCGCGGCGGGGGGGCGTCTGTTTCGTCCGGCGGTTCATGCATCCGACCTCCATCGCGCGGCTTGTCATGGAGAAGACGCCGCACGTCCTGCTGGCGGGCGACGGGGCCGAACGCCTGGCCCAGGCGCACGGCCTCGGGCCGACGGACCTGCTGACCGACGAGGCCCGGCGCCAGTGGCAGGCGTGGCGGGCCGGCCGCGAGGCCGCGCCCGTCGCCCGGCCGAACGTCGAGGAGGCGCGCGGCAGCGGTCCCGAGTCGGCCGAGGCCGACCACGATACCGTCGGCGTCCTGGCGCTCGATGCGCGCAACGTGATGGCCGGGGCGTGTTCCACCAGCGGCCTGGCGTGGAAGGCCCCCGGCCGCGTGGGCGATTCGCCCATCGTCGGGCACGGTCTCTACGTGGACCCCGCGCGAGGGGCCGCCGTGGCGACCGGCCTGGGCGAACTCGTCATGGGCGTCTGCGGGACGTTCCTGGCGGTCGAGCGGATGGGGCAGGGCGATACGCCGCGCGAGGCGGCCCAGGCCGTCATCCGCCGCGTCGCCGAGGCGTATGACCTGACGGGCGAGCACCAAGTAGGCATCATCACGCTGGCCCCGTCGGGCGAGTGGTCGAGCGCGGCCCTGCGGCCGGGGTTCCGCGTGGCCGTCCGGACGGCCGACCGCGACGACCTGGTCGAACCCGACTGGGTGCACGTGCGATGAAGCCTGTACAGCAGTCTAACTTCGCGTGTTTGCGCGGCGGGTCCCCGTACCCGCCGCGCTCACCGCACGATGGCGAGTTGGCGCGGTGGGTACGGGGACCCACCGCGCAAAGGCCCAATCTCAAGACGCTCTGGCAGGAATGAACGCAGAGAGCGCACAGGAGGCAACCATGAGCAGCAGGCATCGTCTGGCGGTGGCGTGGATCGTGGCCGCAGGGCTGGTCGTCGGGCTGGGCGCCGCGGCGTGGGGCCAGGACGGGACGGCGGTCATCCTCGACATGGACACCGTTCGCCACAAACCGACCGAGGTCACCGACAAGGACAAGCAGAAGGTGCCGGCGGGCACGGTGGAACAGGTCGACGGCAAGGTCGGCAAGGCGTGCCGGTTCGCCTTCCGCGAGGCGACCAGCCCGGGCTTCATGACCCTTTGGGTCACGGCCACCGCCGAATGGGACCTGGCCGAGGGCCTCAGTTTCTGGGTCAAGGGCGACGGGTCGAGCCACTGGGGCGGCCTGGAACTCGTCGATGGCGAGAACTACGCCCTGCGGTACGGTTACTGTTTCCCCATCGATTCCACCGAGTGGCGGAAGGTGGTCGTGCCGTGGCGCGATCTGGTGCCCGTGTGGTTCGGCTTCAACGATTGGGACTCCGGCGTGCGCGGCGAGCGGTTCGCGGAGTACCTGCGGCTGGCGGTCGACCGCATCCGCCGCGCGACCAAGGGTGGCGCCGACGTCGTCCTGATGACCACCTGCCCCGCCCACGCCCGGTGGGACACGATGAACGAGATGGCCGAGGCCGTCCGCGCCGTCGCCGCCGAAAAGAAGACCGCCCTGGCCGACGTGGCCGCGGTGTTCCACAAGGCGCCGGGGCCCGACGAGGCCCTGAAGCAGGGCTACTGGGCATGGGACAAGACCCACCTGGGCCCCAAGGGACACGAGGTGGCGTGCGAGGCGGTCATCGCGGCCATCGAGTCGGGCCAGTAGGCCCGCGGCGCGCCGCGGGCTACATCTACTGACGCGGCGGGTGCGGGGACCCGCCGCGCACGAACTGGGCAAGACCCGCCGTGGCACACGGGATTCATGGTCACCCTTGTATGTTGTCCGTGAAGGCGTCTTCTGCGAGACTAGCGAACATGGTGGGACAGGGGGAGCGGCACCGCCCCCATGGGGGCGGTGCCGCCAAGGGCGACGCGAGAGATCGTTTCACCCTCGGTCATCCA
>DATKZB010000402.1:0-27916 GCA_035528235.1 Phycisphaerae bacterium
GCCTCGTGCGTGTGCACGCTCTCATCGCACGCCCGCACCACACGCTCCCGCAGATCTATCGAGTAGGTTTCCATGCCTACTCTTATCGGCACACGCTACATCCAAACGTGAACTGCTCTAGCCGCGGCCGGTACGGCCGCGAGTTGGGGCACGGGAGCACCGGCGCGGATGCCCCGTCGCCGCGGGGGCGACGGCTAAACCATGGTCACCCTGCGGGATGACCATGCCACCCCCACCCGGCCGTCCGGGGCCGGATGTTGCTTGTACGTCGGCCCCGGCGGTTGTATAGTCGCCGGGGCGAATCAGCCAACGCAATCCTTCGCCTGAGGAGGAGGCACACGCATGACGCAGCCCAGAGTCCGGATCAGCCGCCGGGGATTCTTCAAGGCCTCCGCGGCGGCCGCCGCCTTTGCTATCGTGCCGCGACACGTCCTGGGAGCCGGCGAAACGCCTCCCAGCGAGACGCTCGGCGGGGCCCTGATCGGTTGCGGAGGCCGCGGCCCCGGCACGTTCGGCGGCTTGGGGCCGAACGTCAAGCGGCTGGCCTCGTGCGACGTCAAGTTCCTCGGCCGGGCCGACGACAAAGAGGTCTACAGCGACTTCCGCCGCGTCCTGGATCGCAAAGACATCGACGTGGTGGCCATCGCCACACCGCCGCACTGGCACGCCCTCATTACCATCGCCGCCATGGAGGCCGGCAAGGACGTCCTGTGCGAGAAGCCCCTGACCCGCGTCATCGCCGAGGGCCGGGCCGTGGTCGAGGCCGAGCGGCGATACGGCCGCGTCTTCCAGATCGGCACCTTCGGCCGTTTCGAAACCGCGGCGACATCCTCACCCACAAGATCATGCGGAGCGGCCTGCTGAAGAACTGCCCGGCCGTCCACATCAAGCGCGGCGGCCTGAAGGTGGCCGAGTGGAGCGGCATGGTCAACGCCCCGACCCAGCCCGTGCCGAAAAACCTCGATTGGGACATGTACTGCGGCCCGTCGCCCCTTCGGCCGTATCACGGGCACCGCACCGGCGGCACCCATCGCGGGTACTGGGACCTGGAGGGCGGCGGCTTGTCCGACATGGGCCAGCACCACTTCGACCCCGTCCAGTGGACCTGGGGCAAAGACGACACCAGCGCCGTCGAGATCGAGGCCCACGCCCCGCCGGCCCATCCGGAGGCCTGCGGCATGTGGGGTTGGGCGGAACTCAAGTACGCCGACGGTCTGACGTTCGTCATGGACAGCGGCGAGTGGGGCAAGCCTTACGACCGTAAACAGGACCGGGGCATCGGCCTGAACGACCTCAGCGAAGAGGACCGCAAGAAGGTCGAGGCCATGCCCGACCCCGAGCCGCTGGTCGACTTCCCCACGGCCGTCCGGACGCGCCAGAAACCCGGCGGTCACGCCGAGGCCGCCCATCGCGCCGCCACCATCCTCCACCTGGCCAACATCGCCATCCGCGTCGGACGCAAGATCCACTACGACCCCGTCAAGGAACAGATTGTCGGCGACGACGAGGCCAACCGGCTCGTCAACCAGCCGATGCGGGCGCCCTGGCACCTGTAACGAAAGGACCCTGCGCATGGCACCTTCCGTGGACCTGAAACCGCTCGTGGCCGCGATGCCCGACCCCGACGCCCGGCAGATGTACTGCACCGACATCGACGCCGAGAAGATCGAGACGGCCGTGGCCGAGATCCACAAGGGCGGACGCGACGCCCTCCTGGGTCTCATCGACATGCTGGTCGAGCCCGCCGTCGGCGACGGCGTCAAGCCGCACTACGCCCTGCACTGCCTAGCCCTCGCGGTCTGCAAGATGGACGACAAGAAGCCCCGCCAGGAGTTCGCCGCGACGCTGGCGTCGCAACTGGGCGGCGACCGGACCAAGGACGTCCAGAAATACCTCGTCCAGGAGATCCAGACGGCGGGCGGCCCGGCGGTCGTCCCGTCCCTGGGCAAACTCCTGGCCGACGCGGACCTGTGCGAGCCGGCCGCCCGGGCCATCGTCGCCATCGGCCAGGGGGCCGCCGACCAACTCCGCGCCGCCCTGCCCAAGGCCAAGGGCAAGTGCCGCCTGACCATCATCCAGAACCTCGGCGTCGTCCGCGACGCCCCCTCCGCCGCCGCGCTGCGCAAGGCCCTCGGCGACGAGGACCGCGACATCCGCCTGGCGGCGGCCTGGGCCCTGGCCAACATCGGCGACCCCGGCGCCGTCGACCTGCTGCTGAAGGCCGCCGACGCCGCCCAGGGCTGGGTCCGCATCCAGTTGACCAAGGCCTGCCTGCTGCTGGCCGAGCGGCTCAAGGCGGCCGAGAAGGCCTGACCCCGCGACCCGCGTGCCGCAGGCCGACCACGGGAAGGACGCTCGCCCGATGCGCCTCGGACGCCCTGCCGCGCTCGCCGCCCTCGCCACGGCGTTGCACGTTCTCAGCGTGTGCCACGGCCGGTCTTGCCCGGCCGTGTTCCTGGCGTCGGCGTCAGGTCAGGAACGCGCCCGCGCGGCCGAGGGCCCCGGCCCGCCCAAGGCGGGCCAGGTCGAGGCCGACTGGCTCCGGCAGGCCGAGTCGGCCGCCAAGGTCCACGCGGCGTCCGACCCCGCCGCCCTGTACCCGACGCCGCAGGTGCTGGAGCGCGGCCGGCGTCTGGCGGCCGACCTGGGCGACGCGGGTGTCGATACGGCCGCCCATCGGCGCGCCCTCGACGACGTGGCGGCGCGCCTCGCCGCGCTACCCCCCGGCACCCCGGCCGACGCCCACCGTGCCCTCTACCTCGATGCCCGCCGCGCGGTGCGGCGGCTGGCCTTCGCCAACCCGCTGCTGGGGTTCGGCGGGCTCGTCTTCGTCAAACGGTTCACCCAGGAGGCGTACCCCGACGTGTGCCTGAACCACATGCCGTGGGTCTCGCGGCCGGGGGGCGACGTCTGCGTCCTCGCGGACCCCTTTGCCGAAGGCGACGCGGGGCCCGGGCCGGTCCGCAGCCTCGTCGCCGGCCGGCTGGGGCCGGGGCACGTCCACGGCATGGACCTCGCTTGGGACGCCGACCGCGTCGTCTTCGGGTACGCCAAGGCCCGCGGCGACGGGCCGCCCGAGGGGTGGCTCGACCGGCGCACGAGTTATCACCTGCGGCGGACCGAAGAACCCACTCACCTCTTCGAGATCGGCATCGACGGCCAGGGTCTGCGGCAACTGACCCGGGGCGAGTGGAGCGACCTCGACCCGACGTACCTCGCCAGCGGCGACGTCGCCTTCGCGAGCGAGCGATGCGGGTACTCGCTGCAGTGCAACGAGTTCGACAAGGACGAAACCTCGTGCAACCTGTACGTCATGCGGCCCGACGGCACCGGCGTCCGCCGCCTCTCGGTGACCAAGGACGGCGACTACCTGCCCCACGCGCTCGACGACGGCACCATCGGCTACACGCGGTGGGAGTACCAGGAGCGCGGGTGGGCCCACACCCAGTCGGTCTGGTACGTCCGGCCCGACGGCACGGGGGCCGACGCCCTCTTCAAGCAGCACTTCAATGAGCCGTGGGCCATTGAGGACGCCCGTTCGATTCCCGGCAGCCGCCGGCTGGTGGCCATTGCGACGGGCCATCACACGCTGCCCGCCGGGCCGGTGGTGGTGATCGACCCGACCGTGGGCATCAACGACCCGCGCGGCATCCGGATCGTGACGCCGGGCGTCCGGCCGCCCGAGGGCGGAATGGCGGGCACGCCCGTGCCGGGCGGCGGCGTGAGCGACGCCGGCGGGTTCTACATGACCCCCTGGCCGCTGTCGGAGAAGTACTTCCTGGTCTCGTACGGGTTCGGCGCCCAGACCGACCCCGCGGGGTACGCCATCTACCTCATCGACGTGTTCGGCAACAAGGAACTCATCTACCGCGACCCGGGCATCTCGTGTTTCGTGCCGATTCCGCTACGCCCGCGGCCGCGGCCGCCCGTTTTGCCCGACACGACCGACCCCGCCAAGCCGTACGCCGTCTGCACCCTCACCGACGCGGGGCTGGGCGTCGACGGCGTCGACCCGCGGGCCATCCGGTACATCCGCATCGCGCAGCGCCTGGCGTGGCCGTACGACAACACGCGCGGCGGCATGCGGTACGAGACCGACGCCAAGGGCGTGGGCGTCAGTTGGACGCCCGTGCGGATCCTGGGCACGGTGCCGGTGGAGGCCGACGGCAGCGCCACGTTCGTCGTGCCGGTCGACACGGCCGTGTACTTTCAGTTGCTGGATGAGAACCACATGGAACTGCGGCGGATGCGGTCGTTCATCAGTTTCCAGCCGGGCGAAGCCCGCGGATGCAGCGGCTGCCACGAGACCCGGGCCGTCGCGCCCACGTCCGCCGCGACCGCCCTGGCGATGCGGCGCGACCCGTCGGTGCCCGCGCCGCCGCCGTGGGGCGACCGGCCCTTGAGTTTTCTGCGCGACGTGCAGCCGGTCCTCGACCGGCACTGCGTGCGGTGCCACGGCGGCCTGAAACCCGCGGGCGGCCTGGATTACGCGGCCGGCCTGACGGCCCTGCACAACCGGGCTTACGACACCCTCATCGGGGCGGGGCTGGTGGCCCTCTCGAACAAGAACGACGACGCCAAAATCACCGCGCCGCTGGCCTTTGGCTCGCACAAGAGCAAACTGGTCGAGGTCCTTCGCGGCGAGAAGCACGCCCAGCGGGTGTCGCTCTCCAGGGGCGACTGGATCCGCCTGGTCACCTGGATCGACGCCAACGCCCCGTACCACGATTCATTCATCGACAAGCGTCCAGCCGAGCCGCCGTATAACCTGGCAGCCGACGCCGACCTGGTGCGCGGCATCGCGGCGGTTCACGAGAGACGCTGCGCCACGTGCCACAAGGCCCAGGACGTCTCGCGCGCCGCCTGGATCGACCTGGCCCGGCCCGACCGCAGCCTCTTTCTGGCCGCGCCGCTGGCCAAGGAATCGGGCGGCCTCGGACGCTGCAAGGAAACCGTCTACCAGGACGCCGGCGACCCCGATTACCAGGCGGTCCGCGGGGCGGTCGAGGCGGCCGTCCGCCGCGCATGGCAGCGGCCCCGGCGAGACCTGCGGGCCATCGCGCCCGACGTCCGCCTGGGCGCGGCCGGCCAGTAGCGCGGTCCAGCCCCGCGTTCGCGCGGCGGGTCCCCGTACCCGCCGCGCTCGAGGTCCGATTACGGATCAGCGCGGTGGGTGCGGGGACCCACCGCGCACGAACCCGATGTCGGAAGGCGTCCGCCGCGCGGCAAAGGAGAATCCCATGGACTACACGTACGACGCCGTCGCCAAGATGATCGATCACTCGCTGCTCGGGCCCACGCTGACCCGCGACGACCTGGAGGCGGGCATGAGGCTGGCCCTGGAGTACGACGTGGCCAGCGTCTGCATCATGCCGTATTACCTCAAGCGGTGCGCCGAGGTGCTGCGCGGCAGCGGCGTCCGGGCGAGCACGACCATCGGTTTCCCGCACGGGGGGCACACGACGGCCGTCAAACTGGCCGAGGCCCGGCAGGCCCTGGCCGACGGCGGCGAGGAACTCGACACGGTTGTCAATATCTCGAAGGTCCTCTCGGGCGACTGGGACGGCGTCGGCGACGAACTCCGGGCCGTGATCGACCTTGCCCACGGTGCCGGGCAGAAGGTCAAGGTCATCTTCGAGAACTGTTACCTGAATGACGGGCAGAAGATTCGCCTGTGCGAGATCTGCGGCCGGCTGGGCGCCGACTGGGTCAAGACCTCGACCGGTTACGGCACCGGCGGCGCCACGCTCGATGACCTGAGGCTGATGCGTGCCCACTCGCCGCCCGCCGTCCAGGTCAAGGCGGCTGGCGGCGTGCGGGACCTCGACGCCCTGCTGGCGGTCCGCGCGGTGGGCGTCACCCGCGTCGGCGCCACGCGCACCCGCGACATGCTGGACGAGTGCCGCCGGCGGCTGGGGGCGTAGGCCATCGCGGCCGGCGCCCGCTCCCTTACGGTCGCGGCTCCGTTACGGCTGCGGCTCCGGCTGGATTTCCCTTGCCGCCTTCGCGCCTGTGACGCACATTACCCGCGGTCGAACCGGCGTAAGGGAGGACGCATGGCACGTAGCGACGAACTTCGCATCGGCGTCATCGGGGCGGGAGGCCGGGGGAGCCTGGCGCGGCTGGCCCACAAGCCTGATGAGGGCGTCCGCGTCGTGGCGGGGGCCGACGTCCGGCCCGAGGCCCTCGGCCAGTTCAAGGAATGGTTCGGCGACGGCCCCTTCGTGACCGACGATTACCGGGCGGTCATCGCGCGCGACGACGTCGACGCCGTCTTCGTGACCTCGCCCGATTACCTGCACGAGGAGCACGCCGTGGCGGCCCTGAAGGCCGGCAAGCACGTCTACCTCGAAAAGCCCATGGCCATCACCATCAAGGGTTGCGACCGCATCCTTCGGGCCGCGCGGCGAGCCGGGGTGCGGCTGTACCTGGGTCACAACATGCGGCACTTCCCGGTCACGCGGAAGATGAAGGAACTCGTCGACTCGGGCGCCATCGGCGAGCCGATGGTCGGCTGGTGCCGCCACTTCGTCTGCTACGGGTGCGACGCCTACTTCAAAGACTGGCACGCCGAGCGGGCCAAGGCCACCGGCCTGCTGCTCCAGAAGGGCGCCCACGACATCGACATCCTGCACTGGCTCATGGGCCGATACACCCGCCGCGTGACGGCCATGGGCGGCCTGACGCTGTACGACCGCATCACCGACCGCCACGCGCCCGGCGAGGGCGGCGACGTATCGTGGCACGTCGAGAACTGGCCGCCGCTGGCCCAGGTGGGCCTGAACCCCGTCATCGACGTCGAGGACGTCAGCCTGATGCTCATGGACCTGGGCGACGGCCGTTTCGCCTCGTACCAGCAGTGCCACTACGCCCCCGACGGGTGGCGCAACTACACCCTCATCGGCACCGAGGGACGCATCGAGAACTTTGGAGACGTGCCCGGCGAGAAGACCTGCGTCCGACTCTGGAACAAGCGGGCCTATTACCATCCCGACGGCGACGCCGTCTTCGACTTCCCGCCCCTGGAAGGCAGCCACGGCGGGGCCGACCCGCGGATCGTCGACGAGTTCGTCCGGTACGTCCGCCACGGCGGCACGATTGCCACGAGCCCCGTGGCGGCGCGGTACAGCGTGGCCGCCGGATGCCAGGCCACCGCCAGCCTCCGTGCCGGCGGCAGGCCGCGCAACGTGCCCCCCCTGCCCGACGCCCTGCGGGCGTACTTCGACGCCGACCTGGAGTAGCGGACCGCGGCGCAGAGACGGCGCCGGTCAGCCGGTGACCCGGCGGATCGTGGTCGGGTCGACGATCTGCGCAGGCGGCACGCCGGCGCGGGCCAGGACGATCTGCGACCAGCGGGTGTTGCCCAGGCCCGTGCGGTGATCGTCGGACCCCACCTGGAACCGCACCTTCTCGGAGGCGAAGATCCGGACCAAGTCGACGTACTGGGCCGTCAGGGCCCGCGGCGCGATGCCCGACCGCGAGAACCAGTAGATGGTGTCGTTCATCACGTCGAACACCTTGCCCTTGTCGGCCATCTTGGCGGCCAGTTCGCGCAGACGCCGCTCGGGATAGTCCGCCGGCAGGGCCGCCGGCTCGGTGTTGCCCGTGTTGAACGGGTGGGCGATGACGTCCAGGTACGGCACGTCGCACAGCCCCAGGTACGTGGCCAGGACGTTGTCGATGTAGCGCGACTTATCGCGCGGCGTCTTGCGGAGCGTGCCCTCGCTCTGGCCGCCCAGGTCGCAGAGGACCCATTCGAGGCGCGCGGCCCGGCGCGCGTCGAGCGAGATGCGGCCGGATGAGTCGAGCGCGGTCGCCTCGGCACCCTTGAGGATGAGCACGTCGTCCTGGCCGGCGCGATGGGTCTCGATCTCGGCCAGGTACTGGTTGAAGGCGTCCTCGGAATCGTGGATCTTGCTGCCCGGCGCGTGGTGGTCGGTAATGGCGACGGCCTGGAGTTCGAACGCCCGGGCCTCCAGGACGTGGAGCGCGATGGGGTGGGCCCCGTCGCTCCAGACGGTGTGCGTGTGCAGGTCGTGATGGACGGCCAGGACCGTCGCGCCGGCACCGGCCGGCGGCCCGGGCGCCGGTTCCTGCGCGCGGCCGTCCCTGGCTGCGCCCGCGGCGGCCACGGCGGCGGCCGCCGACATCGAGACCTTCAGCATGTCACGCCGGCTGGTTCGAGCCATGATTCGGCACCTCGCCTTTCCGATGCCGGGCGGCGGCCGGGCCTCACTTGGGTTTGCGGGCGACCCGGTAGTCCTCCCAGAGTTCGTCGAGCGACCGGCCGGATTCCTTCTTGAAGAGGTCGTCCGTGTAGGCCCGTTTCCGCATGGCCGTGTTCAGTTTGTTCACGATGCCGGGGGCCGGACCCGACTCGAGCCACAAGAGGAACCCGGCGGCCACCTGGTAACTGCGCCGGTACCCCTTGGCCTCCTGCGGCACGTGGAACCAGGCCAGGGGCTTGGCCTCGTAGATGGCCCATCGCAGGTAGTCGGCGACGCCCTCGGTCACCCAGCCGGGGTTGGCGCTGGGGTACGACTGGATGACGTGGACGAGTTCGTGGACCACGAGGCCGATGTCTTCGGGGTGTTTTTCGATCCAGTGCGACGAGACCTCGATGCGGCCGCCGCTCGTGCCGCCGATGCCCTTGTCCGACTTGCGAAGGACGAGCGCGGCCTTGGTCGGGGGGGTGAACCCCTGCGTCGGGATGAGGTTGACGAACCGGGGATACCACTCGACCATGAGGTCGCGTGCCTTCTCGCCCCAGGCCCGCAGGTCGGGCACCTCGGACGTGTCGAGTTCGACCGTGAGGGCGGGCGCCTGGCCGCCGCGCGCCGGCCCCACCGGCCCCAGCCCCCACAAACCCAGAACCGCAACGGCGAGCGCGACGCGTCGAACCATGGCCTTGGACCTCCTGTGCGGCACGGACGGTGCGTGCAGAGCACGCACCCTACACGCCCCCATGTGGATGGTGGGTGCGGAGCACTCACCCTACGTGCCCCCTCGGACGCCGCCCATCCTGCCCGATGACACGTGCCAAGGCAACCGGTTTCTGCCCGGCGGGGGATTTCGCGCGGCGCGCACCTCCTCGCCAACCGAACTTGACAGGCTCGCCCCGGCACATGATAATCGCCTTGCTGCAATGCCGACGTGATGCCTGGTCCCTTGGAGGTGTGCCATGCCCAAGTGCCTTGCCGTAGTCGCCGTCGCCCTGGTCGCCGTCGCGCTGGTCGGCTGTGCCAAACCCGACCGGCTCGAAGACATGCCTCGCCTCGACTACAACCGGCCGCTGCCGCCGGGCGCCCAGGCGCTGCGCAAGATTACCGACCCGGCTCGCCTGCCCGACTTCACGACCGCCGTCGCCCAGACGGCCGGCCTGCGCGAGACCGTCGACCACAGCCTCGCGTACCTGGCCAAGCCGTCGAGCCAGGCGCATTACCCCTGCTGCGGCATCACGCACGCCGAGGCGGTCGAGAGCCTGAAGGCCTTCCGGGCGCTGCTCGACTCGGGCCTCGCGCCCGCCCAGATGAACGCCGCCCTGCTGCGCCAGTTCGACGTGTACGAGTCGGTGGGGTGCGACATGCGCGGCACGGTGCTGGTGACGTGCTACTACACGCCCATCTTCGAGGGGTCGCTGGTGCGGACCGACCGGTTCCGCTGGCCGCTCTACAAGCCCCCGGCCGACCTCGTGAAACAGGAGGACGGCACGCCCACCGGCCGGTTCCCCGATCGCAAGACCGTCGAGTCGCAGAACCTCTACGCCGGCAACGAGATCGCCTGGATGGCCGACCCGTTCGAGGCCTACGTCGCCCAGGTCCAGGGAACCGTCAAGTTGCGGATGCCCGACGGGTCTCTCAAGACGTGCGGGTACACCGCCAACAACGGGCACGATTACGTGAGCGTGCGGGCTGAACTCGTCAAGGACGGCAAGGTCGGCAAGTACGCCGGTCTGCCCGAGATGATCCGGTACTTCCGGCAGCACCCGGCCGAGGTCCAGACGTACACGTGGCGGAACCCGCGGTACGTCTTCTTTGCCGACGTGCCCGACGGCCGGCCGCGAGGATGCCTGAACGAACCCGTGACGGCCGGCCGGTCCATGGCGACCGACAAGTCGATCTTCCCGCGCGGGGCCCTCGGGTTCCTGGCGACGAGACTGCCGGTCCGCCGCGCCGGCAAAATCGTGGTGGCGCCGTACCGCGGGTTCATCGCCGACCAGGACGCCGGCGGCGCCATCCGCGCCCCCGGACGGGGCGACCTGTACCTGGGCGTCGGCGACGAGGCCGGCGAACTGGCCGGACGCGCCCAGAACGAAGGCCAACTGTATTACCTGTTCCTGAAGCCCGGCCAGCGGGCGCCGGCGGTCCCCGCCCCTCCCACCGCAGCGGCCGCGCTGGCGGGCGCCCTGCGCAAGGACATGTGACATGAGAACCCTCGCGATGGCGATGGCGCTGGCCGCGCTGCTGGGCCTGGGCGCCGCCCTGGTGGCCGAGGAGAAGCCTGCCGTGCCCACGAAACCGGCCGACGCCTTCGGGCCGCCCAAGACCGCACGCTGGCAACCCGTGCCCGACTTCACCGACGAGTTCAAGGGCGACAAACTCGACGCCGGCTCGCCCGAGCACAAGCGCAAAGACCACATGAACGTCCATGTCTTCCGCACGCCCGAGGAACCCGACCGGCCGCACTGGCACAAGCCGACCGTCTGGGAAGCCCCCGACGACCTGGCCGACGGTTATCGCGTCTACGCCCTGGAGTGGGACAAGGAGAAGATCGCCTGGTACGTCGACGGCGTCCTGCGGCGGACCGAGAAGAACACCCACTGGCACCAGCCGCTGACGCTGAACTTCGACTCCGAGACCATGCCCGAGTGGTTCGGCCTGCCCGAGGAGAAGGACCTGCCCTCGACGTTTAGCATCGAGTACATCCGCGCGTGGAAAAAGGTGGCCGACCGGTAGCGTGTTGACCGCGGCGTGCCACGGCCTACGCTGTCACCCTGAGGCCCCGCCAGGGGCCGAAGGGTCTCGCCGTGGTCGTGGCCGCTCGGTTGTTCTCACAGCGAGATGCTTCGCTGCGCTCAGCATGACAACATAGCAACGTCACGTGCCACGGCTTGCTTGCAAGCCGTGAACGCGGTTCTGAAGACCGTTTCTCACTGGACCAGACCGATGAGGTCGACGTCGATCCGGCGGTTGGTCTTCATCATCTCGTCCCAGGTCAGTTTCGTGTTATGGCGGCAGGCGTCGCGGCCGAGGATAGTGGCGAGCGTGCTGTTGACGCTCGAGGCGACGGTCGGGTTGGCGAAGTCGCCCTGGGTGACGTTCTGGTGGAAGGCGGCGATGTTCCGGACGGCCCCCGCCTCGTAAAGATTCTCGACGTCGCCGCCGCGGTACCCCTTGGGGCCGCCGCGGAGCCAGGCCTTGCCGGCGTAGTTCCCTTCCATGTACGCCCCGCGACCGTAGGCCACGCACCCGCAGGTGAACCCGTGCAGGTTGTGCAGGTGCTCGCCGCGATGGTTCAGAATGAGGCCGTCGGGAAACTCGTACGTCACCGAGTACGCGTCGCAACTGTCGCCGTGGGGGTCGGCGCGGCCGATGCGGGCCGAGCCCATGGCGGTGGCGGGCGTCTGCCGGGCCAGCCACAGGGCCACGTCGACGGCATGGATGCCGGCGTTCACCAGGTATCCGCCGCCCAGGTCGATGTCGTTCACCCAGACGAGGTTCCGGAATCGGCTGTCGGGCCTGGCCGTCTTGGGCGGATCGGGAAACGCCTCGTCCGTGTAGTACGAACTCAGCAGCGCCACGTGGCCCAGCGCGCCCTCGTGGACGCGTTTGACGGCCTCCTGAAAGAACGGGTCGGTCCGCGTCTGAAAGTCGACCAGGAAGCACCGCTTCCGCTCGCCGGCCTTCCTGCCCGCCTCGCCGATGGTCAGGCATCCCGGCACGTCGACCGCCACGGGCTTGGCCATGTAGACGTGGCAACCGGCCTCGACGGCGGCCGCGGCGTGCCCGGGGAAGAAGTACGGCGGCGTCTCGAGGGCCACGGCGTCGACCTTGGCGTCGATCATCCGCTTGTAGGCCGCCAGGCCCGAGAACCGGCGGGCCTTCTCGACGCCCAGGCCCTCGCCGCGCGCCTCGGCCACCTCGGGGAAGTAGTCGGCCACCGCCGTAATCCGGTACCCGCCGTGCCGGGCAAAGAGGTTGGCGATCCAGGCGCCACGACCGCCGAGGCCGACGACGCCCAGGTCGATGGTCGAGTTGGCCTCGGCCCCGCGGACGGCCGACGCCCGGACAACGGTGAGCGCCGCGCCCGCCGCAGCCCCCCGGATGAACCGCCGCCGGCTGAGAGTTGGTCGCCTCTCCGTGTCATGGTTGGCCTTGTCCAGGCTCATGAGGTTCTCCTTTCCCTGCCGATGCCCGGGGACGCGGATGCTGTGTGGCGGTTCCGTCAAGGCACTTTCGTGACCGCTATCCAGTTCTCCGGCGTGAACACGATACCCACGTGCATGACGGCACCGTCGCAGGCGTATTGCTGTCTCGCCTTGCTTGACATTGCCCAAACCTCCACTTTTCTTCCTTCACGCCGGTAATTCATGTCGTAGTGCTGGAGCCGAGTCAAGTATAGGTCGGCCTTCGATTCACACTCTACATAGACGGCAATCCATGGCTCACAGCCAAACGCCCTGCACGCCTTGAGCAGATGTTGACGCTTCTCGGCATCCTTCTTGCCCCCGTACGAGAACAAGCTCACCGCCGAGTTGTCGGTTCCCGACATTCGGGTGCGTGACTTGACCGAAATGCCGAGTCTGCGACCCGACCGCGGCTCATAGGCAATCACGTCAATCCCAGTATGATCGACCCTCACTACTTCGTAGCCGGAACGAGACAGCCAATTCATGACCATCTGCTCGCCAAAATCCCCGATGATCTTCTGATGGCGGCTGCTCTTGGTGATCGCCACTGAAGGCGTTTCGAGCATGGAACGACCCCCCAACACTACCCACAATCAGCCACTTCGCCTCCCGCTCACTTGGCGACTTGTTTGACCGGGCCGATGTAGTCGGTGGCCACGACCACGTCGTCGAACCAGACACGGTTGACCTTGTTCCGGGTCCAGCGGTCGGTGATGTAACTCATGAGCCAGAAGGCGTTGATCTGGAGGTCGGCGGCGGTGCGCCACTCGAGGCCCCCGAAGTCGCCGACGAGTCGGCCGTCGATCCAGAACGCCTGCCGGCCGTCGGCCTTGCCGACCGCGTTGCTCTGCATCATCATCTCCATGCAGTACCACGTGCCGCGCTCGGGCACACGCGGCGGCTGCGGCAGAAACGAGTTGCCCCAGAACTTGCCGTCGCCCGACTTTTTCATCTGGTGCCAGTAGGTGTAGAAGTTCCACGCGCCGGGCGGGGGGTGCTTTTTCGACATGCCGGCGGGCTCCAGGCCGGTGCAGAACTTCTTGTCGCCCGCCGGGCACAGCCCCGCGCCGCCGGTCGGCCACGACGTGGGCGGGTTCTCGGCCACGATGTGGACGAAGTGGTGGATGTAATCGCAGTCCGGCGCGAACCGGACGTAGAACCGGGCGTGCATCTTCTCGACGCCCGGCTTGAACCGCCGGAACAGGTGCCCGCCCGTGTTCTCGCCCAGTTTGGCCGTCACGAGGAGGCTCTTGGTGCCGGGCGAGCCGCGCGGCACGTCGTCGGAGAACGAGAGGGCGCCGGCCTTGTTCGAGATGCTGGGCCACCGGGCCGGGTCGAACACCCCCGCCTCGAAGTCCTCGTGCAGCAGGACCTTGGGGGCCTTCGCGATGTCCCGGTCGCCGGGGCACTTGGCGGCGATGCCCGTGTCGCCTTCGGGAAGTTTCGCCGGCCCGTCGGCCGCCGCGACGGCCGCCGAGGCGAGACACAGCACCGCCGATGCCAGTATGACGTGTCGCATGTCGGACCTCCCAGGTTCTCTCACGGCTCGCCCTGGGCGAGCCGCCGTACCCGCCGCGAACTGGTAGGGGCACGACATGTCGTGCCCCTACGGACGATGTCGTGCCCCTACGGACGCGCCAGGCACGCCGCGAACGCCTCGATGGCCGCGTCGACGTCGTCGCTCGACACGCCCAGGTGGGTCACGGCCCGGACGCTGGCGGCGTCAAGGGGCAGCGCCAGGACGCCCCGTTCCTGAAGCCGCTCGACCAGCCGCGACGCCGGCATCGCCGTGACCGCAAAGACGACGATGTTGGTTTCGACGGTGGCGGGGTCAAGTTGAATGCCAGGCATCGCCGCCAGCCCTTCGGCCAGGCGCCGGGCGTTGGCGTGGTCCTCGGCCAGGCGCTCGCGGTGATGCTCGAGCGCATAGAGTGCCCCGGCGGCGACGATGCCCGCCTGCCGCATGCCGCCGCCGAACATCTTGCGGAACCGCCGCGCCCGCGCCACAAACTCCGCCGACCCCGCCAGAGCCGACCCGACGGGTGCTCCCAGCCCCTTCGAGAAGCAGACGCTGACGCTGTCGAAGTGCCCGGCGTACTCGGCCTCCGACGTGCCCGAGGCGACGGCGGCGTTCCATAGCCGCGCACCGTCCAGGTGCATCTTGAGGCCCGCCTGGCGCGCGACGGCGGCCACGTCGGCAATCTGGCGGACGGGCCAGACCGTGCCGCCGCCGCGGTTGTGCGTGTTCTCGACGCACACGAGCCGCGTGCGCGGGAAGTGTTCGTTCGCCGGCCGAAGGGCCGCGCGAACCTGGTCGGCCGTGAAGAGACCCCTCTGGCCCGCGATGAGGCGGCACATGACGCCCGAGAGGGCCGCGGGCCCGCCCGACTCGAAAAAGTACGAGTGGGCATCGGCCTCCAGGATGATCTCGTCGCCCGGCTCGGTCCAGACCCGGATGGCCACCTGGTTGGTCATCGTGCCGGAGGGCATGTAGACGGCGGCCTCCTTGCCGAGGACCTCGGCCGTGCGACGCTCCAGCGCCGCCACCGTGGGGTCGTCGCCCAAGACGTCGTCGCCGACCTCGGCGTCGGCCATGGCGCGGCGCATCTCGGGGGTGGGCCGGGTAACGGTGTCGCTGCGCAGGTCGATCATGGCACCTCTCCGCGGGGGCCGGCCGGCGCGGCCTTGCGGCAGCGGGGCCGACCTGGGTATCCTACGGGTATCCTCGCCCGCAGCAGTTTCGCTTTGCGCGGCGGGTCCCCGTACCCGCCGCGCTCCGTGGCCGCTTGCGCGTTGGCGCGGTGGGTGCGGGGACCCACCGCGCTGCCATCCTATCTTAACCCGCTACGGGAGGAGGGCCAAGTCAAATGGCCAGGAAGGCACCGCTCGAGACGTACCGCAAGAAACGCGACTTCGCGAAGTCGCCCGAACCGGCGGGCAAGGGCCGCAAGGGAGAACCCGCCGGCGCCAAGCCGCCCATCTTCGTCGTCCAGAAACACAAGGCCCGGACGCTGCACTACGATTTCCGGCTCGAAGTCGACGGGGTCCTCAAGTCGTGGGCCGTGCCGAAGGGGCCGAGCACCAGCCCCAAGGACAAGCGGCTGGCGGTCATGGTCGAGGACCACCCCCTGGAGTACGCCGGCTTCGAGGGCACGATACCCGCCGACGAGTACGGGGCCGGGCCGGTCATCGTCTGGGACGCCGGGTTCTGGGCGTACCTGCCCGCGGAGGACGGGCCGGCGACCGCGGCCGAGGCCCTGGCCGCGGGGTTCCTCCAGGTCCGGCTCGAGGGGCAGAAACTGCGGGGCGGGTACAAACTGGTGCACGCGCGGCTGGGCGGCGACGAAAAGAACTGGCTCCTCATCAAGAAGAACGACGCCCAGGCCGACCCCGACCGCAACCCCGTCCGCGACGAGCCGCAGTCGGTCCTCTCGGGCCGCACCATCGAGGACCTGCTGGAAGCGGAAGGCTAGCGCAGTTCACGGTTGAGTGTACCACCTCCCGTGACGGGTGGCATGCCCAGACCGCCTTCGTCTGGGCATGCATGCCCACGCGTGAAGCCAGACGCCGGTGTCGGTCGTCAGGACGATCCACTCGCCGCCGTTCGTCCAGCCGACGTTGTACCCCTCGCTGCCCATCTCGACGCCGACGGTGTCGGGCGCCCGGTACCTGCCGTCGCCGTCCTTGCCGGCGTCGTCGTGATAGCCGATGCCCTCGCCGCCGACCTTGTAGTCCTCGGCCTCGAGGTGAATGAGATCGGCCCTGGCCACGGCACCTGTGCACAGGCTAATCGCGGCCACGACAGCCATCCAAAATCTCATGGTACGCATCGCTAGTCTACCGTCATCCTGTTCATGGCATAACCAGACATGCCAAGGCACTCGCCCGCCAAATAAAAAGGTCCGGAGAGCGGCTCCCTCCGGACCACTTACATTGCACCCGAGAAAAGGCTTGAGGCAAATCGAAGCGGCAAAAAAATCTCAGATTCCGTCCGGCGCACGCATCCTATCTTCCCCATCTTGACGCATAAATGGGATTTCAGCCTCGCCGGACGCGGATTCCGCGCCCACGCGCCCGCCTATAGCGGTTTAACTTTGCGTGTTTGCGCGGCGGGTCCCCGCACCCGCCGCGCTGGAGGTCCGATTGCCGGTTGGCGCGGGGGATAAACCCCCGCGCTACAGCGGTGGATACAAAACGCCCGCCTACCCCTGGGCCGCGCCCGCCATCCGGGCGAAGTCGTCTTTCAGGCTCCGGTAGAGTTGGCCGTACTCGGGGTACAGGGCGTCGTACGTCCGGACGTTGCGGCGGTTGGGCTTGGACTGCCGGAGCCTGCGGATGGTGGCGTCGCAGGCCTCGGGAACCGACTTCCAGACGCCGGTGCCCACGCCCGCCAACAGGGCCACGCCGTAGGCGGGACCCTCGGCGCTGGCGACCGTCCAGACGCTCTGGCGATAAACGTCGGCCTGAAGGCCCCGCCAGAACGCGCTCTTGGCCCCGCCGCCAGACACCCGAATCTCCGTCACCGGGACGCCCATGCCCTGGATGATTCCCAGGCAGTCGCGCATGGCGTACGTGGCGCCCTCGATGACGGCCCGGGCCATGTGCGCGCGGGTGTGCATGTTCGAGAGGCCGATCCAGGCGGCCCGGGCGTTGGGGTCGGCGTGAGGGGTCCGCTCGCCCGTGAGGTAGGGCAGGAAGTAAAGGCCATCGCTACCGGGCGGGACCTTGGCGGCATCGGCCGTAATCAGTTCGTACGGGTCGACCTTGCGGCGCCGGGCCTCCTTCACGAGGTCCTGGCACAGGACGTTGCGGAACCACTGGAGGCTCCCCCCTGCCGCCAGCACGACGCCCATCACGTGCCACTTGCCCGCCACGGCGTGGCAGAAGGTGTGGACGCGGCCCTTGGGGTCGGTCTCGACCGTGTCGGCGTGGGCGAAGACGACGCCGCTGGTGCCCAGGGTGGCCGAGATGACGCCCCGGCGGACGATGCCGTTGCCGACGGCCCCGGCCGCCTGGTCGCCTCCGCCGCCGACCACGGGCGTGCCGGCGGCCAGGCCGGTCGCCTTGGCGGCCGCCGGCGTCAGCCGGCCCGAGACCTCCTGAGACTCGTACACGTCGGGCAGAAGGGCCGGGTCGATATCCAGCAGGCCCAGCAGTTTCCGGGACCACCGGCGGCGTTTGACGTCCAGCAGCAGCGTGCCGGAGGAGTCGCTGACCTCGGTGGCAAACTCATCCGTCAGGCGATACCGCACGTAATCTTTCGGCAGCAGGATGCGGGTGGTGCGGTCGTAGACGCGCGGCTCGTGCTTGCGGACCCAGAGGATCTTGGGGGCCGTGAAACCGGTCAGGGCGGGGTTGGAGACCATGGCGATGAGTTTGGCCCGTCCGCCGGCCCGGCGGGTAATCTCGTCGCACTCGGCGCCGGTGCGCTGGTCGTTCCACAGGATGGCCCGGCGCAACACCTTGCCGCCGCGGTCGAGAAACACGCTGCCGTGCATCTGGCCCGAGAGGCCCACGCCGCCCACCTCGGCGCCCTTGACTCTTGCCGCGGCCAGGGCCTGGCGGACGCTCCGGACGGTGGCCTGCCACCAGTCCTCGGGCACCTGCTCGCTCCAGGCGGGCTTGGGCGCGTAACACGGATACTCGACGGTGACTGACGCCCGGATCCGGCCGCGAGGGTCCACCAGCAGCGTCTTCGTTCCGCTCGTGCCGATGTCGATACCCACGAGGTAGGCCATGTGACCCTCCAGATTTGACGTGCGGCCCGCCCGTTCGGCGAGGCGGGGTGGCCGGTTCCGGCCGGATCAGGCTCAAGGCGGGAGACACCCGCGAGACGGTCAGCCGCAGCCGAGGCACCCGGCCCGGGACGACCGCACGCGGGACCGACGGCTACTCGTCGTCATCCTCCCACTCCTCGTCATCGTCCCAGTCATCGTCGTCGTCTTCGTCGTCGTCATCGTCCCAGTCGTCGTCATCGTCCCAGTCATCGTCGTCGTCGTCGAGATCGTCGTCCAGCGAGTCGAGTTCTTCCAGGTCGTCGCCCCCGATGTCCTCCAGGTCTTCCCCGCGTTTGTCCAGGGTCTCATCGTCGTCCAAGTCGTCGCCCTCCGGTCTGGTGGATTCGAGTTCGGCAATCAACTCGGCCGCCTCGTCCGCAAGTTCCTCGGGTACCAGCACGGGCACGCCTGCTCCGACGTCGGGGATGCCGGCGACGCCGGCGCCCTCGCCTTCCAGCATGGTCGGGATACCGTGAGCCTCGAGTTCGGCCTTGAACAGTTCGGCCTCGAGCATGTTGCCGGCGTGCACCAGGAGCACGAGTTCGGTGTACTCGACGGGCCCGTTCGTCCTGGCCTTCACCTCGCCCCTGACGCTCGCCGGCTGGGGAGTCGGCTCTGCCACATCGCGCGTCCGCCTGTCGTCCGGTTGCTGTCGGCACTTGCGCTTACGGGGCATAGACGACTCCCTTCGTCCCCTTGGCCGTACGGCGCGGAGTGTAAGGACGCGGCCAAGAGACTGTCAAGAGCAAAAAGGTTTGCCGATTTTCCTCCGTCGGCGGGGCCAAACAGCCGCCCCGGCGCCCTGCCGCAACGCCCCGCCGGACCGCCCGGCGCGGCCGTCCACGACGTGGCGCGCCCCCCGTCAGCCTCCAGGTTACGCCGCCTCGGTAGGCCTGTGCAAGAGGGTCCACACTTCTTGCGGCAAGGCGGTCCGTCGCGCCCCGCGCCCGCCGCCGGTTGCCGGTTGATTCCCGGCCGCGCCGGGTTACACTCGTCCGCAGGGTCGCGCAAGTCGCGTCGGCCGGGGAGACCTGCCATGAGACCGTCCTGTGCCCTTGCCTGTGCGGTAGGCCTGCTCTCGGCCATGGCCCTCGGTGCCGCCGCGGCCACGCGGGAAGTGCTGACCGTCGTCGACGGGTGCGCGTACCCGGACTCGACCGCAGCGCAGGCCCTCTGGCAGCCGATGTCGGGCACGGCCGTCGTCGAGGCCGCCACGGTCGGCGGCCGCGCGTGCCTCCGAATGCCCTGCAACTTCGCCGGGACACGCATCGAACGGGCGTCGTGGGACCGGGCCGTCGAACTCGACCTGACGGCGTGTCGCGGCATCCGGTTCCTGCTGTACGTGGGCGACGCCTCGCCGGTGGGGCACTTCAGCCTGTACTTCGAGAGCCCCGGAGGCTGGTACGCCGCGTCGTTCGCCCCGCGCCAGAGGGGACGCTGGCACGTCGTGACCGTCGACAAGCAGGACACGCGGATCGAGGGCCGCCCGGCCGGGTGGGGCGAGATACGGACCATCCGCATCTCGGCCTGGCGCGGACGTAACGAAGACACCGAGTTCCACCTGGCCGACCTCGCCACCGTCGGCCTGGAGACCGACATCGTGGTCGTGCGGGCCGAGTCGCTGGCCCGCACCGCCCCGCGCGAGGTCGAGTCGGTCGGCCAGTACACCGAGGGCATGGTCCGGGCCCTGGCCGACCTGGGGCTGGGCGGCGCCGTCGTCAGCGACCTCGACCTGACGGCCGAGCGGCTCCGCAAGACCCGCCTGGTCATCCTGCCGCACAACCCCGGCATGGCCGACACCGCGGCCGAGACGCTCGCCCGGTGGCTCGACGGCGGCGGCAAGCTGCTCGCCTTCTACAGCCTGCCCGGCAACCTGGCAGCGGTCGCGGGCGTCCAGTGGAAGGGCCACGTGAGCCAGAAGTACCCCGGGTCCTTCTCGTCGATCCGCTTCGGGCCGGGCGCCCCCGTGGGCGCCCCGCCGGTCGTCGGCCAGATGTCGTGGAACGTCCAGCACGTGGCCCCCGACGGCGACCGCAGCCGCGTCGCCGCCACCTGGTTCGACGACCAGGGCCGCGACACCGGCCTGCCGGCCGTCGTCGTCTCGGACCGCTGCGTGTACATGACGCACGTGCTGCTGGACGACGACGCGGCCAACAAGCGGCGGATGCTGCTGGCGATGGTGGGGCACCTGGTGCCGGACGTCTGGCGCCAGGCGGCCGCCGGCACGCTCGAAGGCCTCGGCCGCATGGGACCGTACGAGACGTTCGACGAGGCCCGCCGTGGCATCGCCCGCGACGCCGCCGGCGACGCCACGGCCCTGGATGCCCTCGCCCGCGCCACCAAGAGCCGCGATGAGGCGGCCGCGCGGCTGGCCGAGTCGAAGTTCCCCGAATCGATGGACGCCGCCGCCCAGGCCGCGCGGTTGCTGGTGGAGGCCCGCTGCCGCGCGCAAAAACCGCTGGCGGGCGAGCACCGCGCCTTCTGGTGCCACAGCGCCTTCGGGCCCGCCGGCATGACGTGGGACGAGTCCATCAAGGTCCTCGCCGACAACGGGTTCACGGCTATCCTGCCGAACATGCTCTGGGGCGGCGTGACGTTCGGCCAGAGCCGCGTCCTGCCCGTCGCCCCGGACGTCCGGGAGAAGGGCGACCAGATCGCCGCGTGCCTGGCCGCGTGCAAGAAGTACGGCATCCAGTGCCACGTCTGGAAGGTCAACTGGAACATGGGCTGGCGGACGCCCAAGGAGTTCCTCGACCGGATGAAACAGGAAGGCCGCACCCAAGTCGACTTCGGCGGCAAGCCCGAAGACCGGTGGCTGTGCCCGTCGCACCCCGAGAACCAGCGGCTGGAGATCGAGTCGATGGCGGAGGTGGCCACACGCTACCAGGTGCACGGCATCCACTTCGATTACATCCGGTACCCCGGCGGCGACCACTGTTTCTGCCCGGGGTGCCGCGAACGGTTCGAGAAGTCCCTCGGCCGCAAGGTCGCCAACTGGCCCGAGGACGTGCGGAAGGACACGGCGCTGGAGGAGAAGTGGCTGGACTTCCGGCGCGAGCAGATTACGCGGGTCGTGGCCGAGGTCAGCCGCATCGTCCGCAAAGAGCGGCCCACGTGCCGCATCAGCGCCGCCGTCTTCCCCAACTGGCCCGCCGACCGCAGAACCATCGGCCAGGACTGGAAGGTCTGGTGCGACCGCGGGTACCTCGATTTCGTCTGCCCGATGGACTACACCGCCCACGACATGGAGTTCGAGGGCAAGGTCGAGCAGCAGGTGAAGTGGGCCGGCCGCGTGCCCTGTTACCCGGGGATCGGCCTGTCGGTGTGGCCGAACACGGCCGACGTGGGCAAACTCATCGACCAGATTCTCATCGCCCGGCGTCTCGGCACGAAAGGCTTCACCGTCTTCGAGTTCAACCCCACCTCCGCCCGCCAGGTCGTGCCGCTGTGCGGGCTGGGGATAACGCGGAAACCTTGACCGCCGCGCCCCCCCTGCCTAGACTGGCCGCGCATCGAGACCGCGAAAGGACACGCACGTGGCCGAACGGAAACCGAAGATAGGCGTCGTCATCCACACGACGCTGGCCGAGACGATGTTTGCCCCCGAAGACCGGGCGCGGCTGAACGCCCTGGGCGAGGTCCGCTGGACCGAGTCGGCCGAGCCCATCGACGAGGCGGACGCCATCGCCCTGCTCCAGGGGTGCCAGGTCGGCATCGGATCGTGGGGCACGCCCTGCCCGACGTCCGACGCCCTGGTGCGGGCCTGCCCCGACCTCGTGCTGTGGGAACACGCCGCCGGAACGGTCCGCGCCATGCTGACGCCGCTGGCGGCCGAGCAGGGCCTGGTCGTCGCCTCGTGCAAGACGGCCATCGCCGACACGGTGGCCGAGATGGCCTTGGGCGAGATACTCATCGGCCTGCGGAGAATCCTCGAGAACCGCGAGGCCAACCGCGCCGGCGCCACCCCGATGCCGACGGGCATCCGGTCGCTCGACACGGCGACGATCGGCGTCGTGGGCGCCTCGGCCGTGGGCCGGCGTCTCATCCACCTGCTGAAGGCCTGCGGCAGCCGGCACATCCTGGTGTACGACCCGTTCCTCGCCGACGCCGACGCGGCCGCGCTGGGCGTCACCCGCACCGACGACCTGCTGCGCCTGTGCCGCGAGGCCGACGCCGTGACCGTCCACGCCCCCTCGCTGCCGTCCACCGAGAAGATGCTGGGGGCCGAGCATTTCCGGGCCATGGCCGACGACGCCGTGTTCGTCAACACGGCGCGCGGCTCGTGCATCGACGAAGCGGCCCTGGTGGCGGAACTGGCGAAGGGACGCCTGCTGGCCTTCATCGACGTAACGGACCCCGAGCCGGCGGCGGCCGACTCGCCGCTGCGGACGCTGCCCAACGTCGTCCTGACGTCGCACATCGCGGGGGCCCCGTGGCTGAACATCGGACGCCAGGCCGTCGACGACGTGGCCGCGTTCCTGTCGGGCGGCCGCCCCAAGGCCGTCCAGAGCCGCGACCTGCTCGACCGCATCGCATAAAGGTGTTAGCCGCGACCCAAGTTAGCCGCGGCCCATATTAGCCGCGACCCATATTAGCCGCGACCCAAAGGGGAGCGGTACTCAAAGAAAAGGATCTTGCCATGGCCAACTATCTCGTAGCCCAACTCGACGCGCTTGAGGCCAGCCCGTGCCCGTGCGGGTCGTCGCGGCGGGCGTTCGTCGGGCCGGATAACCCGACGGCCTCGGTCCACCTGGTCGAGATCGCCGCCCAGACCCAGGTGCACTGGCACCGGAAGATGACCGAGGTTTACGTGGTGCTGGAGGGCGAGGGGCACGTCGAACTCGACGGCGAGCGCGTGCCGGTGCGGCCGATGACGGCCGTCATGATCCGGCCCGGGTGCCGGCACCGGGCCGTCGGACGCCTGAAGATCCTGAACGTCGTCATCCCGCCGTTCGACCCGGCCGACGAGTACGCCGACTAATCCTACAACGCTACTTGCCGCGCTGCGCTACAGCCCCATGGCCGCCAGGTCGAGTTCGTCCACGCGGTAGCCCAGGCCCGGTCCGGTCATCGAGGCGGTGTAGGCGTAGCCGTCGCGGACGTCGGTCAGACCGCGATGGACCTTGGCCACGGCCTCGTTGGCGGCCGGGAAGAACTGCCGCGAGTTCGCCTCCACGCCCATGATGGTGTGGGTGCGGGCCGCCAGGCCGACCGACTCCAGCAGGGCCAGCGACGGGTTCGTCAGGTCCTGGACGGCGTAGGGGATGGCGGCCATCTCGGCCATCGGCACGAAGAGCATGTCGCTGGAAAGGCACTTGCACGATTTCAGGGCGATGCCCGACCATCCCAGTTCCATCGCCAGGCGAAAATCGTCGACGGTCGTCAGGCTCTCGTCGATGAGCACCGGCTTCAGGCGGGCGATGGGCCGCATGTCCCACCGGTGGGCCGCCAGGTCGCGCTCCGTGGGCTGCTCAATGTAGAGGATCTCGTCGAAGACCTCCGGCGACGCCTCGCGGACCTTCGCCAGGTACTCGACGATGTACTCGGGCCCGGCGCACTGCTCGTTCGTGTCGGCCGTCAGGTGCGGCCGGGGCGGCAGGTTACGCGGCGTCGCCTGGCGCACCTCATGATAGATGCGGCTGACTTCGAGCGTCCGTGCCACGTCCCACTCCAGGTCCTTGCCGCGCAGTTTCACCTTCAGGCAGAAGACGCCGTCGCGCTCGATCCACCGCTGAAACGAGTTCGGCACGCCGTCGTCGGGCAGGCCGGGCGGCACGTCTTCTTCGCGCAGCACGTCGAGGCCGCCCACGAGGTGGAACACGGGCACGCGCGGCAGGTAGTCCTGGCGGAGGAACTGCGACGGGTACACGCCCCGGTAGGCGTCGCCCAGGTACCGCGCCAGGTCGTGGGCCATGTGATCGGGACCCATGCCGCGGTACGAGTCGATACCGGCGGCGCGGCCGAAGGCGTCGTGGACGGCGTGGTCGATGGGGCTGGCGACGACCAGCGCGGCCAGAAACGGCATCGCGTCGTCGGGGGTATGCCGGGCGGCGGCCTGGGCCGCCAGGGGCCGCAGCTCACCCTCGGTCTCCATAAAGATGTCGATGGGATGGGCGAAACGATTGAAGCCCGCGACGCACGCCGCGTAGGCGTCGAACAGGTCGGCCATGGCCCGTTCGCGGGCCTCGTGCGACGCCTTCGACACGGGCCACGCCCACAGGTCCATCAGGAACATGGCGCCCCAGCCCACGCCGGTCCGGCCGGCGCGGTTCTCGACCGTGACGCGGGCGTAACCGGTGTAGGTCTTCTCGACGACGACGGCACCGAACTTCAGCGGCGTCCGGCAGGCCGTCGGCACGCGGAACGTCTGGACCTCGCGGACGCGGACGTCGCTCTGCATGGCGGGACCCTTCACGAAGAAGCCGTCTGCCCTGTTTCTATCCCCCGGCAGGCAGGGGGTCAATCAAGTTATCGGCGGGGCGCGGCGGGGGCGTCGCGTCCGTGCGGTCCGACAGGAATCCTCTAACGTGCGAGCGCGGCGGGTCCCCGCACCCGCCGCGGGAACGGGCCTCGTACGCGGTGGGTACGGGGACCCACCGCGCACGAGGCGTGTTGATCACGGCTCGCCCGGGGCGAGCCGAACATGCGTCAGGCCGGATCGCGGCGGCCTGGGAAGGCCGCCGCGCGAGATGTGACGCTGTAGAAGGAATCGGCGCGGCAGAAACACGAAAACCTCGCGGCCCGGGGCGTTTTCTATAGGAGGGAAGGTCACCTCGAAGGCAAGCACGGGAGCGACACGATGCGCGCGGTGTTGGCGGCATTGGCGGTGTGCGTCGGCCTGGCCTCGGCCGCTGGGGGAGCCGAACTCGCCTCGTTCACCATCACCGAGCCCTTGGGCTGCGACTGGCCCGACGAGTGGCTGACGCGCGACGTCCCGGACGTCCCCTCCGCAGACCCGGCCACGCTCCAGTTGCTGGCCCGCGAGGCCCAGGCGTTCAACGCACAGGCCGTGCCCGCCCAGTTCTACCCGCTCAAAGACCAGGGCGCCGTGCGGGTCCTCTTCAAGACCACGCTGCGGAAGAACCAGAGACTCACCTTCACCGTGGCCGACGGCGCCGCGGCCCCGCCGCCCTGGCCGCACGTCTCGGTCACCCGGAAGGGCGGGCGCACGGTCGTCGCGAACGGGGTGTACACGGTCGAGTTCGACCCGCTGCGGCCGGTGCCCATCAACGTCCTGCGGGCCGGGTCGGCCGCCGGCACGATGGGCACGTTCGCCTGGCCCCTGGGCATGGTGGCCACGGGCGTGACCGACACCTGGCACGAGCGCGGCCCGGCCCGGGCGGTGCTGGAACGGGTCTTCCGGTTCACCAGCCCCCAGCGGCAGTACCGGATCCGGTTCGACTTTCGGGCGGGTGACCCGTGGATCGGCGTCGAGGACGAGTACGCCCTGGGCAAGGGCACCGCCATCACGCTCGATCTCGCGGCACTGAAGGCCGATGCCGTGTACCACCCGCACACGTACAACGCGCGGACGTTCAAGACCGACGGCAAGGCCGACGACACGACGCTCGAGCCGCCGCAGCACCCCATAGCCACGCTCGGGCCCATCTGGCGCGACATCTGGTTCGGCGGCGGACCGTTCGCCTTCGTCTACAACTCGAAGGCCGACCACGGCCTGGGCCTGGCCGCCGTCCGGGGCAGCCAGTGGCAGAGCCCCGCGGACACGACCCTCGAGTCGCAGAACTTCCGCGTCCATGGCGACCCGAAGAAGCCGGGCCAGGTGCGCGTGGAGATTCCGACCGACGGCGGCAAGCGCCACTGGGCCATCATCCTGGGGCCGCCCGACGTCCGCAACGCCCTCAGCCGCCTGACCCGCTCGCACGCCGACACGCCGCTCGAAAGGGTCCTCAATGAATGGGTGCTGGAGTGGAAGTCCGGCGCCCCCCAGGTCACCGCCGGCATGGCGGGGGTGTACCTGAGCGGTCACCTGAACCAGCACAACTTCAACCCGACGACGTTCCCGCGG
Organism: Phycisphaerae bacterium; assembly: GCA_035528235.1. Lineage (GTDB taxonomy): Bacteria > Planctomycetota > Phycisphaerae > FEN-1346 > FEN-1346 > DATKZB01. The sequence continues at coordinate 26,213 of DATKZB010000402.1, forward strand.
ATGGTCCGCAAGCAGTTGCCCGCCAAGGGGCCCGTCACGAGCCGCGACCTGGCCGTTCTGGCTTATATCTTCATGAATCCAGATTACTGGCCCGGGCCCAAGTACCGGTGGGCCATCGGCAACCCGAACTTCCACACCGACATGTACTCCATCCCGTTGGCCATCGGCCTGGCGATGCCCGACCACCCGCACGCCAAGCGGTGGGTGCAGTACGGCGTCGAGGAGACCCGTGGGAACCTGGAGCGCGACTCGTTCCCCGGCGGGGCGTGGGCCGAATCGCTCAGTTACGCCTCCTTCTTCTTCCGTGTGGTCGAGAACGCCAAAAAACTCCGCGACGCCCGCGCCGCCAACCCCTTCAAGGACTGGCCGCGCCTCCGCGAGGTGGCCACGTACCTGGCCTGCATGCACACGCCCACCGACCCGCGTTACGGCGTGCGGCAAACGGCCCCCATCGGCGACACGAGTCCCGGCAACTACCTCAAGGAACTCAACGCCATGAGCCCGCTGTACCAGGCCATCGACGCCGCCTTCGCCAAGCAACTCGTGCGGTTCCCCCTGAAACGGGCGTACGGCATCGACATCACCAGCCGCGAGTTCTACGGGTTCGGCGCCATGCTCCGCGCCAACGCGTACGACGACCGGCACGAGTCGTTTGTGACCGTGAAGGCGGGCCCGGCCCGCAACCACTTCCAGGGCGACGAACTCTCGTTCCACTTTTGCTCGCTCGGCACGCCGCTGGCCATCGACTACGCGTGCCACTACTCGCCGCGACCCTGGTCGGCCGCCATCCACAACCGGCCCGACATCGACGGCAAACGGCCCGTGGCCGTCGCCGCACGCCGCGCGTTCGTCAAGGGACCCTTTGCCGACGTCTTCGTGGCCGACGAACGGACTCACGAGGTCAACGCCGTCCCGATGGAACCTCATCTGGCCGACAAGCCCGGCTGGGAGTACCCGACCACGCGCCTGCCCGAGGAGACGCCCTGGACGATGCGGCGGTACGTCCTACTCGTCAAGCACGACCCCAAGACGTCGAAGATAGCCGACTACCTGGTCATCCGCGACGAGATCTCCTCGCCCGAGGCCGTCGGGTGGAACCTGCACGTCCTGGGCCGCGACATCCAGCGGGCCGGCCAGGCCTTCACCTTTCCGGGGCAACTCGACGTCGACGTGACGGCCCATTTCGTCGCCCCCCAGCTGGGCCCGGTGGAGCAGCGCGAGTGGGGATGGAGAAATATCGATTCCGCCAGCCGGCGAAACGCCAAGGGCGCCGAGTACGAGAAGAAGAACTTCGGGGCGTACATCCCGAAGGACTTCAAGCCCGGCACGTGGGACGGCGGCGAGATGGCCAAGTGGCTCCGCGTCAAGGGGCCGGCCGGCCTCACGAAGTGGCTCGTCGTCATCATGCCCAACCTCAGGGGCACCGAGGCGCCCAAGGTCGAGCGGCTGTCCGACTCGAGCGCCCGTGTCACGCTCGGCAAGGAGGAAGAGATCGTTCACCTGGGATCCGACGGCAAGTTCCAGGCCGCCGTCGATCGCGGCGCCAAGCCGAGCGTGCTCCTGAAGGCCGGCGAGGTCAAGCCCTGGGCCGAAGTCGAGTTCAAGCCCATGCCGCCCGATATCGACCAGGGGGCGCGGTAGGCACGACGCGCTCCAGGCATCACGTCCATCATGGCCGACTCGGCAGACCCGCTTTCTCGCGCA
>DATKZB010000403.1:0-19479 GCA_035528235.1 Phycisphaerae bacterium
GAGGTCGCCTACGCCGACGGCACGACCGCCGCTTTCGCCGCCAAGTGACCGTGAGGGCGCTGAGGCCGTTTCGCGTGTTTGCGCGGCGGGTCCCCGCACCCGCCGCGCTCGATGTCCTATGGCAGGTCGGCGCGGTGGGTACGGGGACCCACCGCGCCCAGGCGCGCGGCGGGGGCTTGCGGTTCTTGTTTTTCGCCGAAGGACCCGCTTGCACGTTGGCCGAGTCGGTGTATAGTATTGTGTGGGAAGGGGTTGCGCCCGCTGGGCGCGAACATGCCTGCCGGCTGCGGGGCGGCGGGCCTGCGACGGATCCGGTGACCGGAGGGTGACCGGGGGAGAAGGAGCAGGCTCGTGTTTCGGCCCCGCACTCTCTCTATCCTGGCCCTGGGTTTCTTTCTGCTTACGCCCCCCGCGGCATCCGGCCAATCGACTAACGTCGCGGTGGTGGTGGAGCACGACCTGTACGCGAGCGGCGCCATCGGGGCCGGCCTCACGCAGTACCTCGCGGACATCACGGCCCAGGGCTACAGCCCCATCGTGGTGACCGGGTTCACGAGCACGTCGTCGCCGGCGGGGCTGCGCCAGTTGCTGACGACCTGCTACAACACCCGGGGGTTGGCGGGGGCCGTGTTGATCGGGCACCTGCCGGTCCAGAACGTTTACACGGCCGAGGGCGGCGGCATCGCCGGCGAGTCGCACCCGTCGGACCTCTATTACACCGACCTGGACGGCTCCTGGACCGTTTCCGGCGCCCACGGCGCCCTGCCTGACGACCACACCGACGAGGACGGCGACGTGGGCCCGAAATCTGGCTCGGCCGCCTGACGACCTGGAACCTGACGCTGCTGCACCCCGGCCGCACCGAGGCCGGCCTGCTCAACACCTACTTCGCCAGGAACCACGCCTACCGGACCGGCGCCCTGACCGTGCCGCGCACCGGCCTGGCCTACACCGACGACCCGTGGTTATACACGGCCCAGTGGCGGGCCACCGTCCTGGGCATGGCCGTCGACGGCCCCGTGACGAACGTCTGGAACGACCCGGCCACGGAGGCCGACGAGACGACGGCGGCCGATTACACGTGGCGCCTGGCGAACGAGTCGTACGAGCACGCCCTCGTGTCGACGCACTCGAGTTCGCAGGCCCACTCGATGAACGGGACGGTCAGCAACGGCGACCTGGAGGACCTGGACCCGCAAGTCCTCTTCTACAACCTCTATGCGTGCTCGGCCGCCAAGTACACCGACTTCGGATACATGGCGGGCGAGTACGTCTTCGGCGATGGGGTGGGCCTGGTGGCGGTGGGCTCGGCCAAGACGGGCGGCATGATGTCGAACCTGATGGACGAGTACTTCGCCCCCCTGGGCCAGGGCGCCACCTTCGGCCAGGCCATGCTCGACTGGTGGAACACCGGCGTCGACCCCGATGGGCACATCGACAGCGAACGGGCCTGGCTGTACGGCATGACGCTCGTCGGCGACCCGCTGCTTCTGACGCAGCGGTACATACCCGAGCCGGCGACGCTGGCCCTCGTGGCCGCGGGCCTTGTTGGCCTGATCCTGCGGCGGCGGTAACCAGCGGCCGCGGCGCGCCGCGGCCTACATGTCATTGACCCCCCACGGCGCGGCCGGTATCATCGCACCGGTGTCCCAGCCGCGGGAGCACGACATGACAACCCCGCCGGAGGTGGAGCAGCGGCTCCGCGAGTTCGCCGAGACGTACGGCCGCATCCGCGGCGAGGTCCGCCGCGTCATCGTCGGCCACGCGGACGTCGTGGAGGGGGTCCTCCTGTGTCTGCTGGCCGAGGGGCACGCCATTCTCGAGGGCGTGCCGGGCATCGGCAAGACCATGCTGGTCCGGACGCTGGCCGAGGCGCTGGACCTCGTGTTCCGCCGCATCCAGTTCACGCCCGACCTCATGCCGGCCGACATCACCGGCACGAACGTCATCGTCGAGATGCCCGGCGGCCGCCGCGACTGGGAGTTCCGGCCCGGGCCCGTCTTCGGCAACCTCGTCCTGGCCGACGAAATCAACCGGGCCACGCCCAAGACCCAGTCGGCCATGCTCGAGGCCATGCAGGAACGCTCGGTTACCGTGGCCGGGACCACGCGACGGCTCGACGAACCGTTCTTCGTTCTCGCGACGCAGAACCCCCTGGAGATGGAAGGCACGTACCCCCTGCCGGAGGCCCAACTCGACCGGTTCCTCGTGAAACTGCTGATGACGATGCCCGAGCGGGACGAGATCTCCGAGATCGTCGACCGCACCACCGGCCGCGACGTGCCCCGTGCCCAGCGCGTCGCCGACGGGCCCATGCTGCTGGCCATGCGCGACCTGGTGCGCGAGGTGCCCGTGGCCTCCCACGTCCGCGACTACGCCAGCGCCCTGGTGCTGGCCACGCACCCGGAGCGCGAGACCGCCTCGCCGATGGCCGCCAAGTACCTGCGGTACGGGGCCGGGCCGCGCGCGGCCCAGGCGATGGTCCTGGGCGGCAAGGTGCTGGCCCTGGTGGGCGGACGGTACAACGTGGCCTTCGACGACCTGCGGCGGATGTCGCGGCCGGCCCTGCGGCACCGGATCATCCTGAACTTCGAGGGCGAGGCCGAGGGCATCGGTCCCGACACGATCATCGACGACGTGCTCGAACACGTGCCGGAACCGGGGAATGCAGAATGAAGAATGCAGATTGCAGAATGGCCCGGCTCCGACAGACCCGCCGGCAATGAGGGCGGCCGCTTTTCATTCTGCATTCTGCAATCCGCATTCTGCAATGGATGGCTCTGATGCCCGCCACGGCCGACGACTTGTTTGACTCCGATTTCCTCCAGCGCCTGGAGTACCTGCGGATCGTGGCCCGTAGGGCCTTTGCCGGCAGCGTGCCCGGCGGCCGCACGGGACGACGGACGGGGCCGGGCCTGGAGTTCGCCGAGCACCGGGCCTACTCGCCGGGCGACGATTTCCGGCACATCGACTGGGCCGCCTTCGGCCGGCTCGAACGGTTGCTGCTTCGCCTCTGCCAGCAGGAAGAGGACCTGGCGATCTACTTCCTCGTGGACGCCTCGGCCTCGATGGCGACCGGCCGGCCGCCGAAGTTCGACCATGCCCGACGCTTGGCGGCCGCGCTGGCCTACGTGGGCTTGGCGAGTCTCGAGCGGGTCCGCCTGGTGGCCGTCGACGGGGGCGTACGCGGTCACCTGGAGGCCGGCAGGGGCAAGACGCACATCCTGGGGGTCCTCGATTTTCTGCGCGGCCTGGCAGCCGGCGGCCGGACAGACCTCGCCCGGGCCGTCGAGGCGTTTCTGCCCCACGCCCCGCAGAGCGGCCTCGCGGTCCTGGTCTCGGATTTCCTCGACCCGGCGGGCTACGAGAAACCCCTGACGACGCTCCAGGGCAACGGGTTCGACGTCTGGTGCCTCCAGGTGACCGACCCCGAGGACCTGGCGCCGCCGGGCCTCGGCGACCTGGCCGTGGCCGACGCCGAGACGGGCGACGTCCTGGGCATCCACCTGACCGACGAGGTCCGCGGCCGCCTGGCCCGCGAGGCCGAGCGGTTCGCGGCGGATATGCGGGCGTGGTGCCTGGCGCGCGGCATCGGATACGCCGAGGCGCCCACGCGCGTGCCCGCCGACGTGCTCGTCACCGACGTCCTGCGGCGCGGCGGGCTGCTCGCCTGAAATCCTCGGCAGGCCATCTCAGCGGATCTTGCGCGGCGGGTCTCCCATCGCGGGCTTTTGTTTCTTCTGTTTCTTTTTTATCTCAATCTCTTGCAGTTGCCTTTTTCCTCTGCGTTCTCTCTGTCTTCTCCGCGTCCTCTGCGTTAAAAGGGACCCGCCCGGTGCCTACCCGACGGAGAGGTCCACGACCTGGGCGCCCGTGACGGCGCGGAGTTCCTCGGTCGGCACCTCCAGCAGCGCATCGACCGCGCCCCCGCCGCAGTAGACCGTCTCGACTTCCAGCACCGCCGGGTCCAGGTACGTCGGCACCGCCGTCCGGATGGGGAACGGCGGCACGGCGCCCACGGGGTAACCCGTGACTGCCAGGACCTCGTCGGCCGTGGCGAGGCTCATGCGTTTGGCCCCGGCCGCGCGGCAGAGTTTCTTGCGGTCGAGGCGTTTGTCGCCCCGCACGATGCACAGGACGAACCGCCCCGGCGACAGCCGCGCGAGCAGGCTCTTGGCGATGTGCGACGTGTCCGTCCCCAGGGCCCGGGCCGAATCCTCGGCCGTGTGGGTGTTCTCGGGCATCGGCCGGACGCGTCCCTGAAGGCCGCGCTCGGCGATGAACTGCTCGACGTTTCGGCTCGTCCAGGTCATGGGCGGCGCCCCTGCCCTGCCTCGTTTCTGGTGCCGGCCGGCCATTTCTATCCATCCGGAGCCCTGGACGCAAGAGATTCCGTCGCTCCGCGCCTAACCTCTTTGGTGACAACGGGTTGCGCGTGGCGGCCGTGCCGGGGGGTGGCGGGGGACCGCAAAGGCATTTTTCCTTCCCCCCCATTTTGCCAGGAATCGGTAAGTGATTTGGGAGCAAGCACTTACGCGCCACCCCGCCCCTGCAAGAGGTCCGGTCGCCCGATTTTTTCCCCTTGCATTTGGTTGGCCACAATCGTAGCCTATGGGGACCCCTTGGGTTCGTCCTATCCACCTCGGGGCCGGTCTCCGCCTTGGCGGATGCTCAGTCGCCCGGCCCTGAGGGTCTTTTTTTCTGGCGCGCCCGTGCCGCCTCCCGGGGCGCGCCATGGCGCAGTGCTAGCCGCGAGCGCCAGCGAGCGGCCCACGGCCGGACAAGACCGGCCGCGGCACACGCGCGCCTTGCATGCGCGGCCGAATGTGCTAAACTCACCGGCCGCCTCGGGTTAGCGCGGCAAGGCGGCGGGCGAAAGCGGGCTTTGGCATGTTCGAAAACCTGACCGAGAAACTGGGCGGCGTCCTGCGCGGCCTCGCCGGTCGCGGGCGCCTGACCGAACGCAACATTCAGGACGCCCTGGCCGAGGTCCGGACCGCCCTCCTCGAGGCCGACGTCAACTATCAGGTGGCCCGCGACTTCATCGATCGCGTCAGCCGCGAGGCCATCGGACGCGAAGTCCTCAAGACCCTTCGGCCCGAGCAGGTCTTCGTCAAGGTCATCCACGACGAGATGGTCCGCCTCATGGGGCCTGTGGACCCGCGGATCCCCTTCCAGTCGCCCGGCCCCACCGTGCTGATGATGGCCGGCCTCCAGGGCTCCGGCAAGACCACGACCGCCGGCAAACTGGCCCGTCTCATCCAGGAAAAGGGACACCGCCCGATGCTGGTGGCGTGCGACTGTCAGCGCCCGGCCGCCATCGAGCAACTCATGGTCGTCGGCGCCCAGGTCGACACGCCCGTCTACAGCGAGGGCCTGGGCGACCCCGTCCGCATCGCCAAGAACGGCGTCCGGGCCGCCGCCGAGCAGAACTGCGACGTCGTCATCGTCGACACCGCCGGACGCCTCCACATCGACCAGGCGATGATGCAGGAGGCCAAGGACATCGCCCGGGCCGTCAAGCCCCACCAGATTTACCTCGTCTGCGACGCCATGACCGGTCAGGACGCCGTCGCCAGCGCCAAGGAGTTCAACGCGGTGCTGGAACTCTCGGCCGTCATCCTCACGAAACTCGACGGCGACGCCCGCGGCGGGGCGGCGCTGAGCGTCAAGGCCGTCACGGGCAAACCCATCCAGTTCGTCGGCATGGGCGAGAAACTCGACCGGCTCGAAGAGTTCCACCCCGACCGCATGGCCAACCGCATCCTCGGCATGGGCGACGTCGTCGGCCTGGTCGAGAAGGCCCAGGCCACCGTCGACGCCGACGAGGCCGCGCGGCTCCAGGAGAAACTGCGGAAGGCCGAGTTCGGCCTCGACGATTTCCTCAAGCAGATCCGCCAGATGCGACGCATGGGGCCCCTGAAAGACATCCTCGCCATGATCCCCGGCATGGGCTCCGCCATGAAAGACCTGCCCATCGACGACAAGGAACTCGACCAGACCGAGGCCATCATCAACTCGATGACCCCCAGGGAACGCACCCGCCCCGACATCATCGACGCGCCGCGGCGGCGGCGGATCGCGCGCGGCTCAGGCATGGACCCCCAGGACGTCTCGAGCCTCGTCAAGTCGTTCGGCCAGGTCAAGGACCTCGTGCGGCAGATGCACAGCGCCGGGGCCTTCGGCGGCGGCCGCGCCGCCGTCGCCCAGCAGATGGCCAGCGTGGACCTCTTCGGCCACCAACGCAAGAAACGCCAACGCTCCGCCCGCAAGAAGAAGGACCGCAAGAAGCGGTCGCGGTAGCACGTCGTAGGGTGAGTGCAGAGCACGCGCCCTACACGGCGGCCGCGCTAATCTGCAATCCGAAACCGGAGATGCGGAATCCGCAGGAAGCCTGGCGGGCGCAAGCACCGACCCTACATCTCAATCCGCGGTCCCGGCTCGAACTGGGTTGCCGCCACGACGCGGACCGCCCTGCCCTGGCCCCCCGCCAGATGGGCCTGGGCCTCCAACGCGAGCGCCGGCGTGTTACAGTCGCGCGACAGGTGCGCGAGGACCACGTCGCGGACGCGGCCCGGGTGCGAGCGGCCGACGATCTCGGCCAGGGCCTCGGCGGCCGTCTCGTTCGAGAGGTGCCCGTGCAGCCCGGCGATCCGGGCCTTGAGGTCGGCCGGCCGCGTGCTCGCCCGCAGCATGTCGGGGTCGTGGTTCGACTCGATGACCACGGCGCTGGAATCGACGAACCACGCCAGGGCGTCGCCCGGCACGTGCCCCAGGTCCGTCGCCACCGTCACGCTGCTGCGGCGTCGCGGCGGGCCGAATCGGAACCGGAACCCCTGGCACCAGCCGGGGGCGTCGTGCGGCACGTCGAAGGCCTCGACCAGGAGGTCGCCCACGGCCACGGGCTCGCCGTCCATCGGCCGCGCCAGGCCCGCCCCCTCCAGCCGCGCCATCGCCGGCAGGGTGGCCGACAGGTGGTCGAGGTTCTCGGCCGACGAATAGACCGGCACGCTGTGGGCCAGGCAGAACCCGACGGCCGCCGGCGAGAAATGATCGCGGTGCGTGTGCGTCAGAAACACCGCCGAGACCTCGTCCGGTTCGACCCCGACCGCGCGCAGGCCCGCCTTCAGCCGCCGCTGCGAGAGGCCCGCGTCGACCAGGACGCGCGTCCCCCTGGACGCCACCACCAGGGCGTTGCCCAGGCTGCCGCTTGCCAGGGGACAGACGAATGAAGGCATTCCCCTCTCCTACCGCCCGCGCGTCGGGTCGGCCTCGCTCTCGCTCAGGAGGACCTCGCAGTCGATGGTCTCGGCCAGCCGCGGCGCCCAGGCGTCCAGGGGCACCCGCTCGGTGGCGTAGTGCCCGCCCAGGACCAGGCCGATGCCGCGGGCCGACAGGTCCAACACCTCGTGGTACTTGAGTTCCCCCGTGACGTACGCCTGGCACCCGGCCGCCGCGACGGCCTCGACCAGACCGCTGCCCGCGCCGGTGACCACGGCCACCCGCTCTGGCGCGCACTCGGGGCGGCCGGCGATGCCGACGGTCTGAAGTCCTGCTCTCTCCTTGAGGTTATCGGCCAACTGGGCCAGCGTACTCGACTTCTTTGGCCGGCCGACGCGGCCGATGCCCAGGCCCGGCGGCGGCGCGTGCAGCGGGTAGGCGTCGATGGCGGGTTCCTCGTACGGATGGGCCCGGGCGACGGCCGCCACGACGGCCCCCAGGCGATCGGCGTCGACGACGGTCTCGAACCGCAGTTCTGCCGCGCGGGTCGGTTGGCCGGCTTCACCCAGGGCGGGCTGGGTCCCCTCGCCCGGCAGGAACGTGCCGGTGCCGGCGGCCGCGAAACCGCACTCGCTGTACCGGCCGATGTGCCCTGCCCCGGCGCCGAACGCCGCCGCGCGGACGGCGTCCAGGTGGGCCTCGGGCACGAAGACGACGACCTTGAACCGCTTGGCGGCGGGGGCGGCTTGGAGCGGCTCGAGGTCCGCCAGGTCGAGCATCCCGGCCAGGATGTCGCACAGGCCGCCCTGGGCCGAGTCGAGGTTCGTGTGGGCGGCGATGACGGCCCTGCCCTGCCCCAGCAGCCGCAGGGCCAGGCGACCGGCGGGCGTGTCGGCCGTCAGCCGCCGCACGCCCTCGAAGATGAGCGGGTGATGGGCCAGGATGACCTCGGCCCCCGTGCGCTCGGCCTCGTCGCATACGGCCTCCGTCACGTCGAGGCAGACGAGGAGGCGTCGGACCGGGCGCGCGGCATCGCCCAGAAGCAGGCCCACGTTGTCCCATTCCTCGGCCAGCCGGAACGGGGCCAGGCGATCGACGCAGTTCAGGATGGTTTGCACAGTCGCCATGCAAGAGTTGGCGGCCTAAGCGACCGCTATCTGGTACGCCAGGCCCCGATCAAAGGCCCAATTCGGTTTCGGGGCGTCGGCGACCATAAGCCTCCAGTTCCTCTTTCGAGAGGTCCTCCGGAAGGACAAGAAGGTAGTGTCTCTCCAGGGCCACCCTAATGCCCTTACGCGTTTCCTCAAGAGCGAAGAGGGCAATCAGGTCGTCGTGCACGAATTGAACTGCCACGGCACGGCAGACAAGGGCGGGGAACTTGTGCTTGCACATCGCCAAGTCCTGTTTCACCTGGATGGTGCTGATCCGGTCGCGCCGGCCTTTTGCCTGAACCGGAAAGACATAGTGGACACCGCTTCGGGCGATCCCCACGTACAGCTCGTCAGTCTCAACCTGGCCCAAACCGGGAACCGCCGTCCGAAGGTGGCTCTGAAGAGAATAACATGCTACACCAAGAAAGATGTCAAGTAGGCGGTTATATCGTAGTTTGGCAAGTAGCGCCTGCTCATCCGCGAGTGCATACATGCTGATGAGGCCCGGCGTCGCGTCCGGTATCTTGGTCTCTGCAAGGGCCTCGGACGGAATAATGTTCACGATGTCAACAGCGGCAAAGCAGTAACGCGATGTGCCAGCAGCCCTGATAACCCACTGTTTGCCTTCCGGGGCACGGTCACGGACCGCTCTCGGCAGTTGTTTGCGGTAGCGGTAAGAATAGACCACGTCACCCAGGTTCTTGGGCACGTCCAGCCCCAGTTCCTTGGCAACGCGAGAGATCTCCTCTCGGCCAAAGGGCACTTCACGGGCCCCCTTACGGTACCTGGACAGAAACACGCTCTCGACGATCTGGTCGTAAACCGTACCCTTTGCCATGGCTATGCGCTGCCCCCTGGCCAACGAAGAAGCACCACTTCTTCGCGCAGCTGTTGGCGAGTTGCCGTCGCCAGCCGCGTCCGGAAGAGGTCCACACCGAGGACCTCATAGCCGAGTGACTGGGCTATGTCCGCTAGGATTCGACCTGTGCGGATCATGACCCGCAGGTAAGAAGCCTGATCCCCGACCACATATGCCAATCTGGCCCCTGGCCGCAACACGGCTTTGAGTTCCTCAAGATGCCTGGCCATCCCGCCAAAGTAAAGTTTCGTCACGCGATGGTACAGGCGCTCGAACCCGCTTGTCTTGCCCAGTTCGACCCTTCTCCTCTCAATCTCGGAAGCGACCCTCTGAACCTCATCGAATTCCTCGGCCCACTGGTCGTCCTCGTCGGCCTTATACACGTTACGTGTGTTGGACCGCAGCAGCCCCTGCTTAAGGTTGCGCAGTTCCTCCCTATCCCGCACGAAACCCAGGATAACCGACTCCAGGCGAGTCGTGCGCGTATAGTCCTTCTCGTTCGGGTACGGCGGCGAGGTGATGACGGCATCAACGGACTCTCGTTCGAGCCCGCGTGGCAGATCCCTGCTGTCGTCCTGATAAACCGCAACCGGAGTGCCGTGCGTCGGCCTGAGCGACCGCAAGTCCTCGGCAATTCCCCGCACCCGTTTCATCCAGCAGTTGATTACAGGGGCATCATCCTTCGCCCCCCTTACGCCCACTTCTGGGCCGAAGTGAAGGTTGCCAATATCTGTCACGAGCGACGTGGCTAGCGCGAGAAGCTCATGAGCCCGGAATTCCTCATCCGCCAACTCGCCAAGTTGGTCAAGAAGGACCAACGACTTATGCAGGGGCACAGGACTGATCGAGTCCTTCAGCAACAGTCTCGCCGCCTCCACCGGCAGGACCCGCATGCCATTGCCAGCCTGCGGGCGCTCACCCAGCCGCCTAAGCCGCGCCCGCGTCGCATCAGCCACGGACTCGGCATGCCGCAGAAGCCCGTCCGGATCGACCTCCCACTCTGTTTTCACCCGACTGGCGAACGACGCCATCGGGTGCGCTTCCACACCGACGCTGGGAATGCCCAACTTCTTGCACTCGACCAGGGTCGTGCCCGTGCCGCAGAATGGGTCCAGCACCCGGTGTTCCGGCGTCAGGCGGAACTGGTCGACGTAGTGACGAACAAGATGCGGCGGGAAGGACAGAACGAACCTGTACCAATCGTGTACCGGGCGGTCCTCGGGCGCGAGCTTGTTCCTGTCGGCATTCCTGCGACGTTGCGCAGGACGGGATGTCAACTGGAACGTCAAGTTTGCTTCCTTGACACGCGACCACGCCCCATAAACCACGGATGGCTTCTGGTCCTCCCGGAACGGCCCCAGTCTACCCTATCACCACTCCGGCGGCAAGGCATCGCGCAGGGAGGGCTACGGCATGAACGGGTCCAGGTGCCGCTTGGCCAGGGCGAGGCCGGTCTTGATGCGGTCGAGGGTGCCCTGCCAGACGGGGTCTTCGTGGTCGATGACCACGGCCCCGTCGTAATGAAGTTCGTGGAGGCGGTCGATGAGGCGTCGCCAGTCGACGGACCCCAGGCCCGGCAGCCGATACCGCCACCAGCCGCCGCTGGGCCGCAGGATGCCGCAGTCCTGCTGCCTCAGGTCGAGCGTCTCGGCGTCCTTGGCGCGGAAGTGGAAGATCTTCTCGGCGTAGTCGGTCAGGGCCAAGAGCGGGTCGATGCCCGTCCAGGCGAGGTGGGCCGGGTCGAAGGCGAGGCCGACGGCGGGGCTCCGGACGTGCGTGAACAGTTTCTCCCACAGTTCCGGGCAGAAGGCGGCGTTGCCGGGCATGTCCTCGAACTGCCAGCCGATACGGGGGGCGTTCTCGACGGCCAGCCGCACGCCCGACGCCTCGGCCTGCTCGACGACCGGCTTGATGCGGCGGGCGAACTCGGCCAGGCAGTCGCCCAGCGGCAGCGCGGGGTCGCGGCCAACCAGAAGGCATACTACCTCAACGCCCAGCGTGCCCGCCGTCTCGACGAGGCGGCCGAGATGGCCGAGGATGACGTCGCGGCGGCCGGAGTCGGCGTCGAGCACGTTGGCGTACCACGCCAGGGCCGACGCCGTCAGGCCCGCCGCGTCGAGGGCCGACAGGAAGGCGTCACGACCCGGGCCATCGAGACCGCCGATGTTCAGGGCCGCGTCGTGGTACCACGTGGCGGAATCGCGGACGGGGGGACACTCGATCTCGACGGTGTTGAAGCCGGCCTGGCCGGTCCAGCGCAGCACTTCCGGCAGGCTGACGTCGCGAAAGCAGGCGGTGCACACGCCCAGCCGCACAGTTACCCCCTCGGCCGAGAATCTCGGGGCCACCCGGCGCTGCGGCACGCAAGTCGTGTTGCCGCAGGACGTTACGTCTGCTGCCGCGTGACAGGTGGCATTGCCGTGCTAGGGAGCAGGCGTGTCGCCGTCCACGGGTTCCTCTTCGGCCGCGGGTTCTTCTTCGGCCGCGGGCTTCTCTTCTGCCGGAGGCGCGATCTCGGTCGGCGCCGGTTGCTCCTCGGGCTCCGGCTTCCGGACGACGGCCAGGATCTGGCCCTCGGGCGACGCGAGGTACAGGATGCCGGTCTTGGTTTCGTTGACGCCGATGAGAGTGCCCCGCCTCAGGGGCACGCCGAAGCGGACCTTTCCATCCGTGCGGTTGACCGCCAGGAGGTCGTTGCCGCGCCCCAGGACGTAAACCGTTTTCGCATCGGCGGTTATAACGTCTTCGCCCTCACCCAGCCGCCACTGGGGCCTTCCGGCCTCGCCCAGGGCCGTCAGGCCCGCCTGCCGCGTCAGGAGAAACACCTGGTTGCCAAAGGCATACGGGGCCCTACGGATGGGTTCGCCGGCGTCATGCCGCCACTCGAGCCGGCCGCTGGAGCCCTGGAACGCGTACAGGGCGTAGTCGAGGCTGGCCGCGAGCACCAGGCCGGTGTCGGTCCGCTTCAGGTCGGCCACAATCGCGCCCTCGGTCTGATACTGCCAGACCACGCTCCGCACGTGCTGAAGCGAGGCATAGACCCTGCCGTCGCGGCCGCCGAAGTAGACGAGCGAGTTGTCGACCACCGGTCCGGCCGTGACGGTGTCGTTGGTCCATCGGCCCCAGGAGACGGTGCCCTCTTCCAGACTGATGGCCTGGAGCCAGCCCTTGGCATCGGGGATGTAACAGTGCGCGCCGCCGAAAGCGGGCCGGCCGGCCGGCCCGAACTCCAGTTCGATGCCCTCGGTCTCGGTGGTGCTGCGGACCTGGTCGCGGAGGGCCTCGATCTCGATGCGGGCCTTCTCGAGGACCAGGCGGGCGGCGTTGCGGTCGACCGGGGCGGCCTCGGCCCTGCTGACCCGCTGCTGGAACTCCTCGAGGTTGGTCTCCATCTCGACCACCTTCGCCTGGAGCGCGGCCCGCTTGGCCGCGGCAACCAGGTTGTGCCCGTCGCGCCCGGCAAAGCCCATCAGTTTCGTCGTGGTGGCCAGCCAGAGGTTGCCCTTGGCGTCGATGGCGGGCGGCCAGACGGCCTCGTGGGGCGCCGCCACGTCCCTCGACCAGAGCCGCACGCCGGTCTTGGCGTCGATGACGTAGATGCGGTGGTCCGATCCGTGGCAGACCAGGAAGTCGCCGACCACCCAGACGGCCGTCAGGTGGCTGTCGGGCGCGATGAGGGCCTGCGTGTTCCAGAGGACCTCCATGGCGTTGGCGGCCAGGACGACTGGTGCCGCGGGTAGTGGCAGGTCGCCTGCCGGTGGTGGCGCGGCCGCCGGACGGCTCGTCGCACAGCCGGCCCCCGACACCGCCAGAAGCGCCATCGCCATCGCCAGTACCGCCCAAACCCCTTGCGTGACACGCCTCATAGGTCGCTCCGCGCCCTTGCTTGGCCCTCAGATGTACTTTGCCAGGTCCGCCTGGTACTGGCGCTCGAACCGGTTAAGCCGCTCGATGCGCTCGATATCGTCCTGGATGCGGTGGGCGAGTTTAAAGACGTACGGCTTGCCCTGGAGACGGTCATTCAGGTCGGCGAGCATGGCGTCCCACCGACCGTCGTAAAGCTCGTCGCGGAGCCTCAGGAGCATGATCTCCTCTTCGCTGAGGGTCGCGACAAACTCTCTGCACCGCCCCTCGGCGTCCGGCCTCAGGGCCGATTCCGCATGTTCGCTCTCGCCCACGCCGCTGCCCCCTTATCTCTGGGGCCGCATGTTAACCGGACGTAAGGTAGCATGGGGGCCCGCCGCGTCAACCTTTTTCTGCACAAGTGGTTGCAGGGGCCCGCCGGGCCGCGGCAAGTCGTCCTCACGCCGAGGCGGCAGCGGCCAGCGCCTGGCCCAGCCGCCGACACGCCTTGACCTGGTCGCCCTGGGGCTGGCCCATGACGTCGAGGCCCGCCCCCGCCGCCTTCATCCCGAGCGATCCGGCCAGTTTGTCGACAATGGCCGAAACCCCGCCGCCACCGCCGTGCGTCGAAAACGCCACGTACGGCTTGCCCTTGAACGGCTCGCGCTGATGGGCCAGGTCGAAGAAATGCTTGACGAGGCCCGAGGGGTACGAGAAGTAGTTGGGCGTGCCGATGGCGATGCCGTCGGCGGCCTCCAGGGCCGGCAGGTCGAGGGCGGCCGCGTCCATGAAGGCGGCCTCGGCCCCCGGCACGAGCCCGACCCCGGCGGCCACGTGCTCGGCCATCGCCCGCGTGTTTCCGCTCAGCGTGCTGTAGAGAACGACGATCTGCGCCATGGCTCTTCCCTCCAAGGTCCCTTCGGCGCGGCGACCCCGGCTCCCGCTATGACAGCGACCGCCGCCGGAACAGCATCACGCCCACCGCGATGACTACCGTCGCATACGCCGCCGCGTACACGGCCGACCATCCCACGTACGCCCACACCGCCGCCCACGCCGCCGCGCCCGGGCTGCCCGGATCCAGGGGCGTGAGTATCGTGTGGCTGAGTTTCCGATTGATGTTGAAGATCTCCAGGAACGGGACCACCGCCAGGACGCCCTGAACGACGGCGGCCAGGGCGCCGCCCGCCGTCCGCACGGCCTGCTCCAGAAAAAGCGTCAGGTGCCCCACCACGAAGGCCGCCAGGCTCAGGACCACGCTTGTCGCCACCGAGAAGCGGGCCGACAGCGCCGTGGCCAACGCCGACAGCACCCCCACCTGGAGCAGCACCAGCGCGAGGCCCGGCACGACCGTCACGGCCTGGTTGACCTGCCTCGCGCGGAACGCCTCGACCTGCCGGCCGACGCCGCCGCGCGCGAGCACCCGCTCGAGCACGCTGGCATCGAGTTCGACACGGTAGTATACGCACGCCACAAACACGACCCCCAGGACGGCCGTCGCCACCCCCACCGCCCCCATCGCCCCGAGGTACTTGCCCAGGACGAACTGCCACCGGCCCAGGGCCTTGGCGAGGATCGTGTGGGCCGTCTTGGCCTCGACCTCGCGGGCCACGCCCGTGGCGGCGGCCAACAGTCCCGCCAGCAGGGCGAACAGCAGGATGAACGACAGGCCAAGTTCCTTGTACATATCCGTATCATCATAGAACGTGAAGAGCGGCAGGCGCATCGTGATGACCAGGGCCGCCACCCCGGCGGCCAGCAGCAGGTAGTAAAAGGGCTGCCGCACCGACTCGCGGAACGTGTTCAGCACGATGCCTGCCAGCGCCCGCATGGCCCGCTCCGACCCCCCCCCCTGCCCCCCCTGCTCCGCCAGGCGCCTAAAACGCCACGGCGAAGCCCGAAAACTCGCCCGTGGGCGGCTCGTCCTGGACCTCGACGTGGCCGATATAGTCGGCCATTTCCTCCCGGACGGCCGCCAGGAAGGCCTCGACCTCCCCGGCCTGCCCCTCCACGACGACCTCGACCCGGCCGTCGGGGCAGTTCCGCACGAAGCCGCTCACCGGGCGGCCTCTGGCCAGGGCCCGGACGGTGTACCGGAACCCGACGCCCTGAACGCGGCCAGAGTAATGCACATGTCTCCGGCCGTCCATTCCGTGGCCCCTCCGGCCCCGCGCGCCGGGCGTCTTGGGCGCATTATAGGCCCCTGCCCCACCCTCGCAATGAGTTTTCTGTTGCCCGCCCTGCGGCCGCCTCTAGAATGGCGGCGAGGGAGGCTCTCGGTGCCGGCGATCCTCGCGGTGGCCAACCAGAAAGGCGGCGTCGGGAAGACGACGACCGCCACGTCCGTCGCCCACGCGGTGGCCCTGTCGGGCCCGCGGGTTCTGGTGGTCGACGTCGACCCCCAGGGCAACGCCACCAGCGGCCTGGGCCTGGAGATGGTGGCGGTGAGCCCCGCGTTCTCGCCTGCCGGTGCCGCCGGTGCCGTTACGGCCACGGACTGGGCTGGCGTTGAGGCGATCGCGGCCGGCCGGGACCTTGAGCGCCTCGCCGTCCAGGGCCTGCCATCGGCCCTGGTGCTCCGCGACCGCCTGGCGGGGCTCGGCGACGGGCGGTTTGATGCGGTTTTCATCGACTGCCCGCCCTCCCTCGGGCCGCTGACACAGAACGCCCTGGCCGCCGCGACGGGCGTCATCGTCCCCATCCAGTGTGAATACTACCCCCTGGAGGGGCTGGTGCAACTCCTGGCTGCGGTGCGGCAGTCGGCCCGGCTGAACCCGGCCTTGCGGGTCGCGGGCGTCCTGTTTACTATGTACGACCCGGGGGCCGAACTGACCCGGGACGTCGAAAACGAGGTCCGCGAGAAACTCGACGACCCCGTTTTCCAGACCGTCATCCCGCGCGACCCGGCGGTGGCCGAGGCGCCAAGCCATTGTCGGTCCATTATCGACTACGCCCCGCGGTCGCCCGGGGCGCGGGCGTACGTCAACCTGGCCATCGAGGTCATCGAACGCTCGCTTGTGGGCGAGTCCAGTTAGGAGGGTCCCATGGCCATCCGCCGGCTCGGACGCGGACTCGACGGGCTGATGAAGGGGCGGTCCGACGAGCCCATACCCGACCTTACGGCGCCCGCCGGCCCGGTCTCGTCGGTCGCCATTGCGCTGCTCGACCCGAACCCGCATCAGCCGCGGCAGATGCTCGATGCGCAGGATCTCGGGCAACTGGAGGCCTCGGTCCGCGAACACGGCGTCCTCCAACCCATTGTGGTCCGCCGGCACGGCGACCGCTACCAGATCATTGCCGGCGAGCGGCGTTTCCGGGCCGCCAGGGCGGTTGGCCTGGCCGAGGTGCCGGTGGTGGTCCGCGACGTGCCGGATGACCAGATGCTGGAACTCGCCCTCGTCGAGAACCTGCAGCGTGAGGACCTCGACCCCATCGAGAAGGCCGAGAGTTTCCGGGCGTACTTGGCCTCGACCGGCCGGACGCAGGCCGAGGCCTCCGGGCGGCTGGGCCTGGACCGCAGCACCATCGCCAACATGATCCGCCTCCTGGAACTGCCGGCCGAGGTCCAGGCGATGGTCCGTAGCGGCCTCGTGGCCATGGGGCACGCCCGGGCGATTCTGGCGGTCGAGGACCCCAGGAAACAGGTCCACCTGGCCGAGCGGGTGGCCCGCGAAGGGCTGTCGGTCCGGCAGGTGGAGCATCTGACGGGCCCCGCGGTGCCGCGGAAGCCCAAGCGGGCCGGGCCCGCCAAGGGTCCCGAGGTCCGGGACCTGGAGGCGAGGCTGCGCGAGGCCCTGGGCACCAAGGTTTCGGTCGAGCAGGGGGCCAGGCCGGG
The DNA here is from genome assembly GCA_035528235.1 of Phycisphaerae bacterium. Lineage (GTDB taxonomy): Bacteria > Planctomycetota > Phycisphaerae > FEN-1346 > FEN-1346 > DATKZB01. Next base: position 16,910 of record DATKZB010000403.1, read on the forward strand.
CACCGGGAAGATCGTCATCGAGTTCTACAGCCAGGACGACCTGGACCGCATCCTGGGCCGCCTGGGGTAGGGGGGCTCAGGGACGTTCCACGTGGAACATGGGCCCGGCCTGGGATGCCGCCACCCCCTGTTCCACGTGGAACATCCGCCCGCGACCCGCCCCGCGTGGCGCGTGTTTAGTGCTACAAGGCCACCTGAGGCCTTGCGCGGTGGGTCCCCGTACCCACCGCGCAAGAAACGGCGTTCTCGACCGCGCCAGCGGGTTTCGCGCGGCAGGTGCGGGGACCCGCCGCGCACAGTGGGGGCCACAGGGGCTGGTTACGCGTAGATACCCGTGGCGGCGATGTAGGCCGCCACGCTCGCCGGAACCAGGCCGGCTATCGGCTGCCCGGCCCGGACGCGACCGCGGATATCGGTCCCGCTGATGGGGATCATGGGGGCCGGGACGCGGCAGCCAAGGATCTCGTCCAAGGCCGGCTCGCCGATGGCGGCCCGGAGCGGACCCAGGTCGGGTGGCCCCGTGGCCGGGCGCGGCAGGACCGCCAGGCGGGCCAGGTCGAGGATCTCCTCGATCGCCCGCCACGTGTGGAGCGTCGGCAGGTTGTCCTCGCCGACCAGCAGGACGAGTTCGGCCCCGGCACCCAGCGTGGCGGCCATGTGCCGCAGGGTCAGGATGGTGTACGACGGCTCGGCCCGCGAGACCTCGGCGTCGGAGACCTGGAACGGCGGCAACGATGCGGCCGCGAGGCGGCACATCCGCAACCGATGATCCCCGGCGGCCGGGGCATGGCGCGGCCGGTGGACCGGGGCGGCCGATGGGACCAGAATCAGCCGGTCCAGCCGAAGATGGTTGCACGCGTACGCGGCCGGGATAAGATGGCCCAGGTGAATCGGGTCGAATGTGCCGCCAAGGATGCCGATTCGGTCCATGGCCGGCAGTATGGAAGGCGATTGACATGATGTCAAGCGCTTGGCGGGCGCAACGGGCGGGAATTCGTCGCGGCGCGGTCGTGCGCGCCGCGGGCGCCTGCGCGGCGCTTGCCATGCTGGGGGTGCTTGCCGTGGGCGCGGCCGAGAACGGGCAGGGGGGTTCACCGCCTGTCGCCGCCGAGCAGAAAGAGCCGGACATCACGTTCGTCGAAGACGACGCCGAGCCGACGGCCGAGACGGCCCCTGCCGCCAGCCCGTTCGGCGAGCGGGCCGACGCCGGGGCCCGCAAGGACGCCGTGCCCGGGTACATCGAACTCTCGACCGGTGCAAAGTTGCCCGGCCGCATCTACACCACGCGGGCCAAGCGCCTCAAGATCTACAACATCGAGCACAAGGTCTACGAGTACGTGCCCGTGCCGGCGTGCAAGCGCATGGAGGTCATCGTCGAGTGGGAACGCGACGACAAGGAATGGCGGTTCAAGGAGGCCGGTAACCCCGAGAAGGTCTACACCGGCCGGTCGTACCCGGTCCGCAGCCTGGCGTGGCGGCTAACGCTACGGAACGACCACGAGGTCGTCGGCCACATCCTGGGTCAGCCGCTGTATGTCCGGGAGGACGGCAAGGCCGAGCGCTACATCCTGCACCAGCGTGACAAGGGACCGATGGGCGGTAGCCTGGCCGACGTCGCCTACATCCGCCGCGTCGTCCTGGGGCAGGAGGCCTACGACGAGGCGGTAGCGGAACTCAAGGCGAAGGCCGACGCGGCCGGTCAACCGAAAGCCAAGTAAGCCCGCGGCGGGCTGCCGTTTGGGCCGGCGGGGCGCGGAACCAGAGCAGGGGAGTCCGATGGGTCTCATCTACGTCGATGCCTTTTCCGGCGCCAGCGGCGACATGCTGCTCGGCGCGCTTTTGGATGCCGGTCTGGCGGAGAAGGACCTCCGCGAGTGCCTCGCGCGGCTGCCCGTCTCGGGGTACGACCTGGCGGTCCGCAAGGAGGACCGCAAGGGCCTCGTGGCCACGCGGGCCGAGGTCCGGCTGACGGGGCACCATCATCATCACCGGGGCCTGTCGGACATCGAGGCCATCATCGCGGGGGCCGAGCTGCCGGGCGGCGCGGGCGAGCGGGCCCGGGCGGTCTTCCGGCGTCTGGCCGAGGCGGAGGCGAAGGTCCACGGGACGACCCCCGAGGAGGTGCACTTCCACGAGGTGGGGGCGGTCGACGCGATCGTCGACATCGTGGGGGTGTGCGCGGGCCTGGCGATGCTGGGCGTAGAGCGCCTCGTCGCCTCGCCCCTGCCCCTGGGCTCGGGCCATGTAGATGTCTCGCATGGTCGATTACCCGTGCCCGCGCCGGCCGTCGTCGAACTCGTGCGGGGCGTGCCGACGGCCGAGTCCGAGGAGCCGGGCGAACTGACCACACCCACCGGCGCCGCCATCCTCGTGACGCTGGCGGAGCGGTTCGGCCCCATGCCCGCCATGGTGCCGGCGGCCGTCGGATACGGGGCAGGGGCCCGCCAGGGCACGCTCGGGCCGAACGTGCTCAGGGTCGTCCTGGGCCAGGCGTGCGAGGGGGCGGCCGGTGAGTCCGACGCCGTCTGGCTGCTGGAGGCCAACGTCGACGACGCCACCGGCGAGACCCT